>DATDNT010000060.1:0-36846 GCA_036518135.1 Gaiellaceae bacterium | reverse complement strand
TCTAGGCGCGGCGCGGGCGCTGCTCGTGCGGGCTGTCGTGATGCGAGAGGTTGTACGCGGAGTTGACGAGACCGACGTGGGTGAACGCCTGCGGGAAGTTTCCGAGCAGGCGCTTCTCCTTCGGGTCGTACTCCTCGGCGAGCAGGCCGAGGTCGTTCCGCACTTCGAGCAGCTTCTCGAACAGCGCGCGCGCCTCGTCGTCGCGCTCGAGCATCAGCAGCGCGTCGACGAGCCAGAACGAGCAGGGCAGGAACACGCCCTCGCCGCCTCGGAGGCCGTCGACGTCGTTCTGCTCCTGCGTCCGGTAGCGCTCGACGAACCCGTCGCGCGTCAGGTCGCGCTGGACCGCCTCGATCGTGCCGACGACGCGCGGGTCGTCGGCGGGCAGGAAGCCGAGGATGGGGATCAGGAGCGTCGACGCGTCGAGCTCGTCCGAGCCGTACGACTGCGTGAACGCGCCGAGCTCGCTGTTGTACCCCTCGCGCAGCACCTCGGCGTGGATCTCCTCGCGCAGGCGTCGCCAGCGTTCGAGCGGCCCGTCGAGGCCGAAGCGCTCGGCGCCTTGGACGGCGCGATCGAACGCGACCCACGCGAGCACCTTCGAGTGCGTGAAGTGGCGCCGCGGCCCGCGGACCTCCCAGATCCCTTCGTCCGGCTTGTCCCACGCGCCTTCGAGGAAGTCCATCAGGGTGCGCTGCAGCGACCAGGCGTGGTCGTTCGGCGACAGGCCGTGCATCCGCGCCTGGTGGAGGACGTCCATCAGCTCGCCGTAGACGTCGAGCTGGAACTGCTCGTGGGCGGCGTTGCCGATTCGAACCGGTCGCGAGCCCGCGTAGCCGGGCAGCCAGTCGAGCTCGTACTCCGCGATGCGCCGCTGGCCGCCGACGCCGTAGAGGATCTGCGCCTTGCTCGCGTCGCCGGCGACCGCCCGCAGCAGCCAGTCGCGCCACGCCCCGGCCTCGCGGATGAACCCCGCGTTCATCAGCGCGTACAACGTGAACGTGGCGTCGCGGAGCCAGCAGTAGCGGTAGTCCCAGTTCCTGGCGCCGCCGATCAGCTCCGGCAGCGACGTCGTCGGGGCTGCGACGATCCCGCCCGTCGGCCTGTACGTCAGCGCCTTCAGGACGACGAGCGACGTTCGCACCGCCTCGCGATAGGCGCCTTCGTAGCGGCAGGACCGCATCCACTCTCGCCAGTAGTCCTCGGTGTCGCGAAGCGCCTGCTCGGCGTCGATCGGGTCCGGCAGATCCTCGTGCGCCGGATACCACGTGAGCACGAACGGCACGCGGTCCCCCGCACGGACGGTGAAGCGAGCGGTGTGCGTCATCCCGTCCGGCTCCAGGTCGATCGGCGTGCGGAGGAGCAGCCCGTCGGGACCGCCGATCGCGAGCAGCGAACGGTCGTCGAGGCGGCGCACCCATGGGACCACCGAGCCGTAGTCCAGGCGGATCACGAGCTCCGTCACCATCTCGACCGCACCGTCGACGCCCTCGACGATGCGGACGATGTCGGGGTTCGTGCCCCGCGGCGGCATGAAGTCGATCACGCGAACTCGACCGTCGCGCGTCTCCCACTCCGAGTCGAGCACCAGCGTGTCCTCGCGATAGCGGCGGGATGTCGCGGGGCCGCCCGAGCGCGGGGTGATCCGCCAGTGGCCGTACTCGCGGCCGCCGAGAAGCGCGCCGAAGCACGAGCTCGAGTCGAACTTCGGGAACGGCAGCCAGTCGACCGAGCCGCTGCGGCCGACGAGCGCCGCCGTCTGCAGGTCGCCGAGGAGCGCGTAGTCGTCGATCAGCTCGGGCACGTCAGCGATTCTCGATCTCGAGCGCGAGCGGGGGAAGCCTTCTCGCCACCGCCCGGTTGAACGTCCGGACGTAGTCGTCCGCGTCGTCGACGCTCTGCGCGTAGTGGTCGCGCATGTCGGCGAGGATCTCGGTGCCCGTCTCGACCGCGTCCACGTAGTCGCCGTAGAGCTCCTCGGCCTCGTCGCGGTCTGCACTGTTGTATGCGCGGAGGCGATCGTCGATCTCGTCGAGCACGTCCCGGTGATCGCGCTCGAACACGTCGAGCTGCGTCTCGACGAGCTTCGCGAACCGCGAACGGCGGAAGATCACGCGAGCTCCCGGTAGAGCTCGAGATGCTGCGCGGCTGCGGCGTCCCACGTCAGCTCCCGCCGCGCACGGTCGGCGCCGTCGCGCGCCGGCGCAGGGTCCGCGAGGAGCTCGCGGAGCGCCTCCGTCAACGCGTCCACGTCGCCGGCCGGCACGACGCGGCCCGCGCCGTACGTGCGAACCGGGTCGGCGAGGCCGCCGACGTCGTAGACGACCGCGGGCACGCCTGCGCCGAGCGCCTGCAGGAGCGCACCCGACTGGTCGAGCTCGGGCCGGTACGGGAAGACGGCGACCGTCGCCTCCGAGAGCGCACGGTCGAGCTCCGCCTGCGACTGGTACCCGAGGCGCCACTCGACTCGCTTCGCGGTGCGCAGCCCGTCGAGCGGCATCGCCGGGTCGCCGACGACGAGCAGCCGCGCGCCGTCGATGCGCCCCGTCGCCTCGATCGCGTCCGGCAGTCCCTTGTACGGCCGGATCACGCCGAGCGAGAGGACGGTCGCGCCGTCGTCCCGCCGCGTTGCTGTCGACGGGTACACCGGGTGTGCGATGACGCACGCGTCGACGCCGAGCTCGGCCAGCGACTCGCGACCGCGCTCGGTGTGCACGACGACGCGGTCGAAGCGGTGCAGCAGCCGCCGCCAGAGGTCGCGCCGCGACGCGGTCCGTCGCGGCAGCAGGTCGTGCGCGGTGAAGACGGACGGTGAGCGGAAGCGCAGCCGCACGTCCGCCTGCGGTAGCGCGGCCCACTGCAGGTGCAGGACGTCCGCGCGTGCGCGCGCGAGCGACCGCATCACCGCGAGATGCTCGAGCGCCTTCAGCGGGAGCCGCACGCGCGACCGCTTGAAGACGCGCGACGACAACGGGTAGAAGCGCTCGCTCCGCGCATAGCCCTCCGCCGCCGGCACCTCGCCGAAGCGGAAACGCGACGTCGCGAGCTCGACGTCGGCCCCGGCGCGTGCGAGCGCAGCGGCCAGCTCGTGGTCGTACCACGGCGTGAACGCGGGCGGGTCGGCGATCAGGACGCGCACGGAAGTAGCGTAGATACGTGCTCGTCCGCACCTGGAACCTCTTCCACGGCAACACGGTGCCGCCGCAGCGCGCGGCGTTCCTGGACGAGATGGTCGACCTCGCGACGGCCGACGACCCCGACGTGCTGTGCCTCCAGGAGGTGCCCGCGTGGGCGCTTCCACGGTTCACCGCGGGCGACGTCGCCGCACGCCCCTTGCTCGGTCCGCTCCCGAGCACGGCCGGCGTCGGCAGGCGGCTGACGGCGATCCACCACGGCGTGTTGCGCTCCGCGTTCTCCGGGCAGGGAAACGCGATGCACGTCTCGTCCCGGCTCCGCGTCCTCTCGCACACGCGCCTGACGCTCAACACGCGCCGATTCCGTGACGCGCAGGCGCGGCGGCTCGAGCTCGGCGCCGCGGCGCGTCTCGCGTGGGGCAGCGAGCGCCGGATCGTCCAGGCGCTCCGGCTGCGAGGCGCCGACGCACGCACGTTCCTCGTCGCCAACGTGCACTGCACGAGCTACGGCGCCGACACGCGGCTCGCGCAGGCCGAGCTCGTGCGCGCGGCGTGGTTCGCAACGTCGGCCGCGCAGCCCGAGGACGTCGTCGTGCTCGCGGGTGACTTCAACGTCACGGCAGCCTCGCCGGCGCTCCACGAGCTGACGTCGGAGCAGTGGGGGTTCTCGGCGCCGGGTCCGGGCATCGACCACGTGCTTGTCCGCGGGGCAGCGACGTCGCCGCCGTTCCGGTGGCCGGCCGCGCGCCGCCGCCGCGGCGGCCGGCTCCTGTCGGATCATGCGCCCGTGGAGGTGCAGATCACGTGACGTGGCCCGAGGCGAGGGCGCGTTTCCCGGTTCTCGACGAGCACGCGTACCTCAACGCAGGGACGTTCGGCCCGCTGGCGCGCGCGACGCTCGACGCGATGGCGAAGCTGCGCGCGTGGGAGGGCGCGCACGGCCGCGCCGGGCGCGCGTACATCGACGAGATGCTCGAGCGACGCGAGCGCGTGCGCGCGCGGCTCGCCGAGCAGATCCGCGTGCCGACCGGCAACGTGGCGCTGACCGAGTCGACGACGCAGGGCGTGCACGTGGTCGTCATGGGTCTCGGCCTCGGACCAGGCGACGAGATCGTCACGACTGACGCGGAGCACTTCGGTCTGACGGGGCCGCTCGTGGCGAGCGGCGCGACGCTTCGGGTTGCGCGCGTCCGCGGCGCGCGCGTCGACGACCTCTACGACCTGATCCGGGCGCAGGTGACGCCGCGAACGAAGCTCATCGCGACGTCGCACGTCTCGTGGCTCGACGGCGCAGTGTTCCCCTGGCACGAGCTTCGCGACACGACGCAGATCCCGGTGCTCGTCGACGGTGCGCAGGCGGCAGGCGCGATCGACGTCGAGGCGACCGGCGCCGACTACTACACCGTGAGCGCACAGAAGTGGCTGTGCGGGCCCGACGCGACCGGCGCGCTGTACGTCGCCGAGCCGCGCGAGCTGCGGCCGCGTCTCGTCGCGTACCCGAGCGCGGAGGCGTACGACATCGGCGCCGCCACCTGGCAGCCGAAGGAAGGGGCACGGCGGTTCGACCCGGTGTTCACGCCGGCGAGCGCGCTCGCCGGGCTCGAGGCGGCGCTCGCCGACCTGCCGGAGGGCCGCTTCGAGCGCGCACGCGAGCTCGCCGACCGGTGCCGCACGCTGCTCCTCGACGAAGGACACGACGTCGTCACCGAGGCGAATCAGGCGACGCTCGTCTCGTGGCGCATCCCCGGCGACACCGCCGAGGCGACGGCACGGCTGTACGAGCGCGGCGTCATCATCCGCGAGCTGCCGGGCACCGGGCTCCTGCGCGCGTCGATCGGGTGGTGGAACGACGGCAGCGACCTCGAGCGGCTCGTCGAGGGCCTCGCGGGCGGCGACCGATGAATCTCGCCCCGTGCGTCGGTCTGAACGTGCGTACCCGAGAGTGAGGAGGCACGAGATGCCGCAGGTGAAGGCGAAGCTGAGCATCACCCAGGTGGGCCGCGTGTGCGTGACGGTGGCGGACACCGACCGCGCGCTCGACTTCTACGCCGGGACGCTCGGCTTCGAGAAGGTCGTCGATGTCCCGATGGGACCCGAGATGCGGTGGGTCGAGGTCGCGGTGCCGGGCGCGCCGACGACGATCGCGCTCGCACCGCCGCCCGAGGGTGTGCAGCCGGGCGGACAGCAGACGGGGATCTGCCTCGACACGACGGACATCGACGGTGACCACGCCGCGCTGAAGGCGGCGGGTGCCGACGTCGACGACGAGATCAGCCGCTTCGGCGGTCCCGTGCCGCCGATGTTCTGGGTCCGCGACCCGGACGGCAACTCGCTGATCGTCGTCGAGCCGACGAACGAGTAGCGCTACGCAGCCGCTTCGCCGGCGGGGAGCCCGAGCTCGCCGGCGATGGGCTGCAGCGCCGCGATCACGTTCGCGATGTGCTCGTCGAGGTCGATCTCGAGGAGCTCGGCACCCTCGTAGACGTCCTCGCGCGAGACTCCCGCGGCGAACGACGGCTGCTTCAGCTTCTTCTTGACCGATTTCGGCTCGAGCCCCTCGAGCCCGGTCGGCCGGACGAGGCCACACGCGTGCACGAAGCCCGAGAGCTCGTCGCACGCGAACAGCGCCTTCTTCATGGGCGTGTCCCTCGGTAGCCCGAGATGGTTGGCGTGGGAGAGGACCGTCTCGACGATCTCCTCGGGGTAGCCCTCCTCGCGGAGCAGCGGCGCGCCGTCCTGCGGGTGTTTGTCGAGCGTCGGGTGCAGCTCGTAGTCGAAGTCGTGGAGCAGAGCAGCGACGCGCCATTGCTCCTCGTCGCCGCCGTAGCGCGCGGCGTACGACGCCGTCGACGCCTCGACCGCGAGCGCGTGGCGCAGCAGCGCCTCGCTCTTCGTGTAGCGCGTGAGCGTCTCCCAGGCATCTGCACGGGTCTTCGGCACTGCCCGACTAGCATAGAGCGCGCCGTGTCCGCGACCATCGCCAGGCCCGTCGCCGAGTCGTTCGTGATCGAGGGCGGCCGGCCCCTCCACGGTCGCCTTCGAGCGGCCGGCAACAAGAACGGTGCGTTGCCGATCCTGGCCGCGTGCCTGCTCACGGACGAGGAGGTGCGGCTCGCGAACATGCCGCGCATCCGCGACGTCGAGACGATGATGGGGCTGCTCAGGAGCCTCGGCGCGGAGGCGGAGTGGATCGGCGAGAACGAGGTACGGGTTCAGGCGCAGGACGTCGGCAGCGAGGTGGACGCGCACCTCGCGAGCCGCATCCGCGCGTCGTTCCTGCTCGCCGGCCCGCTGCTCGCCCGCACGGGCCGGGCGAGCGTTCCGCCGCCCGGCGGCGACATCATCGGGCGCCGCCGGCTCGACCCGCACATCCACGCGTTCGACGAGCTCGGCGCGACGATCGACATCAACGGCCGCTACGACATCGCCGGGAAGCTGCGCGGCGCGCACATCCATCTCGACGAGCCGTCGGTGATGGGCACGGAGAACGCGGTGATGGCGGCGTCGCTGACGCCGGGCAAGACGATGATCTCGAACGCCGCGTCGGAGCCCCACGTGCAGGACCTGTGTCGCTTCCTCGTCACGCTCGGCGCGAAGATCGACGGCGTCGGCTCGAACGTGCTGCACGTGACGGGGGTCGAGCGCCTGTTCGGCGGCGACCACTCGATCGCGCCGGAGCACATCGAGGTCGGAAGCTTCATCGGCATGGCCGCGGTCACCGGCGGCGACATCACGATCGACGGGATCGCGCCGGACGACCTGTGGCCGATCCTGCCGGTGTTCCGGCGGCTCGGGATCGAGGTCGAGCTCGGCGACGACTGGGTGCGCGTCCCGCCCGGCCAGCGGCTGGAGGTCCAGGACGACCTCGGCGGCGCGATACCGAAGGTGGAGGACGGGCCGTGGCCGCAGTTCCCCGCCGACCTCACGTCGATCGCCGTCGTCGTCGCGACGCAGGCGAAGGGCACCGTCCTCGTCTTCGAGAAGATGTTCGAGAGCCGGCTGTTCTTCGTCGACAAGCTCGTGTCGATGGGTGCGCGCGCAATCCTGTGCGACCCGCACCGCGTCGTCATCACCGGCCCCGCGAAGCTCTACGGGCAGCGCATGTCGAGTCCCGACATCCGCGCAGGGATGGCGATGGTGATCGCCGCGCTGTGCGCCGAAGGGACGTCGACGATCGGCGACGCCTACCAGATCGACAAGGGGTACGAGCGCATCGACGAGCGGCTACGCGGGCTCGGCGCCGAGATCAAGCGCGTCGACGGCTGACGCTAGTGCGGGCGCTTGCCGGCGGCGTGCGCCGCGGCACGGCGCGCCTGCTTCATGACGACGACCTCCGCGTGCGACGCGGGCGGGACCACGGCCGGCGGCGACCCGCCGAGCGCGCGCTGCACCGCCGCCGCGACGTCGAGGTCGCCGAACCCGAGCTCCTGCGACCACGTGCCCGCGCCCGACGCGGACGCTTCGATCGTCTGCGCGACGCCGGCCGCGTCGAGCGACGGCGCCGCGGCCCACACGAGCGCGGCGGCGCCGGCGACTTCCGGCGCGGCGTACGACGTGCCGCTCCCGACGCCGTAGCCCGTATCGGCGAGCGGCGTGAAGAAGGTGCTCGTGGACGCGCCAGTCGGCATCGCGCCGACGACGTCGACGCCGGGCGCGAGCAGGTCGACCCACGAGCCGGTGCTGGAGAACGCGGCGCGCCGCCCGCTCTTGTCCGCGGCACCGACGACCAGGCCGTCGCGTCCGATCAAGGCGGCCGGATACTGCACCGGGTTCCCCTGGAGCGCGGCGTTGCCCGCAGCGGCGACGAGGAGGACGCCCTTGCCGATCGCGTACCTGATGGCCGCGCGCTCGACGGACGACGTCTGGTTGCCGCCGATGCTGAGGTTCACGACGTTGGCGCCGTGGTCGACGGCCCAGACGATCGCGTCTGCCTCGTCGACGTCCGAGAAGCCCGCGGTGCCGCGGTTCGCCTGCACGATCATCAGCTGCGCGTCGCCGCCGAAGCCGAGCGAGGCTCCGGCCGCGAGCGACGCGACGAACGTCCCGTGCCCGATCTGGTCGCGCACCGAGGTGCTGTCGGTCGTGACGCTCCACGCGGTTGCGTTCTTCGGCGCAAGCGACGGGACGCTGAGGTCGGCGCCCGTGTCGACGACGGCGATCCGGATCGACGACGCGGCCCGCTGGACCCACGAGGGGACGCGGTCGGCGTGAGACGCCGTCCACTGCCATTCGGCGGTCGCGAGCCCGCCGCCGCTGAATGCGGGGTCGCCGCTGTCGTGACGGGGGACGAGGCGTGTGACGAACCTGACTCCCGGCCGGTCGCCGAGGCGCACCTCGGCCGCGCGGTCGCGTACTCGAACCTCTGCGATGTGCAGCGCGTCGATCCGTCTCACGACGTCCAGGCCGCGTAGCGCGGACGGCGTGCGGTAGCCGACGGACACCCGGCGTCCCGCCGCGGCGACGGGTGGACAGAGCAGTGTGAGGACTGCCGCTGCCCAGCACACGCGCCGCATCGATCCACCGTAAGAAAGGCGCCGGGCGCGGGCAATGGGCCGAACGGCCTACCGTTCAAAGTCGGGTTCGCGAACACTCGGTACGCTCACTGCCATGACCGGTGCACGCAGCGGAGCGCGTCTCGCCCTCGCCGCCGACGGGAGCGCGAACGTCGCGACGGGCCTCCCGGTCCTCGACCACCTCGTCGGCGAGCTCGCGCGGGCCGGCCGCTTTCGAATCGCACTCGAGGTCGAGCCCGACCGGAGCGGCGAGGCCGTGACCGCCGCTGGAACGGCGCTCGGAGCCGCGGTTCGCGAGCAGCTCGCCGCGGGCGCCGGCTGGGCGCTCGCCCCGGCCTCGGAGGCGCTCGCGGCGGCGGCGCTCGAGCGCGCCGACGAGCCGATGCTCGTGACGAACGTCGACTTCTCCAACATCCGCGTCGGCGGCGTCGAGAACGACATAGCGTCCCGCTTCCTCGACGCGCTCGCACACGCGGCCGGGCTGAACCTGCACGTGCGGCTACTCGAGGGCACGGACCCGCAGCACGTGCTGGCCTCGATCTTCAAGTCCGTCGGCGCCGCGCTCGGTCAGGCGTGCCGGCCACCACATCCACCGACGCAGGAGGAGACCTCGTGAGCAAGGAAGTCGTGCGGACGGAGGCAGCGCCTGCCCCGTTCCAGGGTGCGCCGTACTCGCAGGCGATCAAGGCGAACGGGCTCGTGTTCGTCTCGGGGCAGCTGTCGCTGCGACCGGGCGAGAAGGAGCTGTCGGCCGGCGAGATCGGAGCGCAGACGGAGCAAGTCTTCGCGAACCTGCGCGCGATCCTCGAGGAGGCAGGCTCGTCGCTCGAGAACCTCGTCAAGACGACGGTCTTCCTGCAGAACCTCGACGACTTCGCAGCGATGAACGAGGTCTACGCGAAGCACGTGGGAGCGAGCCCCCCCGCGCGTTCCACCGTCGAGGTGGCGAAGCTGCCGTCGGGCGCGCTCGTCGAGATCGAGGCGATCGCACTTATCTGAGGCCGTCGAGAAGTACGTTCGGTCGCTCGGGCTGGGCGCGTACGTCGTCGGCGGAGCGGTGCGTGACGGTCTGCTCGGCCGTGACTCGAAGGACGCCGACTTCCTCGTGCCGGCCGTCGACATCGCGGGTCTCCGCGACCGGCTGGCGCCGCACGGGCGGACGGAGGAGCTCGTCGTCGCCGGACGGCCCGTCGGTGTCCGCTTCTTTCCCGCGGACCGCGACGTGCGAAAGCTCGCGCGGGCGGGGATCGAGCTCGCGCCGCCGCGCCGCGAAGTGTCCACGGGGCCCGGCCGGCACGACTTCGAGATCGTCGTCGACCCGGGGGCGAGCGTCGAGGAGGATCTCGGCCGCCGCGACTTCACGATCAACGCGATGGCGCGGCGGCTCGACGACGGCACGCTCGTCGACCCGTACGGCGGCCGCGCCGACCTCGAGCGCGGGATCCTCCGCACCGTCTCGCCGTCGAGCTTCGCCGAGGACCCGCTGCGCCTCGTGCGCGGCCTGCGGTTCGTGTCGCAGCTCGGCGTCGCGCCGGACGAATCGACGCTGGCGCAGATGCGCGACGAGGCGGCCGCGGTCGAGCTCGTCTCCGGCGAACGGATCGGCGGCGGCATCTCGGCGGACGGGCTCGGCGAGCTCTCGAAGCTGCTGCTCGGGGCGGAGCCGCGGCAGGCGCTGCGGATCGCGCGCGACACCGGCGTGCTCGTCCACGTCCTGCCGGAGTTCGAGCAGGCGATCGGCTTCGACCAGGAGAGCCGCTACCACGCGATGACGGTCGACGAGCACACGTTCGCGGCCGTGCAGGCGGCTGCCGATGCGGGCCGGACGCTCACCGTGCGGCTCGCCGCGCTCTTCCACGATCTCGGAAAGCCGCACGTCGCGTGGCGCGGGACGGACGGTCGCCTCCACTACTACGCGAAAGCGCCGTACGCGAAGAAGAGCCACGAGCAGGTGAGCGGCGAGCTCGCGGAGCAGGCCCTGACGCGGCTCCGGTATCCCACCGAGCTTCGGCGGCGCGTCGTCCGGATCGTCCGCGCCCACATGGTCGACACGGGGCGCTCCGACGCGCTGCGCGCGCGCAAGCTGCTCGCGCGATACGGCGACGGCCTGCTCTACGACCTGCTCGACCACAAGGAGGCGGACCTTCGGGGCAAGGGCGACCCCCCGCCGGAGCCCGATCTCGAGAAGCTGACGCGTCTGCGGAAGACCGTCGAGCGCGAACGGCGACGCCCGCACCGCATCCGCGACCTCGCAGTCGACGGCGACGACCTGATCTCGATCGGCTTCACGCCCGGACCGGCGATCGGCCACGCCCTCGGGTCGCTCCTCGACGCGGTGGTTCGCGATCCCGACCTGAACACGCGCGAGCAGTTACTCGCGCGCGCCGAGGAGCTCCGGCGATGATCCGGTGGGACGAGCCGGGCTACGTCGTCGCGTTCACGATGCGCGCGGGCGGCGTCAGCGACGGCGTCTACGCGTCCCTGAACCTGACGACAGGCACCGGCGACGACCCTGCGCGCGTGGCCGAGAACCGCCGCATCGCGTGCGCCGCGCTCGGCCTCGACGCGGAGCGTCTGTCGTTCAACCGGCAGGTGCACTCGCCGACGGTGCACCGGGCGGGAAGTCGCGGCGTTCCCGGCGACGGGCTGTGGAGCGATGGACCGCGCGAGCCGATGCTCGCGATGTCGGCCGACTGTCTGCCGATCGCCGTTGCGCGAACCGACGGCGAGCGGCGGCTCGCCGTGCTGCACGCAGGCTGGCGCGGCCTGTCGGAGGGAGTCGTCGGGGCGGGTGTCGCAGCGCTCGGCGGAGGCGAGACCGCAGCGGTCGTCGGCCCGGCGATCGGGCCGTGCTGTTACGACGTCGGCGAGGAGGTGTCGTCGCTCTTCGACGAGGATCTCACCGTGGACGGGCGCCTCGATCTGTGGATTGCCGCCGAGCGCGCGCTGCAGCGCGCGGGCGTCGGACGCGTCGATCGCGTGGATCTCTGCACGCGGTGCAACGAGAGGCTCTTCTTCTCCCACCGCCGGAGCGGTCGCGAGCGCGGCGTGCAGGGAGTGATCGGTGCCGTCGCCTGAGACGATCCGCGAGCGCCTCGCGCGCGTGCAGGAGCAGGTCGGGCCGGACGTCACCGTCGTCGCGGCGACGAAGTACGTGCCGCTGCCCGAGATGGCCGCGCTCGTCGAGGCAGGCGTCACCGTCGTCGGCGAGAACCGTGCTCAGGATCTCGAGGCAAAGCACGCGGAGTACGGCGACGCGTTCCGGTGGCACTTCATCGGGCACCTCCAGTCGAACAAGGTGAAGGTCGTGAACCGCATCTGCGAGCTCGTCCACTCGCTCGACTCCGACACCGCCGCGCGCCGGCTCGAGGTGCCGGCACTCGTGCAGGTGAACCTCGCCGGCGAGCAGTCGAAGTCCGGCGTGCCGCCCGAGGACCTCGAGGCATTCCTCCGCTACGACGTGCGCGGGCTCTCGACGATGCCGCCGGCGGCGTCTTCCCCGGAGGAGTCGCGGGCGTGGTTCCGCCGGCTGCGCGAGCTCGCCGCTGCGCACGGCCTCCGCGAGCTGTCGATGGGGACGACGCAGGACTACGTCGTCGGCGCCGAAGAGGGCGCCACCTACGTCCGCGTCGGATCCGTGCTGTTCTCCGATTAAACTCCTGCACACATGGCACTTGGAGATCTCTGGTCGCGGACGCTCGTCTACTTCGGCATCGCCGAGGAGGACGACGACTGGGAGGACGAGGACGGCTACGCGGCCGAGGAGAGCCTCGAGCAGAGCTACCGCGAGCGTCCGAACGTGCGCCGCCTGACGCCGCGCCGCCGGCACCAGGATTTCGACGACTGGACCGAGTCCGAGGCGGACGCGCCGACGACGCGTGCGCCGGCGGTGCGACCGTCACGCGTGCGCGAGATGCGGCCGCAGATCGAGGCGGTCCCGAGCTCGAGCGTTCGCGTGCATCTCGTGCTGCCGCGCAGCTTCAACGACGCGCAGCAGATCGCCGACAAGTTCAAGCAGGGGATTCCGGTGATCCTCAACCTGCAGGGTGCCGACGCCGAGCTGTCGAAGCGGCTGATCGACTTCGCGAGCGGACTCACGTACGCGCTGAACGGCGGCATGCAGCGCGTCGCGGACAAGGTCTTCCTGCTGACACCGCGCAACGTCGAGGTCTCCGCCGAGCAGCGCGCCGCGCTCCTCGAACGCGGCGGCTTCTTCAACCAGGCGTAGGAAAGCGCGCCGCCGCCGCGAAGAGGCGGCCATGCTGCTCGACGCCATCTCGAGTGTCGAGACGTTCCTGAACGTCTTCGTCGGCGTGTACGTGCTCGTCATCTTCCTCTACGTGATCACGTCGTGGGTCTCGCTCCCGTATTCGTTGCGGCCGGTGCAGCGCTTCCTCTACGACGTCTGCGAGCCGTACCTGCGCATGTGGCGAAGGATCCTTCCGACCGCCGGCCCGATCGACCTGTCGCCGATGGTCGCCGTCATCGCACTCGTCGTCGGGGAGCGGATCGTCGTCGCGATCCTCCAGCAGCTGCACTAGGAAAGAGAGGAGAGGCATGCGCTACACACCGGTGGAACTGAGACACGTCCGTCCGTCGAAGACCATCCTCGGCGGCTACAAGCGCGGGGAGGTCGACCGCCTGCTCGAGGACGTCGTCGAGAGCTACGAGGAGGTCTGGCGTGACCGCGGCGAGCTCGCGGACAAGCTCGAGGACGTCGAGAAGGTGCTCGCCGAGGTGAAGCAGCGCGAGTCGCTGCTCGCGTCGACGCTCGTCGCCGCCGAGAAGACGGCCGTGGAGCAGATCGAGAGCGCGAAGCGCGAGGCCGAGGTGATCATCGCGGAGGCGCACCAGGAGGCACGGTCGATCACGCGCACCGCGCAGAGCGAGCGCGAGCGGCTGTTCGCCGAGTCGCGCCGCGTCGAGACGCTCCTGCGCGCGGCGCTCGGCATGGTCGAGGAGACGGCGAGCGAGCCGGCGCTCGAGAAGTGGCCGAACCGCCAGGACACGCGCGAGTTCAAAGCGGTCGCGCCGGAGCCGGAGCGTGCGCCGGTGCCCGAGCCCGAGTTCGAGCACGAGCAGCCCGTGCTCCCGCCGGTGCAGGAAGTCCCCGCACCCCCCGTCGAGGAGGACGACGGCGGCAGCTGGACCGCGCGCGACTTCGCCTGGGGATAGTCCGTCACGGTCTCGTTGCGGTGCCTGGCACCGGACGTGGCTCCACCGGCGATGGCCGGTTGGGGCGACTACGCTGCGGGCGTGAGCACGGTGCGGCTGCGGGTGTCGCCGGGGGCGGCGCGGAGCGCCGTCGTCGGGCGGCACGGCGAGGCGTGGAAGGTGCGCGTCGCGGCGCCGCCGGAGGACGGGCGCGCGAACGTCGCGGTCGTCCGGCTGCTCGCGGATGCGCTCGCGCTCGCGGCGCGCGACGTCGAGATCGTTTCCGGGCACGCGTCCCGGGACAAGACCGTCGCGCTGAGCGGGCTCGAGCCCGACGAGATCGACCGGCGCCTCGAGCGCGCGGCGAACCGAAAGGACAACCAGTGAGCGAGAACGAGACCGAGACGTACCGGACGCGTCTCGAGGAGGAGCGCGCGCGCCTGATCGGCGCCGTCGACTTCCTCGAGCGCGAGAACCCCGGCAGCCTCGCCGACGAGACCGGCGAGCTCGCCGTCGCCGGCGACAACCACCTCGGCGACGTCGCCGGCGCGACGTACGACCGCGAGCTCGACGAAGGGCTCGAGGAGGGCGCACAGCAGACACTTCGCGACATCGAGGACGCGCTGCGCAAGATCGAGGAGGGAAGCTACGGCGTCTGCGAGATCTGCGGCGAGCCGATCGGCGCGCAACGGCTGTCCGCGATCCCGTGGGCGCGCCTCTGCATCGACGACGCAAGGAAGCAGGACGGTTGACGCGAGTCGAGCCCGTCTCCGTCGTCGAGCAGTCGCTCGGCGCCGGCCCGTGGCAGTGGGGCGGCCTCGCAGCGGTCGCGATCTGCGCGATCGCCGCCGACCAGGTGACGAAGCACATCGTCGCGTCGACGGTCGCGCTCGACGACTCCGTGCACGTCGTCGGGCCGCTGTCGATCCACCACGTGCAGAACACCGGCATCGCGTTCGGCCTGTTCTCGGGCGCGACGCCCCTCGTCGTCGCCGTGACCGCGGCGGCGATCGTCTGGATGGTCGTCTTCTTCGCGCGCGCGGCCGCGCGTCACCCCGTGCTGCCCGCCGCGTTCGGCCTGCTGATCGGCGGGAGCCTCTCGAACCTGTTCGACCGAGTGCTCGTGGGGCACGTGACCGACTTCATCGACATCGACTGGTGGACATTCCGCATCTTCAACCTCGCCGACGCGTTCATCGTCGTCGGCGTCGTGATCCTGCTCCTCGCGCTCGCTGCCGCCGACCGCGCGCCGAAGCCGCCGCGGCGTACGCTCGACGTCGCCGCGCGGTGAACGTCCCGGCAGGCGCGGCGGGGCAGCGGCTCGACAAGTTCCTCGCGGACGTGCTCGGCTCGCGGTCTGCGGCAGAGCGCGCGATCGACGCGGGGACGCTCGTCGACGGCGTCGCGCGCGCGAAGAGCCACCGGCTCGAGGGCGGGGAGGAGATCACGCTCGCAGAGGCTCTGCCGGTCGCTGCGAAGCCCCGGCCGCCCGAGCCGCGCCTCGCCTACGAGGACGAGCACGTGCTGGTCGTCGACAAGCCCGCCGGCCTCGTCGTGCACCCGGGACACGGGCATGCGAGCGGGACGCTCGTCGACGCGCTTGCGGGCAAGATCGCGGGCGGTGACCCGGAGCGGCCCGGAATCGTGCACCGCCTCGACCGCGATACGTCCGGGCTGCTCGTGGCGGCGCGGACCGAGGAGGCGTTCGAGCGCCTGTCGGAGCTCGTGCGCGAGCGTGCGCTCGAGCGGACGTATCTCGCGCTCGTCCACGGCCGGCCGCGGTCGCGCCGGGGGAAGATCGACGCGCCGATCGGCCGCGACCGGGGCGACGCGACGCGCATCTCGCTCGACACCGACACGCCGCGCGAGGCGGTGACGCACTTCGAGGTCGACGAGCTCTTCCCGCACGATGCGCTGCTCCGCGTGACGCTCGAGACGGGCCGCATGCACCAGATCCGCGTGCACCTCGCGGCGATCGACCTGCCGGTCGTCGGCGACGCGACGTACGGCGCAGCGGCCGAGGGCCTCGACCGCCAGTTCCTGCACGCGGCGCGCCTCGCGTTCCCGCACCCCGTCACGGGCGTCCGGATCGAGACCGAGTCGCCGCTGCCCGACGACCTGCGGGGCTACCTGGACCGCTTGACGTCGTACTGACGGCTGTCCGCGAGCCGCAGCAGGCCGTCCGCGTTCGCCGCCTCGCTCGGGTAGTGCGCGGCGCCTGCGCTGAACGAGAAGCCGGGCGGAAGGTCGCCCCGCGCGACGAGGTCGCCGACGCACTGGTGGAAGCGACGGCAGAACCGCTCCGCCGCATGCTTGTCGCTCTCGAGAAGCAGCACGGCGAACTCGTCGCCGCCCATCCGGCCGGCAACGTCGGAGCCGCGCAGCATCGACATCGCGAGCTGCCCGACGCGGTGGAGCACGCGGTCGCCCTCGACGTGGCCGAGGCGGTCGTTGATCGCCTTGAACCGGTCGAGGTCGACGAAGACGAGCGTCAGGCCGTGGTCGTAGCGGCCGGCGCGCTCGAGCTCGAGCGCGAGGACGTCGGAGAAAGCCTGGTGGTTGAGCAGCCCGGTGAGCGGGTCGCGCCGCGCCTGCTCGGCGAGCTCGGCGGTCGCGCGGTCGAAGTACGCGACGACGCACTCGACGACGAGGCGGTCGATCGTGTCGTTGATTCGCCGTTCGACCTCGATCATGTCGAGGTTGACGAGGTCGCGCGTCGCGACGTACCGCCAGAGCACGCGGCGAAGGAGCAGGAACTCCATGACGACCTCGCGCGGCGCGAAGCCGAGCGCCTCGCGGTTCCGGGCGTGGTCGCGCGCGATCGCCGCGAGCGGGCCTCCGATCCGCATCCGGTCGGGCACCGGCCGCTCGACCTCCCGGCCGAGCTCGGTGATGAAGGTCGGCACGTCGCCGAGCTGCGCGACCCGGCCGAGCCGCGCGAGCGACGGGATCGCGTCGTCGCGCAGGCCCTCCTCGACGGCCTCGAGCGCGAGGTCCCAGCCGTGCTCACGGAGCTCGGAGCCGAGGTTCGACAACATCGAGGGAACAGCCGCAGACGAGGACCCCACACCGTAAAAACGCGGTAAAGCCGCTTTTGGTCACGGCCCCGCTACGATTCACCCGTTCTGGTGTCCCTCGACCCGGTGGGGGAGCTCCGTGGACGGTGGCCGTGGCTCGACCCGGCTTCCACGCGAGGCCCACCGGCTGCAACGCAAATCGAACCGCAGAAAGGGGCTTCGCATGCCCGTCGTTTCCATGAAGGAACTGCTGGAGGCCGGCGTCCACTTCGGCCACCAGACGCGCCGCTGGAACCCGAAGATGAAGCGCTTCATCTTCACCGAGCGCGGCGGCATCTACATCATCGACCTGACGAAGACGCAGCAGCTGCTCGAGGAGGCCTACGACTTCTCGCGCGCGATCGCCGAGCGCGGCGGCTCCGTTCTGTTCGTCGGCACGAAGAAGCAGGCGCAGGACGCCGTGCGCGACCATGCGCGCCGCGTCGGCATGCCGTACGTGAACCACCGCTGGCTGGGCGGGCTCCTCACGAACTGGCGCACCATCTCCGACCGGATCCAGCGGCTGCACGAGCTCCGCTCGCTGAAGAGCGAGTCGCAGCTCGAGCTGCTCCCGGCGAAGGAGCGCATCTCGATGGAGGCCGAGCTCGAGAAGCTCGAGGCGAACCTCGGCGGCGTCGCCGACATGCGCCGCCAGCCGGACGCGGTCTTCATCGTCGACCTCCGGAAGGAGCAGCTCGCGGTGCGCGAGGCGCAGCGCCTCGGGCTGCCGGTGATCGCGCTCGTCGACACGAACTGCGATCCGGACGAGGCCGACTACGTGATCCCGGGGAACGACGACGCGATCCGCTCCTGCGAGCTGATCGTGCGCGCGATCGCCGAGGGGATCGAGGCCGGCAAGCAGAAGGTCACCGAACGGCAGATGCGCCGCGAGGCGCCTGCGCAGGAGGAAGCTGCTGCGCCGGTGGCCGAGGAGGTCGCCGCCGCGCCGGAGAACGAGGTCGTGTCTCCCGCGGAGACGACGGCCGTGACGGAGGGGGAGAGCGCGTGACCGAGATCACGGCGGCGATGGTCAAGCAGCTCCGCGATGCGACGAGCGCCGGGATGATGGAGTGCAAGCGCGCCCTCCAGGAAAGCGACGGCGACTTCGACGAGGCGGTGAAGCTCCTTCGCGAGAAGGGGATGGCCTCCGCCGCGAAGCGCGCCGACCGTGCGACGAGCGAAGGAAAGGTCGGCGTCATGGTCCGCGAGAACGTCGGCGCGATCGCGGCGATCGGGTGCGAGACCGAGCCGGTCTCGAACCAGGAGGACTTCCTCGGCTACGCCGAGCGGGTCCTGCGCACGGTGTTCGACGGCGGCGAGGCGGCGGCCCACGAGGACGAGCGCGTGGAGCTTGCGGCGAAGCTCGGCGAGAACATCCAGGTCGTCGGCGCTAAGCGCATGGAGGCCGCGGGTGACGAGCTGATCTCGACGTATGTGCACTCGCCGGCGAACAAGGTCGGCGCGATGGTGCGGACGAAGGGCGGCGACCCCGCGGCTGCGCGCAGCCTCGCGCTGCACCTGACGTTCGCGCGGCCGACGTACGGCACGCGTGACGAGGTGCCACAGGAGCTCGTCGACGCGGAGCGCGAGATTCTCTCTAACTCCGACGAGGTGTTGTCGAAGCCGGAGAACGTGCGCGACAAGATCGTCGAGGGCCAGCTGAACAAGAAGTTCTACGGCGAGTCGGTGCTCACCGAGCAGACGTGGTACCGCGCGGACGAGTCGACCGGCACGGTCGCGCAGTACCTGAAGGAGCGCGGCATCGAGCTCCTCGACTACGCCTGGTACGCGGTCGCGTAGTTGGGCTTCGAGCGCATCCTGCTGAAGCTCTCCGGCGAGGCCCTCATGGGCTCGCAGGAGTACGGGCTCGATGCCGGAGTCGTCGACCAGCTCGCGAACGAGCTGGTCGCGGTCCGGGCGTCGGGCATCGAGATCGCGGTCGTGATCGGTGGCGGCAACATCTACCGCGGCATGTCGGCGTCGGAGCACGGCATCGACCGGGCGACCGGCGACTACATGGGCATGCTCGCGACGGTGCTGAACGCGCTCGCGGTGCAGGAGGCGCTGGAGCGGAACGGCGCCGACACGCGCGTACTCTCGGCGATCGAGGTGCAGGAGGTCGCCGAGCCGTACATCCGGCGGCGCGCCGTCCGCCATCTCGAGAAGGGCCGCATCGTCATCTTCGCCGCCGGGACCGGCAATCCGTACTTCACGACGGACACGGCGGCGGCGCTCCGGGCGCTCGAGATCGGCGCCGAGGCGATCCTGATGGCGAAGAACGGGGTGGCGGGCGTGCTCGACGGCGACCCGCGCGTGAACCCCGACGCGAAGCTCATCCCCGAGCTGACGCATCTCCAGGCGATCGAGCGGGGCCTTCGCGTGATGGACACGACGGCGCTCTCGCTCTGCATGGACAACCGTCTGCCGATCCACGTCTTCGAGCTCGCACCCGGTAACGTCGGCAGGGTGGCGGCGGGCGAGCGCGTAGGAACCGTCATCTCGACTCCCGAAGGAGAGACCAGGTGATCGAAGACTTCATCAGCGACGCGGTCCAGCGGATGGACAAGTCGGTCGAGGCGACGCACGAGCACTTCAACTCGGTCCGGACGGGCCGGGCGACGCCCGCGCTGCTCGACCGCATCTCGATCGACTATTACGGCACACCGACCCCGCTCAAGAACCTGGCGACGATCAACGCGCCCGAACCCCGGATGCTGACGATCCAGCCGTTCGATCCGTCGGTGATCAAGCAGGTCGAGAAGACGATCCAGGAGTCCGACCTCGGCCTGACGCCGTCGAACGACGGCAAGCTGATCCGCCTGCCGATCCCGCAGCTGACGGAGGAGCGGCGCAAGGAGCTCGTCAAGGTCGTCCGCCAGATGGCGGAGGAGGGGAGGGTCGCGATCCGGAACGTCCGCCGCGACGCGATCAAGCACCTCGAGGAGCTCGTGAGGAACGGCGACGTCGGCGACGACGACGAGCGCGCCGCGGAGACGCGCGTGCAGAAGCTCACCGACGAGCACACCGCGAAGATCGACGACCTGCTGAAGCGCAAAGAGGCCGAGATCATGGAGGTGTGACCTCCGTGAGCCTCCTCTCGCGCTTTCGCACGCTCACCCGACTTCGATCTGCTCCCGAGCCGGCGCTGCCGGAGGTCGCACAGTCCGTGGCGATCATCCTCGACGGAAACGGCCGCTGGGCTGCGCGGCGCGGTCTTCCCGTCGCGGCGGGCCACCGCGCCGGCGCTCGCAACGTCCGGAAGACGGTCGAGGCGGCGATCGCGCTCGGCATCCACGACCTCTCGATCTTCGCGTTCTCGACGGAGAACTGGTCGCGCCCCCAGGACGAGGTCGACGCGCTCATGGAGATCTTCGCCGAGACGATCGAGCGCGAGCTGCCCGACCTTGCGGAGCAGGGCGTCCGCGTCCGGTTCATCGGCCGCCGCGACCGCGCGCCCGAGGACCTCCGCGCGCGGATGGAGGCGATGGAGGACCGCACTGCGCTGAACGCGCGCATCAACATGTGGGTGGCGTTCGACTACGGCGGCCGCGCCGAGCTCGTGGAAGCCGCGCGGCGCATCGTCGAGAGCGGCGTCGAGGCAGACGAGATCGACGAGAACGTCTTCGCGGCGAACCTCTATGCGCCGGACCTGCCCGACCCCGACCTGTTGATCCGCACGAGCGGCGAGCTTCGCATCTCGAACTTCCTCTTGTGGCAGCTCGCCTACTCGGAGCTCGTGTTCGTCGACAAGCTCTGGCCCGACTTCGACGCGCCGCGCGACCTGCGCGAGGCGCTGGCGGACTACGCCAGCAGACGTCGAAGATTCGGCGGTCGTGGCTAACTGGCTGTCCCGCATCGTCGTTGCGATCGTCCTGCTGCCGATCGTGCTCGGCGCCGTGTACCTCGGGCACTGGTGGCTGTTCGCGCTGGTCGCGATCGCCGCCGCGGCCTCGCTGCACGAGTACTGGCTGTTGAGCCGCGCGCTCGCGCCGCTCTCGCCCGCCGGCTACGTCGGCGTCGCGCTCGCGCTGACCGGAGCCGAGCTCTCGGGCATCGGGTGGATGCTCGGCGGTGCGCTGACGACGATCGCGCTCGCGTTCCTGCTGAAGGCGTTGTCGGAGGCGCGCGCGGCCGCCACCGCGGCGATCGGAGCGACCGTCCTCGGCGCGTTCTGGATCGGCGTCGGGCTCTGCTTCCTGCTCCTGCTGCGCAACCTGCCGGAGCACGGGCGACTTGCGCTCTACACCGTGCTGATCGCGGTGTGGGCGGGCGACACGCTCGCGTACTTCGGCGGGCGCGTCCTCGGGCGGCACAAGATGGCGCCGACGACGTCCCCGGGCAAGACGTGGGAGGGCTTCCTGTTCGGGACAGCGGCGACCGTCTTCGTCGCGTTCGTGGCGCTGTACAAGCAGCACTTCCTGACGATCCCGCAGTCGATCGTCCTCGGCGCGGTGCTCGCCGTCGCAGGGCCGCTCGGCGACCTGTTCGAGTCGCTGCTCAAGCGCGACGCGGGCGTCAAGGACTCGGGCTCGCTCCTCGGCGGCCACGGCGGCATGCTCGACCGCCTCGACGCGTTCTTCTTCGCCGCGCCCGCGGCGTTCTTCACGATCCTCGCCTTCACGACGTAGACGGGCACACTGTCGCCATGACGCGCGTCGCCCTGCTCGGCGCCACGGGCTCCATCGGCCGCCAGGCCCTCGAGGTGATCGAGGCGAACCCGGGGCTGGAGCTCGTCGCCGCGACGTCGGGGTCGACCCCGATCGACGGCCTCGCGCCGCTGACGCAGGCCGGCGGCGACCCGACGCACCTGCTCGAACGTGCGCAGCCGGATGTCGTCCTCAACGCGACGCTCGGCTTCGCGGGGCTGCCGGCGACGATGTGGGCGCTCGAGAACGGCGTCACGCTCGCGCTCGCGAACAAGGAGAGCCTCGTGGCCGCGGGGGACCTCGCCCTCGCTGCGCACGCACGCGGCGGCGGGCTGCTGATCCCGGTCGACAGCGAGCACTCCGCGCTCTTCCAGTGCGCGCTCGCCGGCGAGCCCGCCGCGCTCGTGATCACGGCGAGCGGCGGCCCGTTCCGCGGGCGCACGCGGGACGAGCTCGTAGACGTGACGCCGGAGCAGGCCCTCGACCACCCCACGTGGAACATGGGCGCCAAGATCACGATCGACTCCGCCACGCTCGCGAACAAGGGCCTCGAGGTGATCGAGGCGCACTATCTCTTCGGCCTGCCGTACGACCGCATCGAGGTCGTCGTCCATCCGGCGTCGATCGTCCACGGCATCGTCCGCTTCCGCGACGGCGCGGCGGTCGCGCACATCGGCTACCCCGACATGCACGTGCCGATCTCCTACGCGCTCACGTATCCGGATCGCGCGGCGACGCCGATCCCGCCGCTCGACCTGACCGCGGCGCCGCTCGAGTTCTTCGAGCCGGACGTCGACACGTTCCGGTTGCTCGCGCTCGCGCGCGACGCGGGCGAGAAGGGCGGGACGTATCCCTGTGCGTTCAACGCGGCCAACGAGGTCGCGGTCGCCGCGTTTCTCGAAGGGCGGATCGGCTTCCTCGACATCGCGTCGCTCGTCGAGAGCGTGCTCGCCGAGGTCGACGGCGCGCCGGCGCAGGACCTGGAGGAGCTGCGCCAGGCGGACGCGAAGGCACGGGAGCTCGTGTGGGTCTCGTAGCGGCGATCGTCGGCCTCGCACTGCTCGTCCTGATCCACGAGGCGGGGCACTTCTACGCGTCGCGCGCAGTCGGGATGACGCCGCGCAAGTTCTACCTCGGCTTCGGGCCGCCGCTCGTCAAGGTGCAGCGCGGCCTCGTCGAGTACGGAATCGGGTCGCTGCCGCTCGGCGGCTACGTGAAGATCCCGGGCATGAGCCGCCCGTCGCCGGGGGCGCTCGCGCAGACGCTTCAGCCGGAGGTGCGCGAGCGGTACGCGTCGGAGCTGGCGGCGCTCGACCAGTCGATCGAGCGGGAGGACTGGCAGACGGCGGAGGCCCAGCTCGACTGGCTGCGCGAGGAGGTCGGCGACTCGCGGTACGTGCAGGAGACGGCGTGGTCGTTCGCGCCCGACGCGTACTGGCGCCAGCACACGTGGCGCCGCCTCGTCGCGATCGGTGCGGGGCCGGCGGTCAACCTCGTCTTCGCCTTCCTGCTCTTCACGGCGCTCTTCATGGTCGCGTCGGTCCGGGAGACGAACACGATCGCGCGCGTCGTCCAGGGGTCGCCCGCAGCAGCGGCCGGCCTCCGTGGCGGCGACCGCGTGGTAGCCGTTGCGGGGCGGCGGGTCGAGCCGAAGCAGATCCCGAAGGCGATCCGCGCGACGCAGGGACGGCCGTTCGACCTCGTTGTGCTCCGCCAGGGGCACAGGACGACGATCGGCCCTGTACGTGCCCGCGTCACCGACGGCGCCTACCGGATCGGCATCGCGATCCAGGCGGTGAACGGCCCGGGCGAGTCGCCGCCGGCGGCCGCGAAGGACTCGCTCGTCCTCGCGTGGCGGGTGACGGCGGACACGGTCAAGGGCCTCGTCCACCTGGCGACCGGGCGCGACACGAACCAGATCTCGAGCTCGGTCGGGATCGTGAAGGCGCAGCAGCAGGCATGGCGCCAGGGCCTCCGCGACTTCCTGTCGGTCCTCGGCCTGATCAGCCTCGCGCTCGGGCTCATGAACCTGATCCCGGTGCTGCCGCTCGACGGCGGCCACATCGTCCTCGCGCTGGTCGAGAAGGTGCGCGGGCGCACGTTCACGCAGGCGGTGTACGTGCGCTACAGCGTGATCGGGCTCGCGCTCTTCGCCGTCCTCATGTACTTCGGCCTCCGCAACGACCTGTTCGGGGGCGGCGGCTAACCTGGGCTCGTGGCCAGCGAACGCTCCGTCAGCGTAGGCGGCGTCAGGATCGGAGGCGGCGCGCCCGTCGTCGTGCAGTCGATGACGACGACGAAGACGCACGACGTCCCGGCGACGACGGCGCAGATCGCCGCGCTCGCGAGCGCGGGGTGCGAGATCGTGCGCGTCGCCGTCCCGAAGACGGAGGACGCGGAGGCCCTGGGGAAGATCGTCCGCTTCTCGCCGGTGCCGATCATCGCGGACATCCACTTCAACGCGTCGCTCGCGCTGAAGGCGATCGAGCAGGGCGTGGCAGCCGTGCGCATCAATCCCGGCAACATCGGCGGGCCGGAGAAGGTGGAGCAGGTCGTGCGCGCCGCCAAGGCGAAGGGCATCCCGATGCGCATCGGCGCGAACTCCGGCTCGCTTCCGAAGCACCTCGAGGAGCTCGCGCAGCAGGATCAGGCCGAGGCGCTCGTCGAGGCGGCGCTCGAGGAGGTGCGGCTGCTCGAGGCGCTCGACTACCTCGACTTCAAGATCTCTGTGAAGTCGAGCCACGTGCCGACGATGATCCGCGCCTATCGGATGCTCGCCGATCGCGTGCCGTACCCGCTGCACCTCGGCGTCACCGAGGCGGGCACCGTGTTCAGCGGCTCGATCAAGAGTGCGGTCGGGATCGGCACTCTCCTCGCGGAGGGGATCGGCGACACGATCCGCGTCTCGCTGTCGGCGGATCCCGTCGAGGAGCCGAAGACGGCGTTCGAGATCCTGAAGGCGCTCGGCCTGCGCGAGCGTGGGCCGGTGATGATCGCGTGCCCGTCGTGCGGGCGAGACAACGTCGGCGTCCACACGCTGGCCGAGGAGGTCGAGGCGCGCCTCGCCGAGTACCCGCAGGCGTTCGAGGTTGCGGTGCTCGGCTGCGCGGTGAACGGCCCCGGGGAGAGCGGCGACGCCGACTTCGGGATCGCCGGCGGCCGCGACGTCGGCTTCATCTACGCCCACGGGCGCGTGTTGAAGAAGGTCTCGAGCGAGGTCCTCGTCGACGAGCTCTTCCACGAGATCGACCGCTGGATCTCCGACGGAATGCACCGCCCGAAGCGGCTGAAGATGGCGAAGCCGGCCGCGCTCGCCATGGCCGAGGCCTCCGCGATCCCGCTCGAGTAGCCCAAACCCGTTCACCCGTTCCCTGGGAAGGGTGACAGAAGTGCAACGGCGCCAGTCGCGAGGCCGCTCTGCTGCGCGCATTCCTTCCCTGGGAAGGGTTGCAGAACTGCGACGGCGTCCACTTGAGTAGCCTGCTGCGACAACGATGATCGCCCGCGCTTCACACCTCTTCCTGCCGACCCTGCGCGACGCCCCCGGCGACGCGGAGGCCGTCAACCACAAGCTCCTCGTGCGCGGCGGATTCGTGCGCCAGGTGACGGCGGGGGTCTGGACGTTCCTGCCGCTCGGGTGGAGGGTTCACCGCAAGATCGAGGAGATCATCCGCGAGGAGATGGACGCGATCGGCTGCCAGGAGATGCTCATGCCGGTGCTCACGCCGCTCGAGCTGTGGCAGCAGACGAAGCGCGACTTCATCCAGGAGATCTTCCGGCTCAAGGACCGCAAGGGAGCCGACTACGTCCTTCCGCTCACGCACGAGGAGACCGTCACGTTCCACGCGCGCGAGCTGCAGAGCTACCGACAGCTGCCGCAGATGCTCTACCACTTCGAGATCAAGGAGCGCGACGAGCCGCGGCCGGGGAAGGGCCTCATCCGACTGCGCGAGTTCATCATGAAGGACGCCTACTCGTTCGACCGCGACGAGGCGGGGCTCGACAGGAGCTTCACGCTGCAGCGCGGCGCGTACGAGCGGATCTTCGATCGCCTCGGCCTCGTCACGCACGGCGTCGCCGCCGAGCCGGGAATGATGGGCGGCAGCGAGTCGCTCGACTTCCTCGCGCCGGCGAGCGCCGGCGAGAACGTCCTCATCACCTGCGAGAACGGGGACTTCGCGGCCGACATGGAGGTCGCCGAGACGCTGCCGCGCGCGGCGACGTTCCCGGAGACACTGACGGCGCCGGAGGAGGTCGAGACGCCCGACGTGAAGACGTGCGAGGCGCTCGGCGACTTCCTCGGGATCGACGTCGCGTCGACGTCGAAGGCGATGCCCGTGACGACGGACGCCGGCGTCGTGCTCGCGCTGATCCGCGGCGACGACCGCATCGAGCCCGCGAAGCTCGACGCGGCGATCGGCGGGCCGTCGAGGCCGTCGACCGACGAGGAGATCCGTGCCGCCTTCGGCGCCTCCGGCGGCTCGCTCGGCCCGGTCGGGTTCAAGGGGCGGATCGTCGCCGACCATGCGCTCACCCACGGGCAGTACGTCGCGGGCGCGAACCGCGACGGCTGGCATCTCCGCGGCGTCGAGGCGGGGCGCGACTACCAGCCCGAGTTCGCGGACCTGCGCGCGTCCGCCGACACCGACACGTGCCCGAACTGCGGCGGCCGTCTGTCGTTCACGACCGCGATCGAGGTGGGCCACATCTTCAAGCTCGGCACGAGGTACTCGCACGCGCTCGGCGCGACCTTCCTCGACGAGGACGGCCAGGAGCGCGACGTGATCATGGGCAGCTACGGCATCGGCCCGGCGCGGACGATGGCCGCGCTCGTCGAGCAGAACCACGACGAGAACGGGATCATCTGGCCGCGCTCGGTGGCGCCGTACGACGTCCACGTGGTCGTCCTGAAGGGCGCCGAAGAGGTCGGCGAGCACGCCGCGGCGGCGCTCGACGCGGCCGGGTACGACGTCCTGCTCGACGACCGCGACCAGCGCCCGGGCGAGAAGTTCGCGGATGCCGACCTGATCGGGATCCCGACCCGCGTGACGGCCGGCAAGAAGAGCCTGGAGGACGGCGCGGTCGACGTGCGCGACCGGCGAACCGGCGAGGAGCGACGTGTGAACGTTGCCGACCTGGGCAAAGACCCGTTCTGATGGCGAAGCGGCGGCGATATGCGTCGGAGCCGTTCGGGCCGGCGGTCGAGCGGCTGATGAACGAGACGGGCGTCACCTACCGGGCGCTCGCCTCGAAGACCGGACTGTCCGCCGGCTATCTGAACCACCTCGTCCACGGGAACCGGCCGGTGCCCTCGAACGACGTCGTCGAGACGCTCGCGGGCGCGCTGGACGTCGAGCCGGAGCACTTCCGGGAGTACCGGCTCCGTGTGATCACGGAGAAGCTCGAGGCGATGCCGGATCTGGTCGACAGGCTTTACAAACGCCTGAACGGCTAGTCCCTAACTCAGACCCCGGTGCGGCGTCCCATATGGTGGGCCGGTGGGGTCCCGGCAAGCGACCACTGGGGGGTTAGGGGCCCCACCGTCCTTCCTCGTGCACGCGTTTGGTCAGCCGGTGAGGCCGCGCTGCCAGCTGACGGAGAACGACCGCCCGTCGGAGCTGACGTCTCCGGGCACGGCGCCGACGCCCGGCCCGAGGACGTCGCCGCTTCCGAAGAACCCGTCGGTCTTCGTGATCAGCTCGATCGGCGACGCCGACCAGGTCGTGTCCGTCAGCGTGCCGGGATGGCCGTTCGAGATCGCCGCCGCGTTCGAGAACGTGAGCGTGCCGAAGTTGGTGAGCGGGACGACACGGCAATGCCCGCCGGGGGAGCACTCAGACGGCGCCTCGGCGATCCACTCGGCCGACGTGACGTCGAGCGGCTGCTTTGCCGTCACCGTCTTGCTGAACCTCGTTCCGTGCGTCACGTCCTTGAGGAAGAACGTCACGCGCTGGCCGTTCACGACGACGGCCGCGGTCACCGTGTCGCCGGCGTAGATCTTCAGCGGGATCCGCACCGAGGGCGCGGGAACGAGCTCCCACCACGCGTAGTGCACGGCCTTCGCGCTCGAGCCGTCGCACTCCGCGGAGGTCCCGAGCTGCTCGAGCGCGGTCGAGCTGTCGGCGTAGCCGCCGAGCCCGACCCAGAATGCCGACGCGTCGCGGCGGCCGCTCGTGCACGTCGCCTTGGGCTCGACCCACGTGCCGGTGACGTCGGAGAACGCCAGCGGGGCCGCGCTCGGATCGGCTGCGACGAGCGCGTAGCCGCCCCAGTTCGAGCTGACATCCGCGGCTGCGGCCGAGCCGGCCGCGACGAGCGCCGCGACGACGACACCGATGACGGCGAGCTTCCGCATGCAGGGAAGGTATCGGCGGTTTCTCAAGACCGCCTAAGAGCGGGGGGAGGGCGACGCCGCCCTCCCCCTCGGTGGGTCACTTCGCCGCAGCAGCCTTCTTTGGCGCCTTCGCCTTCGCACGGGCGGGTGCGCTGGGCGTCATCGCTGCCGAAGGCATCCCTGCCGCCTCGAGCTTCGCCGGGACGGGGAACGGGACCGGCCGGACGGGGATCCGGATCGAGCCGAGCCCCGCGAAGTACGCGGCCGAGTCGGTGCCGACGCCGAACACGTCGGTGCGGTAGGCGGACCAGGTGGTCGCCGAGAGCGGTGCGCCGAGGCGCGGGTTCGTCAGGATCCCGCCCCGCGACACCCAGCCGCTCCAGCTGTGGCCGTCCCACGTCTGGTGCCAGAGCGCCGAGTCGGCGCCGATCGTGAACAGGTCGAGGCGATTCGGCGCCCACGACGTGGCCGCGATCTCGCTGTGGCAGTCCCCGTGCAGCGACTCCCAGCCGCCCCACGCGTGGCCGTCCCACCAGCGATGCCAGCAGGCGTGGTCGGTGCCCTGTGCGAACACGTCGAGGCGACCCTCGTCCCACGAGACGACGGTCGGATCGCCGACGATCGTGCCGCCGAGCGACTCCCAGCCGCCCCACGCATGGCCGTCCCACCACTTGTGCCAGAGCGCGTGGTCGGTGCCGACGCCGAACAGGTCGATCCGGTTCGGGCCCCAGCACGCCGCGGCGATCTTGCCGCCGACGAACGTGCCGCCGAGCGACTCCCAGCCGCCCCAGGAGTGGCCGTCCCACCACCGATGCCAGCAGGCGTTGTCCTCGCCGAGCGCGAACACGTCGATCCTGTCGGGCGCCCACGAGACGGCCGTCGGCTCCGACTGCAGCTGCCCGCCGAGCGCCTCGAAGCCGCCCCAGTGCGCGCCGTCCCACCAGCGGTGGTAGAGGCCGGAGTCCGTGCCGACGACGAAGATGTCGAGCCGGCCCGGCTCCCACGAGACGACCGACGGCGCCGACTGGCAGATGCCGCCGAGGCTTTCCCAACCGCCCCAGTGGGCGCCGTCCCACCACCGGTGGTACAGGGCCGAGTTGGTGCCGATCGCGAACGTGTCGAACCGGTTCGGGCCCCACGAGACGGTCACCGGCGCCGACTCGAGGATCCCGCCGAGGCTCGCCCACGTATGCCACAGCTCGAAGCCGTCCGCGAGCGGGAACGGGTTGTCCGTGCCGACGATCCCGGACGGGTGCCCCGGGATCCAGTGCCGGTCGCAGAACGCCTTGAAGTCGGTGTAGGCCGTGTTCGCCGGCCGGCCCGTCAGGTGGCTGTACGTCTGCGACAGCGTGGCCTGGTTCTTCCCGGCCTTGACGATCTTCGCCCAGGTCAACCCGAGCTGGTAGCGCAGGTAGAAGAGGAAGAGCGTGCCGGCGCCGATCGACACGTAGTTCCGGTCGGTGTTCTCGGTGTTGGCGATCCAGTCGGGCCGGCCGCCGTCGAGCCAGGAGGCGGCGGTCGCGAAGCCGTCGAGCGCGTCCGGGTACATGATCTCGGCGAAGACGCGCGAGAGCGCCTCCCCGTGGCTCTGCCCGCACCCCCAGCCGGTGTAGGCCGCCTCGAACACCTCCTCCTCCTCGGCGACGACGAGCATGCGGATCGTGCTCGCGCCGGTGCTCGCGTCGGCGCCGCAGTGCATCTCGGTCGCCGCGCAGTTCGCGTGATAGGCGCCGCCCACGCCCGTCACGATGTAGACGTTGAACGGGAGCCCCGGCGGCGTGATCCCGCCGAAGTAGCCCTGGAGGCGGAAGTACTCGGCCTCGCAGGTTGCGAGCACCTCGTCGGCGAGCGTCTGTCCGTTTGCGCCGAGGGCGTTCTCGTAGTAGACGTTGAAGTGGGCTGTCGAGCCGCGTTTGGTGTACGGCCCTCCGTCACGGGCGATCTGCAGCTGTTCGGGGGCGATGTCGTCCCCTTCCTTCACGAGCACGTGAAGAGGCTGCGTCCTGGTACGTGGCACGGGACACCTCCTGTACGGGTGGAGGCTCGTGGGGCTGCCGCACCACCCCGTGCGAGCGGGTATCAGACGACACTAAGCCGGGCCGGACGCGGAATCAACCCCCGTAACCGTGACCGTGGCCAAGCCGTTTGGGGGTTGTGACCAGGTTTTTTCCACCCTACGCTGCGGTCCGCTGATGCTGGGCGGAGCATTCGGCTACACGACCTGTCCCGACTGCGGCACGTCGGTCGGCCTCGGAATGCACGACGGGCACCGCTGCGACGAGCGCCACCGCCGCGACCACGCCGAGCGGCTCGCGGTCGCGGAGATGGAGCTCTTCGAGTTCGAGCTGCACGCGTGGCTCGAGACGCCCCAGGGGCGCTTCGCCGCCTGGGACGCCGAGCGAAACCGTCGGTAGCGCCTACGCCGGCACGGACTCCCGCGCCTCGACGGGCTTCCCGAACGAGTTCAGGTAGCCGCGCTGCTCGGGCGCGTCGAAGAACGCCTTCGCCGCGTCCTTGCCCCAGCCGTAGAGGCTTGCCGCCTGCTCGGCGGTGAGGCCGAAGTCCGTTGTGCCGATGTCGTGTGTCGGGATGCTGACGGTGCGCGCGGAGACCGCCTCGTTCATGTGCTCGCGGTCCCACGCCTCCATCGACGCGGAGAACATCGCCTTCAGGAGCGGCACGGCCCAGAACGGCCGCGGGATCCGCCGGTGCGGCAGCCCCTCGGTCGCGCTCGCGCCCGGGTGGAGCCGGAAGCCCCACGTCGGCCGCTTCGGGTGTGGGCTGTCGAACAGCCAGATCGGGAAGTTCGAGAGCAGGCCGCCGTCGACGACGTAGTGCGGGCGTCCGTCCTGGTAGATCGTCACGGGGTTGAACAGGAACGGGTAGCTCATGCTCATGCGGACTGCCTCGACGACCGGGAACGTGTCCTTGTCGAACGGCTTCCCGTTCTTGTCCTGGTAGCTCGGGAGGTCGTCGGGGAGGATCACCATGCGGCCGGCCGTGACGTCGGAGCCGATCACGTGCAGCCGGTACTTCGCACGCTCGTACTTCTCGTCGGTGATGTCCGGCAGCTCCGATCGGGGCGGGAGATCCATCCGCTTCAGGTCCGCGAACGTCAGCTCCGACTTCCCGAGCTTCTCCGCGAGCGGCGACGCCGCGAGCTGCACGCTCATCCAGTCGACGAAGTAGCGTCCGGGGGCGAGGCCGCGGAGGCGCGTGAACGCGTTCGCGAGGCCGCCGACCCACTTGCCGCCGGGGCCGCAGTCGGCAAAGCGGCGGTAGTGGGCGTCGCCGAGGATCCGCTGGAGCCCCGCCGAGTCGTACCCGACCGCGAGCAGGGCGGAGACGATCGAGCCGGCCGACGTGCCGGCGAGGTTCACCCACTCGCGGACGCCGGCGTCGCGCTCGGCCGACGCGATCGCACCGGCGAACGCGATCCCCTTGACTCCACCTCCCTCGAACACCGCATCGGCGCGATGCCGTTCGTCGACCGTCACTTCGTCACCTCCGTCGTCGTCGTGGCCGGATGAGGAGCGACCGCTTGCGGGATCGCCGTCGCGAGCGTGTCCTGCGCCCACCGCTCGCTGAAACCGGCGACGAAGCTGATCACGACGAGCGCGAGGTGGTGGTGCGCGTTGGATTCCGACTTCGCGAGCGGCAGGTGCATGATCCCGCTCAGGAACGCGAACGAGATCGCGAGTGCGAGCGCCCCGCCGATCAGCGGTCGCAGCCCGCCGAGGAAGAACGCGTACGGCCGGCCGACGTCGTAGTCGACGTCGAAGTCGCGGCTGTTGATGCGCTGCACGACGCTGACGACGGCGCCGATCGCACCTGCGATCAGCGACGCGACGCCGGGCACCCAGTGCAGCGCGAGCACGAGCGCGGCGAGCCCGGCGATGATCGTCGTGACCGTCGCCATGCCCGCGAAGTACGCGATCTGCGCCTGCCCGTTCGCGGCGGCGCGATAGTAGGCGCCGGTCTTCTCGAGCACCTCGCGCTCGCGGGACAGCGCATCACCGACCTCCTTCTCGTCCTTCATCTCGCCGCCGTCGACGATGCTGAGAAGGTGCGCGGCGGACGCGCTGATGAGCTGCATGCAGATGCGGTGGCGGACGCCGGTGAGCACGGCCTCCGCCCGGACCGCGAGCTCGTCGCAACGGTGGATCTCGGCCGCGATGTCGAAGTGCTGCTTCGTCGCCCAGTCGCTCTCGCGGTGGAGGACGAGCCGCTTGTGCTGCCACCAGTGTTTGCGCGGCATCTCCGTGAGTGCCACCGCGCTCGCGACGTGCGAGCACCAGTAGGCGTGGACGATCCGACCGTGCTGCTCCTCGAACGCGTTCCGCACGCGGTGGTACGAGGCGGCGAGCGGGCCGTCGCCCTGCCGCGCGGCGCGGAGCCACTCGAAGTGCGCGTGGACCAGATCGGCGAACGACGTCTGGGGGGGAGCTGCCGCAGTGCGCGACTGCTCGACCGCGGGAGCGGCTGCAAGCGGCTGCACCAGTTCGGTCACCTAGACCTCCTGAGTCGACATCCGCCCGCAGACGCAGCGTACGGTGTTGTTGCGTCCGGCACAAGAGAGGAGTACGTTCCGACCCAGTCGGCTGCGGCGCCAACTCCACTGGAGGTGCACGCATGCTCGCTGCCAATCTCGTCGATGCCCCGGGGCTCACGAGCGTCGCGGTCGTTCCCACGTCCGACGCCGGCGCCCACTACCGCTCCGGGCGCGAGACCGCCGCGCGCGCGGGCGGCTTCCAGCCCGCGCCGAACCTGAACCTCCACAACTACGGGGGGAAGACGATCGAGCACCTGACGTTCACGCACGTCTACATCGGCGGGGAGTCGGCGTGGGCCGCCTCGGACATGCAGGCGATCGACACGGCCCTCTCGGCTGCGATGACGGACACGCGCCTGAACAACGTCCTCGCGCAGTACTACCCCGACAACGCGGCGACGTCGGCGTTCAAGCCGTCGCGCGTCTTGCCGGAGCCCTGTCCCCCCGTGGTGTACCGCGACACGATCGAGTCGATGGTGACGATGCTCGACACGGCGAACGGCCTGTCGGGGTTCGACCTCGGCACGTCGGTGTTCTGCTTCATGCTGCCGCGCGGGGTCGTCCTCGTCGACGGCACGAGCAGCGGCGGCAACGCGCGGCACCACCAGGAGGAGCGCGAGGACGAAGGCGGCAGCGTCGCTGCGCACGAGCGCGACGAGCAGGTCGACTCGAAGCACGGGCTCGGCGGCTACCACGGATCCGTGCACGCGAAGCACGGGGCGAAGAAGGACACCGTCTACTACGCCGTCGGCGTCTACTCCGAGGGGGCGAACGGGATCGTCGCGTTCGACGCGCCGTGGAAGAACGTCTGCGCGACCTTCTACCACGAGCTGTGCGAGGCACGGACCGACCCGGATGTCGAGGACGCGATCCGCGCAGGCAACAGCTCGCACGCGAACGACTTCCTCGGCTGGTACTCGCCGCGCGGCGGCGAGATCGGCGACATCCCGATGGAGGAGGCCGGTGCGGATCTCGGAAAGGTGATGAAGGAGGTTCCCCTGCAGCACGGGGGAACCGCGCCGATCCAGCTTCAGTGGTCGAACGCGGTCGGCGGCCCCGAAGGCCCGATCTCGAAGAAGCACGCGAAGCCCGCTGCCGCATGACGCCGGACGACGCCGCGCGCGCCGACTACGCGGGCACGACCGACCTGATCCGCGTGCTGACCGACGTCCGCTTCCGGCTGCTCGCGCTCGTGCCCACGATTGCGGGCGCGGGCGTCGGCCTCCTGAGCAGGGGCGGCTCGTCGGCCGAGCGGATCGCGGTCGGTGCGATCGGCCTGTCGGCGACGCTCGGCGTCGCCGTCTACGAGCTGCGGAACACGCAGATCTACGACTACGCGCTTCATCGCGCGAAGGAGCTCGAACGGCGGCTCGGAATGCCGTCGGTCTTCGGTTCCGGGGCGCCCGGCGGCCTGTACGCCGAGCGCCCCGGGCGGGAGCTCAGGCTGCTCGGCGCCTTCGTCGTCGGCCACGACCGCGGACTCGCGCTCGTGTACGCGGCGGCGGTCGGCGGCTGGACGTACGTCTTCTCGTGGGGCGCGCTGCACGCGCTGTCGATCGGGAGCCCGCAGCGGGCCGGCGGCGCGATCGGCGTCGTCGCCGCGCTCGTCGTGCTCGTCGAGCTGCTGCGCGTCGACGTGCGCTCGAACAAGGCCGGCGCGCCGGCGTCGGCGTCCGGCGCCGCGCGCGCCGCAGGCTGAGCGCGACGCAACGGGATCCGTTCGGCCTGCGACGGAACATGTCTGTCCTAAAGGACGCTGACGCTGGTGGTGTCACCGGCTGCATGAGCGTTCCCTTGCGCCTGATGCGAAGCCGGTCCGCGAATCGCGCGAGTTGAGTGGGCGGCGGGGGCATACATCGCATCGAGGAGGAGCGGACGCAAAGGCTCGCGCCCCTAGGCGACGGCTGGCCTCGAGCGCCGTAGGCGGACGCGCTCGCGCACGACGACGACGGCGGCGAGGAGACCGGCGAGGGAAAGGACGCCGAGGGTCATCTGGATGATCCAGTCGGAGAGGCCGGTGCGCTGGTACATAGGCTCGCCTGAGAGCTCGACGGCGAAGAGCAGCCCGAGCAGGGTGGGGGCGAGGATGCCGCGTGCGCGCCAGAGCCAGGCGCCGGCGGCAAGGAAGACGATGCCGGCGGTGAGCGAGCCGAGCGGCTGCTGGATGAAGGGGATGCTGGTGAGCTCGAAGATGCCTGCGACGAGGGTCGAGCCGACGAGGACGTGTTGGGCGGTGCGGGGGTTCATCTGCTGCCTCCTTGGTCGAGATGCCGGGCGCCGTTGACGCTAGGCGCCCGGTGGGGGCTTGCGCCTCGGCCAGACGGCCGATCCCGCTCGGCCGCGCGGCCGATTGATTTCGCCGGCGGCTGCGTTAGCGTCAGCCCATGCGGATGCGAGTCGATCTCGCAGCGGCGGCGGCACTCGTGTGCCTCTCGCAGGTGGAGGTGTGGTGGTACGGCGCGGGCGGGACACATGCGGCGGCGGCGCCGACACAGGCCGCGACGGGCGCTGCGGTCGCGCTCCGCAGGCGCGCCGTGTTCGCCGGCGTCGTTGTCGCAGTGGGGGCGACGACGGCCGACGCACTGGCAACCGGCTCGTCCGTCTCGCTGACGACGATCGTTGCCTGGTTCGTCCTGTTCGTCGCAGCCGGACTCGACCCGAGCGCGCTCGTCCGCTACGGCGCGCTCGCCGTCGGCGTGGCGGGCGGGGCCGCGATGAGTCACGGCAACAGCATCAACTCCTTCCTCGCGGCGATGCTCTCGTCCGTCGCGCTGCCCTGGCTCGTCGGCGCCGTCTATCGCCGGCACCGGGACGCACGCGCCTCCGAGGAACGCGCCCGGCGACTCGAGATCGAGCAGCAGGCGATCGCCGAGCAGGAACGCGCCCGGCTCGCGCGTGAGCTGCACGACATCGTGTCGCACAACGTCGGGATGATCGCGGTGCAGGCGACCGCCGGCGACGTCGTCTTCGACGAAGATCCCGCCCAGGCGCGCGCGGCGCTGCGGGCCATCGAGGACGGCGCGCGCGACGCTCTTGTCGAGCTACGTCGGCTGCTCGGCCTGATCCGCGACGGCGACAGCGCCGACGTCGCGCCGCAGCCGTCGCTGGCATCTCTCGCAGAGCTCGTCGACGGTGTGCGCGCCTGCGGTATCGACGTCGCGCTCGACGTCGACGGCGCGCCGCGGCCGGTCGGGGCCGCCCTCGAGCTGTCCGCGTATCGCGTCGTCCAGGAAGCGCTCACGAACGTGCTCAAGCACGCGCGCGCGACTCACGCCTGCGCGACGCTGCGGTGGCTCCCGGACGCGCTCGAGGTCGAGGTGACCGACGACGGCACCGGCGGCGCCGCTGCGATCGGCGGCGGTCACGGGCTGGCCGGGATCCGCGAACGAGTGTCCCTCCTCGGCGGCGAGCTCGAGACCGGCCCGCGTGCCGGCGGAGGGTTCTCGGTGCGCGCACGTTTTCCGATCGCCGCAGCCTTGTGATCAGGATCCTGATCGCAGACGACCAGGCGCTCGTCGCCGCCGGCTTCCGCGCGATCCTCGACGCACAGCCCGACATGGAGGTCGTCGCCGAGGCCGCGGACGGGCGCGAAGCGGTCGAGGCCGCGCGGCGACTGCAACCGGACGTCGCGTTGCTCGATGTGCGTATGCCGCAGCTCGACGGCCTCGAGGCAACCCGGAGGATCGTCGCGGCACGCCTGCCGACGCGCGTCGTGATCTTGACGACCTTCGATGTCGACGAGTACGTCTGGCAGGCGGTGCAGGCCGGTGCGAGCGGCTTCCTGCTGAAGGACGTGCGACGGGAGCAGCTCGTTGTCGGCGTGCGCGCTGCGGCTGCGGGCGAGACGATCGTGGCGCCTTCGGTGACGCGGCGGCTCGTCGAGCGGTTCGGTCGGTTGCCGAAACCAGGCGCCGATCGACCCGTGGCGTTTGCGACGCTGAGCGACCGAGAGCTGGACGTGCTGCGCCTCGTCGCACGCGGCCTCTCGAATGCCGAGATCGCCGCCGAGCTCTTCGTCAGCCCGGCGACCGTAAAGACCCACGTCGCCGCGATGCTCGCGAAGCTCGATCTCCGCGACCGCATCCAGGCGGTCGTCGCCGCGTACGAGTCGGGCCTCATCGTGCCCGGTGAGACGCGGAGCGGTTAGGGGGTCACTGCTCAGATGCCGCAGCTCCGTGGGCCGTGTCCAGTCCCGCCGCCAGCTGAGCCCGTTTCGCGAGGAGCGTTGTCTGCTCAGGCAAAGAAGTGGCAAGAATGGCAGAAGGGGAGCGGGGAGGCCGGTGCCCGGCGTGGCGCAAACCCGCTTGATACCGTGCTGTACGTCGCGGGGCGTGGCGCAGCCTGGTTAGCGCGCTAGTCTGGGGGACTAGAGGTCCCGAGTTCAAATCTCGGCGCCCCGACTGAAGAAAGCTCCGCTTGCGGGGGCTTCTTTTGTTCCGTCACACGCTCCGTAGTCT
>DATDNT010000059.1:0-18658 GCA_036518135.1 Gaiellaceae bacterium | reverse complement strand
CGAACGCTAGAGATCGCGTCGGACGGATCCGCCCCGAAAAGAAATCAGCCCCAGCGACTCCGAGGAGCCACTGGGGCTGAGTGCCGGATCCGACGACTCCGAAGAGCTACCGGATCCGACGGGAGGGAACCTAGCGCGGGTTGCCCGGAACGGTCAATGGTCGCTCGGGCCGGAACTCCGCATTTTGCGCAGGAAACCGTCTTCCGCAGGGGAGAACGTCCGTTCGGGTGCGTACGCTCTCGCGGGTGGACGACGTCTTCGGCCCCGGCGGTGCGCTCGAGCGGGCGCTTCCGGAGTACGAGCAGCGCGCGGAGCAGGCGGCGCTCGCGGGCGCCGTCGACCGCGCGCTCGCGACGGGCGAGCACCTCGTCGCCGAGGCGGGGACCGGGGTGGGGAAGAGCCTTGCCTACCTCGTGCCCGCGCTCGCGTCGGGGCAGCGAGTGGTGGTGGCGACGGCGACGAAGGCGCTCCAGGAGCAGCTCCTCGCGAAGGACGTCCCGGTCGCGGCCGCGGCGATCGGCCGCGACGTCGACGTGCAGGTGCTGAAAGGGCGCGCCAACTACCTCTGCCGCCGCCAGCTCTCCGGCTTCCAGCCGTTCCTCCTTCCCGACGGGCGCGACGGGGCTGCGTGGGAGGCCATGCACGGCTGGCTCGACACGACGGCGACCGGCGATCGCGCCGAGCTCGAGGTCGAGCCGTCGGCGGCGCTGTGGGCCGAGCTGTCGGTCGGCGCCGACCGGTGCTCCGGCCGCCGCTGCCCGTTCGTCGGAGCCTGCTTCGCGGAGGCGGCCCGCGAGCGCGCCGCGCACGCCGATCTCGTGATCGTGAACCACGCCCTGTACTTCGCGCACCTCGCGTCCGGGCTGTCCGTGCTCCCCGAGCACGACGCCGTCGTCTTCGACGAGGCGCACCGGCTCGAGGAGTCGGCCGCGTCGTGGCTCGGTGGCCGCGTCTCGCGGCAGGCGCTCCGCCGCCTCGCGCACGACGTCGAGCGGGCATGCCGCGACGCCCAGCGCGCGCTCCCCGCCCGCGAGCTCGACCGCGTCGAGCGCACGGGCGACCGCCTGCTCCGGGCCGTCGCTCCGCCCGCGGGACGGAAGCGGCTCCGCGAGGTGCCCCCGGAGCCGGCCCTCGTGCTCATCGACGCGCTCGGCGACCTCGCGACGACGCTGCACGGGCAGACGGAGGATCTCGATGCGCTCTCGCGCCGCGCGCTCGGTGCGGCGTCCGAGGTCGAGGCGACGCTCGAGACGGGAACCGACCGGGTCGTGTGGTCCGAGCCGGACGCGCTCGCGTGGGCCCCTGTCGACGTGTCGGGCGAGCTGCGCGAGCGGCTCTGGGAGGACGGCCCGACGTCGATCCTCGTGTCGGCGACGCTGACGACCGGCGAGGACGCGACGTTCGTCCGCCGCCGGCTCGGCCTCGACCGCGCGCGCGAGGCCGTCGTCGGCTCGCCGTACGACTTCCCCGAGCAGGCGCTGCTCTACGTGCCGCGCGCGATGCCCGACCCGCGGAGCGACGGCTTCACGGAGCGCGCCGCCGAGGAGATCGTCTCGCTGCTCTCGCTGTCGGAGGGGCGCGCGCTCGTCCTCACGTCGAGCTACCGCGCGCTCGACGCCTATCGCGAGCGCGTCCGCGGCCGCGTGCCGTACGACGTGCTGGTGCAGGGCGAGGCGCCGCGCGAGCGACTGCTCGAGCGGTTCCGCGACGAGGTCGGCTCGGTGCTGCTCGCGACGTCCACGTTCTGGCAGGGCGTCGACGTGCCCGGCGAGTCGCTGTCGCTGCTCGTGATCGACAAGCTCCCGTTCTCGGCGCCCGGCGACCCGCTGCACGAGGCGCGGTGCGAGGCGGTGGAGCAGGCGGGCGGCGACTGGTTCCGCGACTACGCGCTGCCGACGGCGATGCTCCAGCTGCGGCAGGGGTTCGGCCGCCTGATCCGCGGCCATTCGGACAGGGGCGTCGTCGCGATCCTCGATCCGCGCCTGCGCACACGGCCGTACGGGCGTGCGTTCCTCGCGGCGCTGCCGCGCTGCCCGATCGCCGAAGACCAGGCGGCGGTCGCGGCGTTTTTCGGCGAAGCGGTCGCCGTTTCCGCTTGAATGGCGCGAGCCGATGGCGAAGAAAGCACGGACACCGCCGCCGCCCCGCCGCGTCCAGGCGCCGCAGCAGCGCACGGCGAAGCCCGGCGACGACCTCGGGGCGCGGCACCGCAAGATCCTGTACGGCGTCTCGGGCGCAGGTGCGGTGCTGCTCGTCGCGGTCGTCCTGCTGATCGCGCTGACGGGTGGCTCGTCGGGGGCGAAGGCCGCGGCGACGACGATCCAGAACGCCGGCTGCCGGTACAAGCACTACCCGGAGCTCGTGCGGCTGCCGCACTACACGACGCTCACCCCGTCGCCGCCGCCGCACTGGAACTCGTTCCCGCCGACGAGCGGCCGGCACTACTACCAGCCGATCCCGTTCGGGATCTACACCGAGGTGCTGCCGGAGATCCGGCTCGTGCACAACCTCGAGCACGGAGCGATGATCCTGCAGTACGGGAGCAACGTGCCGAAGCCGGACGTCCAGCGGATCACCGACTGGTACCAGCAGGATGCGAACGCCGTCGTCGTCGCGCCGCTGCCGAAGCTCGGAGACAAGGTGGCGATGACGTCGTGGACGCAGTGGGCGGAGTGCACCGGCTTCAACGAGAAGGCGGCGAATGCGTTCCGGAAGGCATTCCGCTACCACGCGCCGGAGCACTTCCCGAAGAGCTATCTCGAGCCGGGCCAGTAGTGGCGCGGCGCCGTTTAGCCTGACCCCGGCCGGGGTGGCGAAACCGGTAGACGCAGCCGGCTTAAAACCGGCGGCCTTCGGGCGTGGGGGTTCGAGTCCCTCCCCCGGCACTTTCGACCAGTAGACGATACGTGACATTTGTGACATGTTCGCCGCATGGTCCTGCGGCTCTCTGCGGCTGCCGTGGTGCTCGTCGCGGCGTCGGCCCTGCTCGCGACCCCCGGCCAGGGCCGGCCGCCGCAGAAGCGGAGGCATCACCCGCGGGCGGCGCTCGCGATCGTGCCGGCGAGCGTCCGCGAGAACGCCCTCCCGGGGACGCCCGGGTGGGACGGCCCGCTCGCGCCCGACGGCGCCGTCGACGTCTACGCCTCGGCGACCGACGCCCTTCCCGGAGACTCCGTGCCGCTGCACGTGTCGACCGACCCGGCCGCCGCGTACCGGGTCCTCGTCTACCGCCTCGGGTGGTACGGCGGCGTCGGCGCGCGGCAGGTCGCCTGCCTCCCGTCGTGCGACGGCGAAGGCGCCGGCGTCCCCCTCGGCGGGGGCCACGCGCGCGCCGACGGAGCGTGGGTCGCGGAGTGGCCGGTCACGGACACGCTGCAGGTCGGAGCCGACTGGACGAGCGGCTACTACGAGATCCGCGCGCTCGCGCTGAGCGGCCCGTATGCCGGGCAGTCGGCGAACACGTTCATCGTCGTCGAGGCGCCGGACAGCGACACGGCGATGCTGATGCAGGTGCCCGTCGACACGTGGCAGGCGTACAACGCGTGGGGCGGCTCGAGCTCGTACGGGTTTCCCGGGCTCGGGCGCCCGCTCTCGCACCTCAGCTTCGACCGGCCGTATCGCCGCGACGCGCCGGGGGCGCAGGGGCCGCTCGGCTGGGAGTACCCGTTCGTCCGGTTCGTCGAGGCGAACGGCTACGACGTCTCCTACCAGTCGGACGTCTACACGGACGCGCACCCGGAGTCGCTGCTCCGTCACCGTCTCGTCGCCGTGCCCGGCCACAGCGAGTACTGGACGAAGACGATGCGCGACGCGTTCGACGCCGCGCGCGACACGGGCGTCAACCTGGCGTTCCTCGGCGCGAACGCCGCCTACTGGCAGGTGAAGCTCGTCGACGGCGGCCGCACGCTGATCGCGTACAAGTCGACGTACGACCCCGAGCCGAACGCGGCGTTGAAGACGGCGATGTTCCGCGAGCTGATCCCGCCGCGCTACGAGTGCAACCTCATCGGCATCCAGCACGAGGGCGCGTCGCCGTTCCACTGGGGCGAGGGCGACTACACGGTCGAGGCGCCCGACGACCCGTGGTTCGCCGGGACGGGCTTCCGCCCCGGCGACGCCGTCAAGGGGATCGTGAGCGTCGAGAGCGACACGATCCCGCCGCTCCAGCCGGCCGGTTGGTCGTGCGGGAACCGGATCACGGTGCTCTTCCACCGGGAGAGCGGCGGGCCGTTCGACGGCAACGCCGACGCGACGCGGTACACGGCGCCGTCCGGCGCGATCGTCTTCGCGAGCGGCTCGCACGAGTTCGCGTGGGGCCTCGACGGCTACGGCCGGGAGCCGAGCCGCGTCGACGCGCGCCTGCAGCAGTTCATGCGCAACGCGCTCGACGAGCTCACGAGCTACGGCCGCCGGCCGCGGCCGTCGCCGCGGTAGGCGCCGTCGCCGCGCAGCCACGCGAGATCCGGCTCCCAGCCGTCGACGACGCCGCCGAGGCCGTGGTCGCGTGCGAGCTGCTCGACGTCACGGAAGAGCGCGCGCAGCTCTGCGGCGTCACCGTCGAGGACCGCGTGCACGCGCTCGCGCGAGAAGCCGGCCGGCAAAGCCTCCGCGACGTACTTGTTGAACGGGCGGACGCGGCCCTGAACGGCGAACAGGAACGTGAGGAGCGGCGGGATCGCCTCGGCCGCGTCGAGGCGCCAGCCGCGAGACCCGGTCTCGCGGTAGCGAAGGGCGCGGTACGTCGCGTTGACGTACGCATCGAGCGCCTCGCGGGCGGCCTCGGGTCCGACGCGGCCCTTCGCCGCAAGCACGCACGCAACCTCGCCCGTCTTGTCGAGGCGCAGGTCGATTGCCTCGAAGACGGGACCGTCGGAGACGCGGAGCTCCGACATCGTGAGGCGCGCGATCTCGACCGGCGCCCCGTGCACGTACGGCCACCGCGCGTCGAACGCCGCGACATCGGCGTCGTCGCGCAGCACGATCGCGACGTCCCAGTCAGACCGCTCGTCGGCGAGGCCGTCGGCGCGGCCGCGCGAGCCGAAGACGTAGACGCCGACGACGTCGCGCGCCTCCTCGGCGTACGCGAGGAGCGTCGCGAGCTCAGCGTCGCCCGGCACGTTCTGTGAGCTCGCGGAGCTCCGACGCGACCGCCGGTGTGAGCAGCTTCGGGTCGTGGCGCCATTGCCAGTTCCCCTCCTCGGTTCCGGGGAGGTTCATGCGCGCCTCGTGGCCCAGGCGAAGCACGTCCTGCAGCGGCGCGACGGCGAGCGCCGCGCGCGACGACCACGCCGCAGCGAGAAGCGACCACGCCGGGTCGCCGGGGTCGAGCTCCGACCATTCGCGCTCCTCCTCCGACAGCGAGTCCCACCAGCCGACCGTCGTGTCGTTGTCGTGCGTACCCGTGTAGACGACCTGCTGCTCCTCGTGGTTTCGCGGGAGATGAGGGTTCTTCGGGTCGCCGCCGAGCGCGAACTGCAGCACCGCCATCCCCGGAAACCCGAGCTCGCGCCGCAGCCGCACGACGGGCTCCGTGATCACGCCGAGATCCTCCGCGATCACGGGCAGCGGGCCGAGCTCGGCCTGCACCGCGTGGAACATCGAGCCGCCGGGGCCGCGCTTCCACTTCCCGGCGACGGCCGTCTTGTCGGCGGCGGGCACGGCCCAGTACGCGACGAACCCGCGGAAGTGGTCGACGCGCGTCAGGTCGACGAGGTCGAACGTGCGCCGGAAACGCTCGATCCACCACCGGTAGCCGTCGGCGCGCATCGCCGACCAGTCGTAGAGCGGGTTGCCCCACAGCTGGCCGGTCTTCGAGAACGCGTCCGGCGGGACGCCGGCGACGGCGCCCTTCTGGAAGAGCTTCGGGTGGGCGACGTGGTCCGCCCCTTCGAACGCGACGTAGATCGGCATGTCACCGACGATCCGCACGCCTCGCTCGCTCGCGTACGCGCGCAGCGCGCCCCATTCGCGGTCGAAGCGGACCTGATCCTCGATCGAGCCGCCGAAGGCGACCCAGTCGTCGACCCAGTACGCGTGCTGCTCGCGGAACGCATCGAGCTCGTTGCGCGTCACGCGCGCCTTCGGATGCGCGAGCAGCGCGGGCGATCCGGCGAACGCCGACGGCGACATGTACGGCGACGAGGTGATTCCCTCGGGCGGCCCGAGCGGCAGGACCTGCCACCAGCCCTGACCCGCGTCGGCGAGCCAGTCGACGAAGCGGAAGGCGTGCTCGTCCAGTACTCCGTTCGGGAGCGAGGTCGGATGCAGCAGGATTCCGGATGAGCGCTCGAGCTTCATGCGTTTGGACGACCCCCCGACGGAGAATCTCACGCACGGTGCCCCTCCCGAAATCCCCGCAACCACGCATCCAGATCCAGGCCGTAGAGCCGCGCATCGACTGCGGCCGCTATCCGATGAAGCGCACGGTCGGCGACCGCGTCGACGTCTCCGCGACCGTGTTCAAGGACGGCCACGACACGCTCGCGGGTGCGGTGCGCATCAAGGCCCCGGGTGCGCGGGGCTGGAACGAGGTGCCGCTGCTGCCGCTCGGGAACGATCAGTGGGGCGGCACGTTCACCGTCGACCGGCCCGGGCGGTGGCAGTTCCAGGTCGCGGCGTGGACGGATCGCGTCGCGACGTGGCAGGACGAGATCCGTCGCAAGTCGGAGGCGGGGCAGGAAGACCTCGCCGGCGAGCTGTCGGAGGGCGCCGTCCTGCTCGGCCGCGAGGTGACGGTCGAGGAAGGCCTCGCCGCGGAGGCGGGCGACCGCTGGGGGCTCGAGACCGCAGGGCCGTTCGAGGTCGACGTCGACCGCGTGCTGGCGCGGTTCGGCGCGTGGTACGAGCTCTTTCCGCGCTCGTGGGGCGGGTTCCGCGGCGTCGCGGAGGTGCTGCCGCAGCTTGCCGAGCTCGGCTTCGACGTCGTGTACCTCCCGCCGGTGCACCCGATCGGGCACACGAACCGCAAGGGGCGCAACAACACGCTGACGCCCGAGCCGACCGACGTCGGGTCGCCGTGGGCGATCGGCAGCGAAGAGGGCGGCCACGACGCGATCAACTCCGAGCTCGGGACGTGGGACGACTTCGACGCGATGGTCGGCGCGGCGAAGCAGGCGGGCGTCGAGATCGCGCTCGACTTCGCGATCCAGTGCTCGCCCGACCACCCGTGGCTGAAGGAGCACCCGGAGTGGTTCAACCGCCGCCCCGACGGGACGCTGAAGTACGCCGAGAACCCGCCGAAGAAGTATCAGGACATCTACAACGTCAACTTCGAGTCGGAGGACTGGCAGGGGCTCTGGCAGGCGCTGCTCGAGGTGGTGCTGTCGTGGGTCGACCGCGGCATCACCGTCTTCCGCGTCGACAACCCGCACACGAAGCCGGCGCCGTTCTGGGAATGGCTGATCCGCGAGGTTCGCTCGGAGAACCCCGAGGTGATCTTCCTCGCCGAGGCGTTCACGCGGCCGTCGATGATGACCACGCTCGCGAAGCTCGGCTTCGCGCAGAGCTACACGTACTTCACGTGGAAGAACACGAAGGCGGAGCTTGCCGAGTACATGCAGCAGCTGCTCGCGTGGCAGTCGTTCTACCGGCCGAACGCGTTCGTGAACACGCCGGACATCCTCCACGAGTATCTGCAGCACGGGGGCCCGCCGGCGTTCGAGGCACGGCTCGTGCTCGCTGCGACGCTGTCGCCGACGTACGGCATCTACTCCGGCTACGAGTCGTTCGAGAACGTGCCGGTGCGGCCCGGCTCGGAGGAGTACCTCGACTCCGAGAAGTACGAGGCGAAGAAGCGGACGCTCGACGGCCCGCTGCTGCCGACGGTGCGGCGGCTGAACGAGGTCAGGCGCGGCGAGCCCGCGCTGCAGCGCCTCGAGAACCTGCGGTGGCTCGAGACCGAGAACGACCTGCTGGTCGGGTACGCGAAGGGCGACGTGATCGTCGTCGTGAACATCGACCCGTACAACTGGCAGGAAGGCGTCTGTGTCGTGCCCGTCGCGTTGGGCTACCCGCCGGCGTTCGACGCGCGCGACCTACTGGGCGGGCAGACGTTCACGTGGCGCGCCGGCCGGAACTACGTCAGGCTCGGCCCGGGCAAGAGCCACGTGATCAAGGTGACGCATGCGGCGTAGGCTCGACGGAGCCGAACAGGTAGCGGAGGTGCCGGCTTTGCCGGCGCCGGAGCGGAATCCGTGACGGAGACAGGGAACTGGTTCGAGCGGGACCCGCTGTGGTTCAAGACGGCGGTGTTCTACGAGATCCACATGCGCGCGTTCTTCGACGGGAACGACGACGGCTCCGGCGACTTCCGCGGCCTCGCGGACAAGCTCGACTACCTGCAGTGGCTCGGCGTCGACTGCATCTGGCTGCTCCCGTTCTACCCGTCGCCGTTGCGCGACGGCGGCTACGACATCGCCGACTTCTTCGGCATCAACCCGGACTACGGCACGGTCGACGACTTCAAGCACTTCGTCGACCAGGCGCACCAGCGCGGCATGCGCGTGATCGCAGACCTGGTCATGAACCACACGAGCTCCGACCACCCCTGGTTCCAGGCGTCACGCACCGACCCGACCGGGCCGTACGGCGACTGGTACGTGTGGGCCGACGACGACACGCGGTGGAGCGAGGCGCGCATCATCTTCATCGACACCGAGCCGTCGAACTGGACGTGGGACCCGGTGCGCGGCCAGTACTTCTGGCACCGCTTCTTCTCCCACCAGCCCGACCTGAACTACGACAACCCGCAGGTGCAGGAGCAGATGCTGAACGTGCTGCGCTTCTGGCTCGACCTCGGCCTCGACGGGTTCCGGCTCGACGCCGTGCCGTACCTGTACGAGCGCGACGGGACGAACGGCGAGAACCTGCCGGAGACGCACGAGTTCCTGAAGCGGGTGCGTGCCGAGGTCGACGCCGGGTACCAGGACCGCGTGCTGCTCGCGGAGGCGAACCAGTGGCCGGCCGACGTCGTCGAGTACTTCGGCGAGGGCGACGAGTGCCACATGGCGTTCCACTTCCCGGTGATGCCGCGCATGTTCATGGCGATGCGGCGCGAGGACGCGCTGCCGATGGTCGAGATCCTCGAGCAGACGCCTGCGATCCCCGACGGAGCGCAGTGGGGGCTCTTCCTGCGCAACCACGACGAGCTGACGCTCGAGATGGTGACGGACGAGGAGCGCGACTACATGTACGCCGAGTACGCGAAGGACCCGCGCATGAAGCTGAACCTCGGGATCCGCCGCCGCCTCGCGCCGCTCCTCGACAACGGCCGCGACGAGATCCAGCTGATGCACGCGATCCTGTTCTCGCTGCCGGGCTCGCCCGTCCTCTACTACGGCGACGAGGTCGGCATGGGCGACAACATCTTCCTCGGCGACCGCGACGGCGTCCGGACGCCGATGCAGTGGACGAGCGACCGGAACGGCGGGTTCTCTCGCGCGGACTTCCAGCAGCTCTACCTGCCGCCGCTGATGGACCCGGTCTACGGGTTCCAGGCGGTGAACGTCGAGGCGCAGCTCCGCCAGCCGAACTCGCTCCTCCGCTGGCTGCACCGCCTGATCGCGCTGCGGAAGGACCATCCGGTGTTCGGGCTCGGCACGTACGAGGCGCTGCGGCCCGAGAACCCGCGGATCTTCGCCCACGTGCGAACCTATGAGGACGACATCGTGCTGTGCGTCCACAACGTGGCGCGCTCCGCGCAGGCCGTGGAGCTCGACCTCAGCCGTTGGGAGGGGATGATCCCGGAGGAGATGTTCGGTCGGACGAGGTTCCCGCGAATCGGCGAGCTGCCGTACCTGCTGACGCTCGCGCCGAGAGGGTTCTTCTGGTTCCAGTTGCGGAAGGACGAAGGGACATGAGCGAAGGGCAGGCACTGGTCGATTTCGTCACCGCGCAGCGGTGGTTCGGGTCGAAGACGCGCGACGTGATCGACGCGTCGGTCGTCGACGGCGCGCCGCTGCGCGACGGGCTCGAGCTGCAGCTCGTCGAGATCAAGTTCGACACGGGGACGCACGAGACGTACCAGCTGCTCGTCGACGCGGGCGGGTTCGACGCGCTCGCCGACGAGGCGCAGGCGCGGGTGCTGCTGCAGCTGATGCGCGCCGGCGAGGCGGTGGAGGCTCGCGACGGGACGCTCGAGTTCGGGTCGATCCGCGGCCAGCTCGGCGACTCCGACCCGGAGCAGGCGCGGCTGATCTCGGCGGAGCAGTCGAACACGTCGATAGTGTTCGACGAGCGCCTGATCCTGAAGGTGTTCCGGAAGGTCGACGCCGGGATCAACCCCGAGCTCGAGCTGCTCCGCTTCCTGACCGAGCGGGGGTTCGCGAACATCGCGCCGCTCGCCGGCTGGTACGCGTACAACGGCCGTCAGATGGACGCGACGCTCGGGATCATGCAGGGCTTCGTCGTCGGCGGCGAGGACGGCTGGGAGCGCGCCCTCGACGCGATCGTCGCGCACGACGAGGCGTTCCTCGACACGCTGCGGCGCCTCGGCGAGGTGACGGGGAAGATGCACTCGCTCCTCGGCTCCGACTCCACCGATGCGAACTTCTGTCCGGAGCAGACCTCGATGGAGTCGCTCGGGCTGCTCACTGCGACCGTCGACGAGGAGATCGAGGACGTGTTCCTCGGCCTGCCCGACGGCAACGAGGAGCTGGAGCCGATCCGCGGGCGCGGCGAGGAGGTGCGGGAGCGGCTGCGTCTGCTGACGAACCTCGGCGGCACCGGGCGCGTGATCCGGCATCACGGGGACTTCCATCTCGGCCAGACGCTCTGGGACGGGAACGACTGGGTGATCCTCGACTTCGAGGGCGAGCCGGCGCGTTCGCTGCCCGAGCGCCGCCGCAAGCGGAGCCCGCTGCGCGACGTCGCGGGGATGCTCCGCTCCTTCGCGTATGCCGCGTCGGCGGCCAAGGTGCTGCGCGGCGCCGACGCGCCCGACGACTGGGAGTCGCGCGCGCGGAGCGAGTTCCTCGAGGGCTACCGCGACACGATCGACCAGTCGCTGGTTCCGTCCGGCGCGTCGATGGACAAGCTCCTCAGGGTGTTCGAGCTGGAGAAGGCGGTGTACGAGCTGCGCTACGAGCTGAACAACCGGCCCGACTGGGTGAGCATCCCGGTCGCCGGGATCGTGCGCATGCTCGAGGAGGAGGTGCCGGTATGACGCAACAGCGGGCGAGCGCGTTCGGCGAGCTGGACATCTGGCTTGCGCGCGCAGGCCGGCACGAGGAGCTCTGGCAGAAGCTCGGCGCGCACGTGGCCGAGAACGGCGTCCGCTTCGCGGTCTGGGCGCCGAACGCGCGCTACGTCAGCGTCGTCGGCGACTTCAACGGCTGGGATTCGGCGGCGCACCCGCTCTCGCCGGTCGACTCGACGGGCATCTGGGAAGGCATCGTCGACTGCGCGAACCCGGGCGAGCGCTACAAGTATCACCTCGACGGCCGCGAGAAGGCGGACCCGCTCTCGTTCGAGCAGGAGGTGCCGCCGAAGACCGCGTCCGTCGTGTTCGAGTCGCACTACGAGTGGCTCGACTCCGACTGGCTCGAGACGCGCCGCCGGCAGGAGCCGCTCGAGCGGCCGATGTCGATCTACGAGGTGCACGCGCCGTCCTGGCGCGAGGGCCTCGGCTGGCGCGGCCTCGCCGAGCAGCTCGCGCCGTACGTCAAGGATCTCGGCTTCACGCACGTCGAGCTGCTGCCGATCATGCACCACCCGTTCTCGGGGTCGTGGGGCTACCAGGTGACGAACTTCTACGCGACCGTCTCGACGATGGGGTCGCCGGACGACTTCCGGTACTTCGTCGACCACATGCACGCGAACGGCGTCGGCGTGATCCTCGACTGGGTGCCGGCGCACTTCGCGACGGATCCGTGGGCGCTTGCACGCTTCGACGGCACCGCCCTGTACGAGCACGACGACCCGCGCCGCGGCCACCATCCCGACTGGGGCACCTACGTCTTCAACCTCGCGCGCAGCGAGGTGCAGAACTACCTGCTCGCGAACGCGCTCTTCTGGTTGCGCGAGTACCACGCCGACGGGCTGCGCGTCGACGCTGTCGCGTCGATGCTCTATCTCGACTACTCGCGCAAGCAGGGCGAGTGGATCCCGAACCGCTTCGGCGGCCGCGAGGATCTCGACGCCGTCGCGTTCCTCAAGGAGTTCAACGAGCTCCTGCATGCGCGCGAGCCGGGCGTCATCTCGGCGGCGGAGGAGTCGACGGCGTGGCCGGGCGTGTCGCGCCCGACCTACGTCGGCGGCCTCGGCTTCGGCTTCAAGTGGAACATGGGGTGGATGCACGACACGCTCGGCTACTTCCAGCGCGACCCGATCTACCGGCGCTTCCATCATCACGAGCTGACGTTCTCGCTCGTCTACGCGTGGAACGAGAACTTCATCCTCCCGCTGTCCCACGACGAGGTCGTGCACGGCAAGGGGTCGCTGCTCTCGAAGATGCCCGGCGACCGGTGGCAGCAGCTCGCGAACCTGCGCGCGCTGTACGCGTTCATGTGGGCGCACCCGGGAAAGAAGCTCCTCTTCATGGGTGGCGAGCTCGCGACGCCGTGGGAGTGGTCGGAGCAGGGAGAGCTCCCGTGGTGGCTGCTCGAGCATGCCGACCACGCCGGCATGCGCGACCTCGTACGCGACCTGAACCGCATCTACCGCGAGGAGCCCGCGCTGTGGGAGGTCGACTTCTCGAGCGACGGCTTCCGCTGGCTCGAGCCGAACGACGCGATGAACAACACGTTCGCGTTCATGCGCCTGTCGAAGGACGGAGACCGTCCGCTCGTGTGCATCGCGAACCTCGCGCCCGTGCCGCGCGAGCGCTACCGCGTCGGGCTCCCGAGCGGCGGGGACTGGCAGGAGCTCCTCAACACGGACTCGACGTTCTACGCCGGCAGCGGCATGGGGAACATGGGCCGCGTGACGGCGGAGGAGCGTGGCTGGCACGAGCAGCAGTACTCGGCGGAGCTGACGCTGCCGCCGCTGTCGGTCATCTGGCTTCGGCCGGCGTAGCGGCTGACGGACGCCGTGCGGTCGAGGGCGGTTGCCCGCCTGTTCGCGCTGAGCTTCGGCTGCGTCGCGGTCTGCGCCGTCGACGATCCTTACTCGGCCGTGAGCGGATCCGAGGAGGCGGCGGCTAGGCGAAATCGGCGGCGGTGATGCCGTCGGCGTGCCCCGGCGGCCATTGCACGAGCTCGATCCTGTAGCCGTCGGGGTCCGAGACCCACGACGTCAGCGGCCCGTCGGCGCCACCGGGCCGCTGCACGGGTCCCGGCTCGAGCCCACGCCGCAAGAGCGACGCGCGCGTCGCGACGAGATCGTCGACCTGCACGACGAGGTGGCTGAACCCGTTGCCGACATCGACCGGCGGACCTGCCGGACGATGGACGAGCTCGAGCGTGACGGCGTCCTCCTCGGGGAACTTGAGCATCGTCAGCGTTGCCCCGCCGTCGAGGTCGACTCGGCCGAGCTCGTGGTACCCGAGCGAGGCGTAGAAGCGGAGCGACGCCTCGAGGTCGCTGACCCGGTACGCGGTGTGGAGCGTCTTCATCTCACGTGTCTATGCGAGAGCGAACAGGCGCCACTCGCCCGGGACGCCCTTGAGCTCCGCGACGCCGCGATCTTCGAACACTAGGCCGGATCCGGCAACGAGGTCTTTGACCGTCGACGATACGAGTACCTCACCGGGGCCTGCGACAGCCGCGACGCGTGCGCCGATGTTCACCGCGAGCCCCGCGATCTTCTCGCCGACGAGCTCGCACTCGCCGGTGTGCACGCCTGCCCGCACTCGAAGGCCGAGCTCGGGCACGGCAGCGGTGATTGCCTGAGCGCAACGGACGGCGCGGATGGGACCGTCGAATCTCGCGAAGAACCCGTCGCCCGCCGTGTCGACCTCCTGGCCCCGAAAGCGGGAAAGTTGCTGCCTCACGAGCGCGTGGTGGCGCTCGACGAGCTCGCGCCAGCCTGCGTTGCCGACTCGCACGAGCGTCTCGGTCGACCCGACGATGTCCGTGAAGAGCACCGTCGCGAGCACCGTCTCGGGCTCGTGCTCGTCGATCGACTCGACGAACCGTGCGATCTCGGGCATGAGCGTGTCCGACTGGAAATAGATCATGAAGTCCGGGCCGGGGACCTCGACGCGACGCGCTCCCGGAATCCTCGAGGCGACGTACTCGGCCTCGCTGCGCGCCGCCGGCATATTCGCGACGAGCGTCGGCACGCGGATCGCCTGGAGAACGTCTCGAACGTCCACGTCCGCAGCCATTCTCTGAATCGTCGCGGCGGCGCCGGGACTGGCCGACAGTCGAAGCATCCGCGCATGGCCGGCGACGAATTCGGCGTCGTCGGCGCGGCTCGGCGCCATCCCACGGACGATGCTCTGCGCCTGGCCGAACGTGCCCCAGTTGGCCACGATCTCGTCGTCCGTCTCCCGTCGCCACTCCTCCGCGGTCATCGCCCACGGATACTCGGGCGCCCACGTGCCCTTCGCGACCGGGTTGTAGAGGACGAGCCCGAGTGTCCGCTCCGGGTACGTGGCGGCGAAGAGCATGCACATCGAGCCGGCCTCGAAGGTGCCGAACAGCACTGCTCGGTCCGATCCCGCGGCATCAAGAACGGCGCGCACGTCGTCCATCCGCGTCTCCAGCGTCGCGGCCTCCCGCGGCCGATCCGAGAGACCCGTGCCGCGTCGGTCGAAGGTTATGAGACGGGCGAACTCCGCGATCTCGTCGTGGAACGCCACGATGTGCGGTGTCTCTCGCGCGATCTCGATGTTGCCCGCGAAGCCGTGCACGAACACGAGATCGGGCGGGCCCTGCCCGAACACCGCGTACGCGATCGCGACGTCGCCGCTGCGTGCGTACCGGAACACGTCACGCGCCGCCACCTCGCAAGTCTCGGCTAGGCGTCGAGGCGCGCGCGGATCGCCGAGCGGATGCGATCGGCGACCGTAGGCATCTCGCTCTCCATCTGCCTGAAGGCTCGGTCGACCATCACGATCAGCTGCATCGGCGTGCGCGCGACGACGGTCGCGGTCCGGCGGTCCGCTTCGAGCAGGCCGATCTCGCCGAAGAAGTCGCCCGGGCCAAGCTCCGCGATGCGATCCCCGTCCTTCAGCACCTCGGCCAACCCGTCCTCGATCACGAAGAACTCGTGTGCGAACCGTCCTTGGGACGCCAGTTCGTAGCCCTCCGGCACGGAGGCTTCGTCCGTCCACTGCGCCAGCCGTTCCAGTTCGCGGTTCGAGAGCCCGGAGAACAGCCGCACGCCTCGGAGGCTTTCGGACTTCATCGCAGCCGATCATGTCAAGTCGCCTGCCGGCGACGCAATCTCAGGAATCGCCGGTCTGGAAGAAGCTCGCGATCGCGCCGGCGCTCCCTGCGACGACGACCACCGCCCACAGCTCGAGGAAGATGTCGACGACGCGCCCGGTCGTCGTCAGCGGGTTCTTGATCTGCGACGACACGGTGAGCAGCTGCACCGTCGTGAAGAAGAACGCGTCGAAGAGGTTGTGGATGTCTCCGTTCTTCACGTGCCGCTCGAGCACGTAGATCGCGACGGTGGCGACGGCGTCGACGATCGCCGTCAGCGCGAGCACGACGATGAGGCGTGCAAAGAGCCGCCGGTGGCGCTCCTCCCACGTCGTCAGCCGCTTGAGCTCCTCGCGGATCACCGGCAGATCCTCCCATGATTGGACAAATCCTCGAGGGGTACGGTGTGGCGGATGTCCACCCAGGTCTGGCAGCGGCCCTTCGGGGCCGTTCCGCACGAAGAGGGCGTCGAGTTCCGCGTCTGGGCGCCGAGGGCGTCGCAGGTTCGCGTGCGCGTGCACGGCGGCGAGCACGATCTCGCCGAGGTCGGCGACGGCGTCTGGGCGGGGGAGGTGTTCGCCGACGCCGGCGACGACTACCTCTTCCTCGTCGACGGCGAGGCGTGGCCGGACCCCTGCTCCCGCTTCCAGCCCGAGGGCGTCAAGGGGCCTTCGCGGATCGTCGACACGAGCGCGTTCCGGATCGCGGACGGGCCGGAGCTCTGCCTCGACGACCTCGTCCTCTACGAGCTGCACGTCGGGACGTTCACGACCGAGGGGACGTTCGACGCGATCGTCCCGGAGCTCCGGCGCCTGCGCGAGCTCGGGGTCACGGCGATCGAGCTGATGCCGATCGCGACCTTTCCCGGCGACCGCGGCTGGGGCTACGACGGGCTCTACACCTATGCGCCGCATCCGGCCTACGGCGGCCCGGAAGGACTTGCACGTCTCGTGAATGCGGCGCACGAGGAGGGCCTCGGCGTCTTCCTCGACGTCGTCTACAACCACATCGGCCCGGGGAACGAGGCGATCACCGCATTCGCGCCGTACTTCACCGACCGTCACTCGACGCCGTGGGGCGACGCGATCGACTACTCGCAGCGCGCGGTCCGAGAATGGGCGATCCAGAACGCGCTCATGTGGACGACCGACTACAAGGTCGACGGGCTGCGGCTCGACGCGGTGCACGCCGTATACGACGACTCGCCGGTGCACGTGCTGCGCGAGCTGAAGGAACGCGTCCCCGGCTTGATCACGAGCGAGATGGGGCCGGACGACTTCCGGCCGCTCGAGGAGTGGGGACACGACGCGATGTGGCTCGACAACCTCCACCACGAGCTGCACGTCATGCTCACCGACGAGCACGAGGGCTACTACGAGCACTACGGCACTCCGGAAGGCCTCGTCCGTGAGCTCACGCGCGAGCGTCCCGAGCGGCTGATCGTCGCGGCGCAGAACCACGACCAGGTCGGGAACCGCGCGGTCGGCGACCGGCTGCCGCCGGACGCGCATCGCGTCGCGCTCGCGGTCGTTCTCTTCTCGACGTGCACGCCGCTCCTCTTCATGGGGGAGGAGCACGACGAGCGTGCGCCGTTCCAGTTCTTCTCGGACCACGTCGACCCGTTCATCGCGAACGCGACGCGGGAAGGGCGGAAGAAGGAGTTCGAGGCGTTCACGCAGTTCTCGGGCGAGGAGGTGCCCGACCCGCAGGATGTGGCGACGTTCGACCGGTCGAAGATCTCGCACCCGGAGCCGGACGCCTTCTACCGCGAGCTGATCGCGCTTCGCCGCGACCTGCCGCGCGAGCTCGAGGTGCAGCTCGCAGGCAGGCAGCTGACGATGCGCCGCGGCGACGCCACCCTCGTCGCCGACCTCGATGCGAAGACGGTGGAGCTCCGCCGTTGAGCCGGCAGGTGTGGCCCGGGCGCCCGTTCCCGCTCGGGCCCGAGTGGGACGGCGAAGGCACGAACTTCTCGCTCTTCTCGGAGAACGCGGAGCGCGTCGAGCTGTGCCTGTTCGACGGCGCGGGCAACGAGGAGCGCGTCGAGATGCACGAGCGCACGGCGTTCAACTGGCACTGCTATCTCCCCGGCGTCGGCCCGGGCCAGAAGTACGGCTACCGCGTGCACGGCGCGTACGACCCGGCGAGCGGCCGCCGCTTCAACCCGGCGAAGCTCCTGATCGACCCGTATGCGAAGCAGATCGACGGCGCCGTGCAGTGGGACGCCGCCAACACGCTGCCGTACGTGCCGTCCGTGGACGAGGACGCCGACTTCCACATCGACGAGACGGACTCGGCGCCCGCGATCCCGAAGTCGGTCGTGATCGACCCGACGTTCGACTGGCAGGACGACGCGCAGGTGCGTCCGAACGTCCCGTGGCACGAGACGGTCATCTACGAGATGCACGTCAAGGGCTTTTCGCAGAAGCGCGAGGGCGTGCGCGAGGACCTGCGCGGAACGTACGCGGGTCTCGCGAGCGACGACTCGATCGGCTACCTGAAGTCGCTCGGCGTCACCGCCGTCGAGCTGCTGCCCGTGCACCACATCATCGACGAGGGGTTCCTGCACGACCGCGGGCTGACGAACTACTGGGGCTACTCGACGATCGGCTACCTCGCGCCGTACTCCGGCTACTCGGCGACGGGGTTCCAGGTGCGCGAGTTCAAGGGCATGGTGAAGGCGCTGCACCGCGCCGGGATCGAGGTGATCCTCGACGTCGTCTACAACCACACCGCCGAGGGCAATCACCTCGGGCCGATGCTGTCGTTCCGCGGCGTCGACAACCAGAGCTACTACCGGCTCGTGCCGGAGACGCCGCGGTACTACATGGACTACACCGGGACCGGCAACACGCTGAACCCGGTGCACCCGACGGTGCTGCGGCTGATCATGGACTCGCTGCGCTACTTCGTGACCGAGTGCCACGTCGACGGCTTTCGCTTCGACCTCGCGTCGGCGCTCGCGCGCGAGTTCTACGACGTCGACCGCCTGTCGGCGTTCTTCGACATCATCCACCAGGATCCGATCCTCTCCCAGGTGAAGCTGATCGCCGAGCCGTGGGACGTCGGCCCGGGCGGCTACCAGGTCGGGAACTTCCCGATCCTCTGGTCGGAGTGGAACGGCATCGACCGAGACACGATGCGGGACTTCTGGCGCGGGCAGGCGCCTCTTCGCGACTTCGCCTCGCGCTTCGGCGGATCGTCCGACCTCTACGAGAGCGACGGGCGCCGGCCGTTCGCGTCGATCAACGTCATCACCGCACACGACGGGTTCACGCTCCGCGACCTCGTGTCGTTCAACGACAAGCACAACGAGGCAAACGGGGAGGAGAACCGCGACGGCACCGACG
>DATDNT010000058.1:0-11666 GCA_036518135.1 Gaiellaceae bacterium | reverse complement strand
CGAGCCCTGCATCACGAAGTTCACGGCGACGCGCTCGCCGAACCCGCGAGTCTGCCGATTGGACGCCCGGATCTCGGGCACGGGCCGGCGGCGGCCGAGCAGCGACGTCACGTACCCGTCCTGCTTCGCCTGCTCGATCGTTCGCGCGATGAAGTCCTGTACGTGCGGGAAGCGGGCGAGGTACGCGTCGATGTACTGCTGCGCCTCGTCGCGCGGGATCTCGAGGTTCTCCGACAGCCCGAACGCGGAGATGCCGTAGACGATCCCGAAGTTGATCATCTTCGCGATCGAACGCTGTGCCGAAGTCAGCTTCGCCGGGTCGACGCCGAGCACCTCCGACGCGGTCGCCGTGTGGATGTCCTCGCCGCGCGCGAACGCCTCGCGCAGCTTCGGCTCGCCCGAGACGTGGGCGAGGATCCGCAGCTCGATCTGCGAGTAGTCGGCCGACATGATGCGGTGCCCCTCGTCCGCGACGAACGCCGAGCGGATCTCGCGGCCGAGGTCGGTGCGGATCGGGATCGACTGCAGGTTCGGGTTCGTCGTCGAGAGGCGGCCCGTCGCGGCGACGGTCTGGTTGAACGTCGTGTGCAGCCGCCCGGTGCGCTCGTCGATCAGCGACGGGAGCGGGCCGAGGTAGGTGTTCACGAGCTTGGACAGCTCGCGCCATTCCTCGATGATCGGCACGATCGCATGGTCGTCTCGGATCGACCGCAGCACCTTCGCGTCGGTCGAGTACCCGGTCTTCCCCTTCCGCCCGGCGGTGAGGCCGAGCTTCTCGAAGAGGATCCGGCCGACCTGCTGCGTCGAGCCGAGCACGAACTCCTCGCCTGCGGCCTCGAACGCCTGCGACTCGAGCTCCTCGACGCGGTCGGCGAGCCGCGCCGTGATCTCCCCCATACGGTAGGTGTCGATCTTCACGCCCGTCTGCTCCATCTGCGCCAGCACGTGCGTGAGCGGGAGCTCGACGCTCCGGTAGAGGTCGGTGACGCCGCGCTCGTCGAGGCGCTCGAGCATCGGCCCGATCAGCCGCCGCGGCGTCTCGGCGCGCCGGACGAGCGCCGTCGTCTCCTCGTCGGCCGTCGGCGTCGGCAGCAGCTCGACGCCGTACTCCGCGGCGAGATCGTCGAGCTCGTACGACGCGCGGCCGGGGTCGATCAGGTACGCGGCGAGGAGCGTGTCCTCCTTCGCGTCGACGCGCAGCGCCTTCGCGTCGTGCACGACCAGATCGCCGTCGACGCGCTCGGGCCGCGGCCCGATCACGACGTCGTCGCCGGCCGCGACGGCGGCGCGGTCCTCGGTCGCCGCGAACCCGACGACGCCGCGGAAGTCGAGCTCCCCCTCCCGCCACGGCACCTCGACGCCGGTGACCTTCATCGGCGCGCTCGGGACGGCGGCGTCGAGCTCGTCGACGCGGTTCAGCAGGTTGCGGAACTCGAAGCGACGGAAGATCTCCTTCAGCTGAGCGCGGTCGGGCGGCTCGAGCACGAGCTGCGCGGGATCGCAGTCGATGTCGAGGTCGCGCCGCATCGTCGCGAGCTCCTTCGACGTCCGCGCGATCTCGGCGTGCTCGGTGATGTTCTTCCGGCGGGCCGGGGAGAGCTCGTCGGCGTGCTCGATCACCGACTCGAGCGAGCCGTACTGCGCGATCAGCTGACCCGCGGTCTTGTCGCCGATCCCCGGGACGCCCGGGATGTTGTCGGAGGTGTCGCCCTTCAGACCGATGAAGTCCGGCACCTGCTCGGGCGTGACGCCGTACCGGGCCTCGACGCGCTCGGGCGTGTACACGTTGACGTCGGCGACGCCCCGCGGCGTCATCATCAGGCAGACGTTGTCGCTGCAGAGCTGGAATGCGTCGCGGTCGGTCGAGACGACGCACGTCTTGATCCCCTCCGTGTCGGCGCGGGTCGCAAGCGTGGCGATGACGTCGTCGGCCTCCCACCCATCGAACTCGAGGTTGCGGTACCCGAACGCCTCGACGATCGGACGGAAGTGCGGGAACTGCTCGCGCAGCAGGCCGGGCATCTCGCGCCGGCCCTCCTTGTAGACGACGTCGGCCGCCTCGGCGACGGCCGCGCGGTGGACGGGCCGCGAATCCCACGCGACGGCGACGCCTTTCGGGCGGTAGTCGGCGAGCAGCTTGAACAGCATGTTCGTGAACCCGAGCAGCGCGTTCGTCGGCTGCCCGTCGGTCGTCGCGAGCTCCTCGGGCAGCGCGAAGAACGCCCGGTACGCGAGGTTGTTGCCGTCGACGACGAAGAGGTCGCACTCGCGCGCGGGCGCATCGTCGAGCTGGAGCTCGTCTCCCGTCAGGGTCTTCGGCACGAGTCAACGGTATCGTCGGAGCCCGATGCCGGGCCTCGAGATTCACCCACTTTCCGAGCTTCGGGACGAGGCCGCGCGGCTGCTCTCGGAGCGGTTCGCGCGCCAGCGCGCGGCGGAGGCGCTGCTGCCGGAGATCGACGACTTCGCCGCGCAGATCGAGGACGACGGCGTCGTCGCGACGCGCGGCGGCGAGGCGGTCGCGTACCTCGCGGGCACGGACGGCAAGGTCGGGTTCGGAGGCTGCGCGGCCTCGGAGGCCGAGGCGCTTCGGGACCTGTTCGCGGTGCTCGCGGAGCGATGGGACACGACCCGGTTCCAGGTGGCCGTCCCGGCCTCCGAGCACGCCACGATCGACGCGTTCTTCCGGCTCGCGTTCGGCTGCCAGTTCTTCTGGGCCGTGCGCGAAACGGATACCTCCAGTCCTGTACAGGTACAGGAAACGTATGTTCGCGAGAGCACGCCCGACGACCTCGAGGCCGTGGCCGGGTTCGACGAGATCCTGTGGCTGCTCCAGGCGCGGTCACCGAGCTTCTCGGGCCTCGACGTCCCGTCGCGGGACGGCTTTCGCGAGGAGTGGTCGACCCTGTGGCAGGAGGACGAGTTCCCGTACCACGTCGTTGCCGAGCGGGACGGCCGCGTCGTCGGCCACGCGCTCCTCTACAGCCGGCCCGAAGGCGACCTGCGCGTGCCTGCGCACAACATCGACCTCGCCCATGCCGCGACGCTCGACGACGTGCGCGGCACCGGCGTCGGGCTCGCGCTCACGCAGAACGTCGTCGCGTGGGCGAAGGAGCACGGGTTCCGGTCGATGACGACCGACTGGCGGTCCGTCAACCTGCTCTCGTCGCGCTTCTGGCCGAAGCGCGGGTTCCGGCCGCAGTACCTCCGCCTCTACCGGGCCGTCCCGTAGGCGATGCCGTCAACCTCGGCTTTCGCGCTCTTCTGCCTGGCGTCCGTCGCCCTTGCCATCGTGCCCGGCCCCGCGGTCGCGTACGTCGTCATGCACAGCGTCGACAAGGGCCGCGCCGCCGGGCTCGCGGCGGCGGCCGGAGTGGCAAGCGGCGGCCTCGTCCATGTCGCGGCGGCGGTCGTGGGACTGTCGGCCCTGATCGCGTCGTCGGCGACTGCGTTCACGGTCGTGAAGCTCGTCGGCGCCGCGTACCTGGTCGCGGTCGGCGTCCGTCGGATCCTCGGCGGCGACGACTCCGAGCACGTGCAGGGACCGCCGGTGCCGCTCGCGCAGCTCTACCGCCAGGGCGTCATCGTGAACATCTTCAACCCGAAGACGGCGCTCTTCTTCCTCGCGTTCCTGCCGCAGTTCGTCGACACACACGCCTCGGTGCCGCCGCAGGTCGCGCTCCTCGGGCTCACGTTCGCGGCGATCGCGTTCACGTCGGATTGCGCGTACGCGCTCCTCGCCGATCTGCTTGCAGGCCGGCTGCGGCGCAGCGGGCGCGGTGCCCGGATGCGGCGCTTCGCCTCCGGCGGGATCTTCGTCGCGCTCGGCGTCACCGCGGCGGCGGCGCACCGCGCGACGTGACGCGCGTCCCGCTCCTCGCCGACGCGCGGGTGATCGTCGCCGAGCCGGGCGCCGACGACGTCGTGCTCCGGCCGCCCGAGCCGCCGGAGGCGCTCGCCGACGTCGGCCAGGCCGTCCGCGACGCGTTCTCGTTCCCGCTCGCGGGCGAGCCGCTCGAGCGCCTCGTGACGGCAGGCGGCACGGCGACGCTCGTGATCGAGCAGCCGTCGCTGCCCGTGCCGGGCGTCGGCGTCGGCCCGCGCCACACCGCGATCGCCGCCGCGGCGGACGAGCTCGAGCGCCTCGGCGTCGGCCGCGTGACGATCCTCGTCGCGGGCGGGCTCCTCCGACGAACGAGCCCGCGCGAGATCGGGCTCCTCGTGCCGCCGGAGTTTCGCCGGCGGTTCCGCGGCCGCGTGATCGTGCACGACGCCGAGGCGGAGGACCTGGTGGAGCTCGGCCACGCGGGCAACGTGCCGCTTCGCGTCAACCGCGCGCTCGTCGAGACCGACCTCGTCGTAACGGTGACCGCGGCGGAGTCCGTGCTCCACGGCGGCCCGGCGGCGCTCGTCGCCGCCGGGGGACGCGAGGCGCTGCGCGCCGCGGGCGCGGTCTCGCTGCTCGAGACGAGCGGCTCGCAAGGCTGGCGCCTCGCCGTCGAGATCGAGCGGCTGCTCCAGGCGCGCGTCGCCGTGACCGGCGTGTCGCTCGTTCTCAACGTCCCGCGCGTCCTCGGCCCCTTCGCGGGATACCCCCACGACCAGGAGGCGGTCGACCGTCTCCTGGGCTCGCGGTTCAGACGCCTGTTCCAGCTCGCGCCGGCACGCGTCCGGCAGCGCGCGATCGACCGGCTCCCGCGCGAGCTCACGGCGAGCGCCGTCTACGCCGGGACGCCGTCGGTCGCGCACGCAGAGGCGCTTCTGCGAGGCACGGTCTTCAAGGGCGCAGAGCTCGAGGAGCAGGTGGACACCGTCGTGATCGGGATCCCGCCGACGACGCCGTGGATGCCGCGCGAGCGTCCGAACCCGGTCACGGCGGCATACCTCGGCCTCGGCCTCGCACTGCGGATGTGGCGGAACGCGCCGCCGCTCGCGCCCGGTGGAACAGCGATCCTCGTGCACCCCTTCCCGCGCCGGTTCCCCCGACCGACGCAGACGCCCTACCGCGCGCTCTTCTACGACGCGCGCACGGCGCGCGACATCGCCGCGATGCGCGACGCCGAGGAGGCAGCCGTCCGGGATGCGACGGCCGTCGGCGAGTACCGCGCCGGCCGCGCCTGCCATCCGCTTCAGCCGTTCGTCGAATGGAGCGCGTGCGACGCCACCGCGCACCGCCTCGGCGCCGTCCTGATCGCCGGCTGCCGCGACGCGCAGGCCGCGCGGCAGCTCGGTTTCGTGCCGGTGCACGGCCTCGGCGCCGCGCTCGAGATGGCGCGTGGCCGCGGCGGACGACGCACCGCGTACGTGCTCGCTCCGCCCTACTTTCCGCTCAGTGTCGGTTCGACGTAGCGAAGCCGCCTGCGGCGAGCGATGGCGCTGCTCGGCGGGGTTGAGCCTCCGGTCGCCCCGAGCTCCGGCCACCGGAGCCGGTCGTCGGGTGTCTCAGGTCTCGCCGAGGTAGGTCTTGCGGACCTGCTCGTTCGTCTTCAACGCGGCGGCGTCGTCGGCGAGCGCGATCCGCCCCGTCTCGAGGACGTAGCCGCGGTCTGCAGCGTCCAGCGCCATCAGCGCGTTTTGCTCGACGAGCAGGATCGACGTTCCCTGCTCGTTGATCGTCTTGACGATCTCGAAGATGCGCTCGACGAAGATCGGGGCGAGACCGAGCGACGGCTCGTCGAGGAGCAGGAGCTTCGGGCGCGCCATCAGGGCGCGGCCGATCGCGCACATCTGCTGCTCGCCGCCCGACATCGTCCCCGCCTTCTGGTTGCGTCGCTCCTGCAGCCGGGGGAACAGGTCGAAGACACGGTCCATGTCGTCCTTGATCTCGCTCCGGTCCGTGCGCTGGAACGCGCCCATCTCGAGGTTCTCGGTGACGCTCATGCGCGGGAACAAGCGGCGGCCCTCCGGGGACTGCGCGATCCCACGCTTGACGATCTCGTGCGCTGGGGTCGACGTGATGTCCGTGCCCTGGAAGCGGATGTGACCCTGGCGCGGGCGGTTGAGCCCGTTGATCGAACGCAGTGTCGTCGTCTTGCCCGCGCCGTTCGCGCCGAGCAGCGTGACGATCTCGCCGTCGTTCACCGTCAGCGAGATGCCCTTGAGGGCGTGGATCGACCCGTAATACGTGTGGATGCCCTCGATCTCGAGGATCGGCGTGCCGTTCCCGTTCACGCTCACGAGAGACCCTGCCTCTTCATGTCCTCGACGGCAGCCTTGCCGAGGTACGCCTCGACGACGCGCTCGTTCTGCTGCACCTCGCGCGGCGAGCCCTCCGCGATCTTCTCGCCGTAGTCGAGGACCGACACGCGGTCGGAGACGCCCATCACGACGCGCATGTCGTGCTCGATCATCAGGACGGTGAGCCCGCGTTCGTCGCGCAGGTGCTCGGCGACGAACTGCGTGAACTCGGCCGACTCCTGCGGGTTCATCCCTGCCGTGGGCTCGTCGAGCAGGATCAGGCTCGGCTCGGTCGCGAGCGCCCGCGCCACCTCGAGCTTGCGCTGCTCGCCGTACGGCAGGTTCTTCGCCGCCTCGTACGCCTTCCGGCGCAAGCCCGTGTACGCGAGGAGCTCGAACGCCTTCTTGCGCGCCTCCTCCTCCTCGCGCCGGACGAACGGCGTCCGGATGATCGAGTTGAACAGGTTCCCCTTCATCCGGCAGTGCATGCCGACCATGACGTTCTCGAGCGCCGTCATGTTCTGGAAGAGGCGGATGTTCTGGAACGTGCGTCCGATGCCGCGCTGCGTGATCGCGTGCGGCGGCTTGCCCGTCACGTCCTCGCCGAGGAAGGAGATCGTCCCCGCCGTCGGCTTGTAGACGCCGGTGAGCATGTTGAAGAACGTCGTCTTACCGGCGCCGTTCGGGCCGATCAGCGAGATCACCTTGGCGCGTGGAACCGTGAAGCTGACGTCGTTGACGGCAACGAGACCGCCGAACTCCTTGCGCACGTCCTGCGCGACCAGCAGATCCTCGGTTGCGCTCACGCCTCCGCCCCCGCGTGCGTCGCGTCGTACAGCGGCTCGTCGTGCACGCCCTCGTGCAGCTCGGCCGCGCGGCGCCTCGACGGGATCAGCCCCTCGGGGCGGAAGAGCATGACGATCAGGATGATCGTCCCGTAGATGCCGCCCGCGTACAGGGGCACGTCGATGTTCGGGCGCCAGCCGGCGATGTGCACGTGCGCGTTGATCCACGAGCCGGTGTTCGCGAGCCCGGCCTGGTTCAGGTACGCGAGGAACCCGGCGCCGACGATGACGCCCCAGATGTTCCCCATGCCACCGAGGATGACCATGCAGAGGATGAAGACGGAGATGTTGAAGTAGAAGTCGCCGGGGAACGTCGCGCTCTTGAAGACGGCGTAGTACGCGCCGGCGACCCCGCCGAAGAATGCGCCGCTCGCGTAGGCCCACGTCTTCGTGCGCATCAGCGGGATGCCCATCGCCGCGGCCGCCGTCTCGTCCTCCCGAATCGCGATCCAGGCGCGGCCGAGGCGCGAGAACTGCAGCCGGAACGAGCAGAACACCGTGACCAGAAGCAGAGCGATCGCCGTCCAGAAGTAGATGTCCGTCGACTGCAGCTGATGGCCGAGCGCCTTCGCCGTGCAACAGGTCAGGTAGTTCGACGGCAGGAACCCGCCCGTCGCTTTCGCGATGCCGTGCCCGAAGCCGGGCGAGTCCAGCGGCGTGATCCCGTTCGGCCCGTTCGTGACGTTGTACCCGACGAGGTTGTCTCCGTTCTGCGCGACCTTCTGGATGATCTCCCCGAAGCCGAGCGTGACGATCGCGAGGTAGTCGCCGCGGAGGCGCAGGGTCGGCAGGCCGATCACGATGCCGGAGAACGCGGTGAAGATCCCTGCGATCACGAGGATCAGCCAGACGGACAGATGCACGCCGCCGATTCCGGGCGTGAGCCCGACGGCGCCGAAATCGAACTTGTGCGCCGGAACCGTCTGCACCGGGCAGTCGGCGATGCTGACGCCGGCCTTCGGGCATTTCTCGCCCGCGAACTGCTGGCTCGCGAACCAGGCCGCCGTGTACGCGCCGGTCGCATAGAAGGCGACGTAACCGAGGTCGAGGAGGCCGGCGTAGCCGACGACGATGTTGAGGCCGACCGCCATCATGATGAACACGAGCATGTAGACGCCCGTCGCGACGTCAGGCCACGCGCCGAAGACGGGGATCGTGAACATCTTCTGCACGTAGAACGGATAGAGGACTGCGGCGACCACGGCGGCGACCGTCACGATCCAACCGCGGTAGCGCGGCGGTGCGAAGTCGGTCAGCCACGAGACCGCGAAGACGATCGCGAGCAGCACGGCCAGCGAGGGGACGCTGCTGAACGCGAAGATCACGACGAGCGCGAGCTCGGCGGCGATGCGATACCAGAGCGGGAGCTTCCGGAGCCAGAAGAGGGAGGCGAGCGTGAGCACCGCGTAGCCGAGCGAATGGTCGGCGAAGAAGAGCAGGATCGCGAGAGCGCACTCCGCTGCGATCGTGATCCCCCACCGCTGCCGCTCCGGCAGAGACCGCCAGCGCGCGCGCAGCTGGTTGCGGAAGCCGACCGCTTGCTGCGGACTCTCGCCCTGCGTCGAGACGTGCGTGCCTTCGGGATGTTCGGTCACGTCACCCGCCCTCCGGTGTGCGCTCGCCCAGGAGGCCCTCGGGACGGAAGACGAGGATGAGGATCAGGATCCCGAAGACGATCGACTGCGTCCAGTTGGATCCCGGCGCGTGCCATCCGAACCCCTCGTTCCACGCCTGCAGCAGACCGATGACGAGGGCGCCGAGGACGGCGCCCGGCAGGTTGCCGATGCCGCCGAGCACTGCTGCGGTGAACGCGATCAGCCCGAGCTGGAAGCCCTGGTCGAAGCGGACGCTCGTGAAGTACAGCGCGTACACGAGGCCGGCCGCGCCGGCGAGGGCGCCGGCGATCAGGAACGTGAACGAGATCGTCCGGTTGACGTTGATCCCCATGATCGCGGCCGCGTCCTTGTCCTGCGCGACGGCTCGCATCGCCTTGCCCTGACGCGTGCTCTGGATGAGCCATGTGAGTCCGAGCAGGACGGGGACCGTGATGATCAGTGAGATCAGCCGGTTCCAGCGCATGTCGAACGCGCCGACGGAGAAAAGCGCCGACTGCGGCTCGATGTTCGGCGCGATCACGTACTCGGGCCCCCAGAAGATCAGCCCGATGTTCTCGATGATGAAGCTGACGCCGATCGCCGTGATCAGCGGCGCGAGTCGCGGCGCGCTCCGCAGCGGCCGATACGCGACGAACTCGATCGTCGTGTTCAGGAGACCGCACGTCGCCATCGTCAGGACGAGCACGGCGAACACGATCGGGACGATCACCCACCCCTGCCCCTGATGCAGGTTGAAGAAGTGCGCGCCGTACGTGATCGTGAACATGCCGCCGAGCATGAACACGTCCCCGTGCGCGAAGTTGATCAGCTCGAGGATCCCGTAGACGAGCGTGTAGCCCAGGGCGATCAGCGCGTAGACGCAGCCGTTCGTGACGCCGATCGTGGTGACCTCCGTCGCGTCGCCGGGCGCCTTGACGAAGTTGACGACGACCCAGAACACGATCGCCGCGACGAAGAGGAGGCCCAGCATGCTGACCGTGCTCGGTCGCCGGATGCGTGCCGCGAGGGTCGGTGCTGATGCGTCGGCCGCCACGAGTCTCGCGACTCTACTGCGTTCCGCCGCAAAGTCCTACCTCGTGAGCGGGGCTACGATCTCACGCGGCGAGCCGAAGTGGCGGAACTGGCAGACGCGCCGGACTCAAAATCCGGTGCCCCTCGGGGCGTGTGGGTTCGATCCCCACCTTCGGCACCTGTTGCTCATGTGATACTTGAAACAACTGCGGTGCGGCGGATAGAACTGCGGTCATCCCCGTCGTGCTTCATATGCGGCCGATGACCAAGACATATGCCTAACGTCCTCCTTGCGGACGACCACGTCCCATTCCTGACCCTGCTCGGGGAGGCTGTCAGCCGCGCCGGCATGACCGTGGTCGGGAAAGCGACGACGGGCGACGAGCTCCTGCGCCTCGTCGCGCAGCGCGACGACCTCGATGCCGTCGTCGTCGATCTCAAGATGCCCGGCCGTGACGGCTTCGAGTGCCTCGAGCTGCTGCGCCGGGAGCGGCCCTCGCTGATGCTCATCGTCGTCTCGGGCTCGACCGACGAGGAAGACGTCGAACGCGCGATCCAGCTCGGCGCCGTCTGCTACGTCGGCAAGAGCGTCGACCCGGCGGACGTCGCAGGCGCGCTCCGGGTCATGCTCATCGACGCGATCCGGGTGGCGCCGCGCGACCGCTCAGGGCCCGCCGCAGCGGCGGCCGCCCTCCTCACCGCCCGCGAGCTGGAGATCCTCCGGCTCGTGGCCGAGGGACGCTCGAACGCGGACATCGCCCGGACTCTGTGGGTGACGGAGCAGACCGTCAAATTCCACCTGACGAAGATGTATCGGAAGATCGGCGTCTCCAACCGGACCGGCGCCGGCCGGTGGGCGCAGCAGCACGGGCTCGTCTGATCTCGAGCGCGCAGAAAAGTGCGCAATCTGGTCACAACTTGTCGTCAGGTCGGGTTGATGTCCGGGGTGACTGGCCGCAAGATTGCCCGGTGCTCGAGTGCATCGAGTGTGGGGCTCGGACGAGCGACTTCGAACAGGGCTGGGCGGCCGTCCGCATCGAGGACCCCGACAGGCCCGGCGGCCGCACCGAGGTGGCCGTCTACTGCGGCCGCTGCTTCGCACGCGAGTTCGAGGCGCCGTCGGTTCGCGAGGCCGGCACCGACCCCCGGATCTAGCCGACGGCCGACGCGATCGCCGCGACGTGCTCCGGCGTCGTCCCGCAGCAGCCGCCGACGACCGTCACCCCACGCCCGACGTAGCTGCGGAGATGCCGGGCCATGTCCTCCGGGCCGGCGTCGTAGACCACGTCTTCGCCGACGACGCGCGGGACGCCCGCGTTCGGCTTCACCCACAGCGGCAGGCCCTCCGGCACCGCCGCGAGCAGCTCGTCGACGATCCGGTCGGTCTCCTCCAGCGACTTGCCGCAGTTCGCGCCGACGGCGGCGACGCCGAGCGGCGCGAACGCCTCGACGACCTGCGTCGGCGTCAGGCCCATCATCGTCCGCGTCCCCTGGTCGAAGCTGTACGACACGACGAGCGGCAGGTCGGTCGCTGCGCGGACTCCCTCGACCGCCCACAGCCCCTCGTCCAGCGAGAAGAACGTCTCGAGGACGAGTAGGTCGACGCCGCCTTCGGCGAGTGCGCGCGCCTGCTCTCCGAACGTCGCGACCGCGAGCTCGCGCGTCAGCGGGCCGAGCGGATCGGCGAGATGGCCGGTGGGCCCGACCGACCCGGCGACGAGGACGCCGTCGCCCGCCGCCTCCCGCGCGAGCTCCGCCGCGCGCCGGTTCAGCTCCGGCCCGCGCCCCGCGAGCGCCTCGTCGGCGAGCCGCAGCGACGAGCCGCCGAAGGTGCACGTGAGGATCAGCCGCGACCCCGCATCGAGGAAACGGCGGTGCAGCTCCCGCACCTTCTCCGGCGCGTCGAACACCCACTGCTCGGGCGCGAGCCCCGGCTCGATCCCCATGCGCTGGTAGTTCGTCCCCGTCGCGCCGTCAGCGACGACGACGCCGTCGCCGAAGATCACCCGTTCATCTC
>DATDNT010000057.1:0-16113 GCA_036518135.1 Gaiellaceae bacterium | reverse complement strand
ATCGTGACGATGTGCGGGTTCGACGAGAGCCGCGCGGCGGCGAGCGCCTCACGCTGGAACCGCTTGCGCAGGGACTCGTCCTCGGCAAAGCGGTCTGCGAGCACCTTCAGGGCGACGCTGCGGCCGAGCTCGTCGTCGGTCGCGCGGTAGACGTCGCCCATCCCCCCGTGGGCGAGGAGATGCGCGTCACGGTACCGGGACGGGAGCGGGATGTCGGTGCTGGGAGGCATGCCTGACTGGACAACGAAGGAGGTTGCCGCTCGTGCCGGTGTGGAAACGTTCCGTAAAGGGCGCCGGGAGCCTGCGGAGACCTCGGCTACCGTGATCTGCGTGCGTCGTCTCGGCCTTCTCGCGGCAGCGCTCGCGGCGCTCGCGTGCGGCGGCCTGGCCTCGGCCGTCCTCGCCTCGGGCGGCGCGCCCGCCGGCACGACCTCGACGGCGACGACTTCCACGACGACGACGGCGGTCAGCACGGCGCCGTCGGTGATCGCGTTCACCGGCCACGGGTGGGGGCACGGGCTCGGCCTCTCGCAGTGGGGCGCGTACGGCTATGCGAAGCACGGCTGGACGTACGACCGGATCCTCGCGCACTACTACCCCGGGACGACGCTCGGCCAGGCGACGGTGAAGACGGTCCGCGTCCTCGTCGCCGCCGAGAAGAAGGTGACGCTCTCGTCGCTCCTTCCGTGGACGGTCACGGATTCGGCCGGTGCGAAGACGAAGCTCGACCCCGGCGACCTGAAGCTCGGCGCCGCGCTCTCCGTGAACGGGACGGCGACGCAGCCGCCGCTCGTCGTCACGTCGAAGCAGCCGGTCCTCGTCGACGGCCACGCGTACCGCGGGAAGCTGATGCTGTCGACGGACGGGCGGCTCGTGAGCGTCGTCGACGCCGTCGCGCTCGAGCAGTACGTGAAGGGCGTCGTGCCGGCGGAGATGCCGCCGGCCTGGTCGCCGGAGGCGCTGAAGGCGCAGGCGGTCGCCGCGCGGTCGTACGCGCTCGCGAATCTCGCGAAGGGCCGGCCGTTCGACCTCTACGGCGACACCCGCAGCCAGGTATACGGCGGCGTGGCTGCGGAGACGCAGGCGACGAACGCAGCCGTCGACGCGACGAAGGGGCAGGTCGTGCTCTACGGCGGGAAGATCGCGGACACGCTCTTCTTCTCGACGTCCGGCGGCCGGACCGCATCGGCGCTCGAGTCGACGGGCATCGCCGTCCCGTACCTCGTGCCGGTGGCGGATCCGTACGACACGCTGTCGCCCTACCACGACTGGGGGCCGGTCCTCTTCGACGCGGCAGCCGTCGCGAAGCAGCTCAAGCTGTCGGGCGCGATCGTCGGCATCAGCGCGACGAACGGTGCGTCGGGACGCGTCAAGACCGTCGAGCTCACGGCCGACGACGACTCCGTCGTCACCTTCACCGGCAACCAGCTCCGCACGGCGCTCGGGCTGCGCTCGACGTGGTTCGCCCCGGCGCTTCTCCAGCTGCTGCCGGCCACGAAGACGATCACGTACGGCGGCGCCGTGTCGCTCACAGGCAGCGCGCCCGACGGCGCCTCGCTCGAGGCGAAGCCGTACGGCCTCGACTGGACGCCCGCGGGCGACGTCGCGGCGGGGAGCTTCGCCGAGATCGTGAAGCCGCAGTCGACGACGTGGTACCGACTCGCGTGGGGCGACGCGCGCGTCGGGCTCGCGAAGATCGCCGTCGCGGCGCGGGTCGCGATCACGGCGTCGCAGGGCGCCGTGTCGGGGAACGTGCGTCCGGCGACCGCGGGCGCGCCGTGCCGGCTCCAGCAGCAGGCGGGTGCGTGGGCGACGGTCGCGACGACGGCGACCGACGCCGCCGGTGCGTGGACGTTCCCTGCCCCCGCGAGCGGGACGTATCGCGTCCGGTGCGCACCCGGCCACGGCGTCGCCGCGGGCGTCACGGCCGCGTTCGCCGTCTCGTGAGGCGCGCCCTCATCCTCGCGGCGGTCCTCGCGCTCGCGGTGCCTGCCCTCGCCGCGGCGTTCGACAACACGGAGCCGCTCGCGGCGAAGCAGTGGTATCTGACGAACGACCGCGCGTGGGACTTCTGGCCGGCGATGCCGCAGCTCTTCCCCGTTCGGGTCGCCGTGATCGACTCCGGCGTCGACGCCACGAACCCCGATCTCACCGGCCGCGTCGTCGCCGCGCGCTCGTTCGTCGGCGGTTCCCCATACCGCGACGACGACGGCCACGGGACCTTCGTCGCGGGCGAGATCGCCGCGAACCCGGCGAACAGCCTCGGCATCGCCGGCCTCGCGTTCAACGCGCGGCTCGTCGTCGCGAAGGTCGTCCGCCCGGACGGGAGCGTCTCGATCGCAGCCGAGGTCGCGGGGATCCGGTGGGCCGTCGACCAGGGCGCGCGCGTCGTCAACCTCAGCCTCGGCGGCGTCCGCGACCCGCTCGATCCGTCGCAGGACACGTACTCGCCGCTCGAGCAGGCCGCGGTTGACTATGCGTACTCGCGCGGCGCCGTCGTCGTCGCGGCCGTCGGCAACGGGACGGACTCGCCGGCGATGCCGTGGCGCTACGCGGCTTACCCCGCTGCGCTCCCGCATGTGCTCGGCGTCAGCGCGCTCACACAGTCGGGTGCGGTGCCGGAGTACTCGAACCGCGACGCGGTCTACAACGACCTGGCCGCACCGGGGGACGGGATCGTGTCGACGATCCCGCCGCCCCTCACCGACGCGAGCGCCGCGTGTGCCGACCACCCCTGGTCGGACTGCGGCCCTGCCGACTTCCGCGACGCGATCGGCACGTCGTTCTCGGCGCCGCAGGTGTCCGCGGCGGCGGCGCTGCTCCTCGGCGTCGAGCCGACGCTGACACCCGACCAGGTGATGTGGCTGCTCGAGCGGAGCGCGGCGGACGCGACGCCCGCGACGGGCTGTGCGACATGCGGCCCCGGCCACGACGCATTCACCGGGTGGGGCGCGCTCGACGTCGATGCCGCGCTCACGCTTCTCTCGTCGGGCGCTCCGCTTCCAGCCCCCGACCGGTACGAGCCGAACGACGACGCGGGGCCGTGGTCGCACGCGCTGCCGCCGCTCCCGCGGACGATCTCGGCGTCGCTCGACTACTGGGACGACAACGTGGACGTCTACCGGGTGCCGCTGCGCAAGGGGCAGCGCCTGTTCGCGCGCCTGTCGCCCGGCGTGGCCGCGAAGCTGGATCTGACGCTCTGGGCACCGGGCACGCAGCGCGTCGAGAGCCTCGACCTGCGGAACGTCCGCGTCGCGCGCGGCCGCCGCGTCGGCACGCAGGTCCGCCTGTCCTACCGCGCGGCGTCGACGGGCACGTACTACCTGGCAGCGAAGCTCGCGTCGCCCCTGCGCGACCCCCTGCAGTACCGCCTGTCGCTCAGCCGGTAGGCGCCGGGACGAACAGCTTGTCGTACGTCCCCTCCAGCGCGACGGGACGGCCGCCGGCCGTGATCGACAGGTTCGACGCGGCCCCGAAGCGCGCCCAGATCCGCGGCGCGCGGAAGTGCAGCGCCTGCCCCGGCGCGAGCGTGCCGCTGTAGAGGACGGCGCCCGTCGCCGACCCGCGGCGGAGCTCGAGCCAGGAGCCGCTCGTGCCGGCGACGATCCGCACGTCGACCGTGCGCCGCGCCGGGTGGGGGCGCGCCGGCGGGACGGCGGCCGCCGTCTTCGTCGGCGCCGGCGCAGCGGCCTTCGCCGTCGCCCGCGGCGGCGGCGCGGCACGTACGGGAGGCGTCTGGTCGCCGCCGCCGAGCGCGTGTACCGCGCCCGCCGCGACCGCGCCCGCCGCCGCGGCGCCCGCGACGACCACCGGGAGGAGTCGTCGCCGCGGTCGCGGAGCGTTCGGAGCCGCAGGGGGAGGCGCGGGCGACGGCGCGGGCGCGGGCGCGGGCGCAGGCGCGGGCGCAGGCGACGGTGGGGGTGGCGGCTCGACGGCCGCGGGCGGAGGAGGCGGAGCGGGCGGGACGTGCTCCGCCTCGACCTCCTCTTCTTCGGGCACGAGCCGCGCGACCTCGACGGCGAACCAGCGTCCGGAGGGCTCGCCGACCGTCCAGCCCGCCTCTCTCGCGCGCGTGAGGAGCGCGTCGAGCGCCGCGCGCGCCGCGCCTTCGTCGGGCGGGTCGTCGCGCCCGCGCCAGCGGAACGGCTTCGACTCGAGCAGCGTCCCGTCCGCGAAGCGGACGAAGAACGACGACGACACGTACCCGCGCCACCGCTCGACCCGGCGGGCCTCACGCCTCCAGCCGCCCATCCTTCGAGGGTAGAGCGGCCGTAGGCTGGTGCGCTATCCCCCGTTCCGCCGGAGCTCGTCGTCCGCGACGTCGCGCAGGACACGGGCGGGATTGCCGACGACGACCTTGCGGGCCGGCACGTCCTTCGTCACGACCGCGCCGGCGCCGACGAATGCCTCTTCGCCGATCTCGATGCCGGGGCACAGGATCGCGCCGCCGCCGACCCGCGCGCTGCGTCGGATCGTCGGCCCCTTCATCAGCGTCTTCCGCTTCTCGGTGCGGCCCATGAAGTTGTCGTTCGTCGTCACGACGCACGGGGCGATGAAGACGTCCTCCTCGAGCGTCGAGTACGCGGTGACGTACGCCTCGGCCTGGATTCGCGTGCCGGCGCCGACCGTCGTGTCGTTCTCGATCAGCGAGCCGCGGCCGAGGATGCAGTCGTCGGCCATCGTCACGCGCTCGCGAATGCACGACTGGTCGCCGACGATGCAGTTCGCGCCGATCGACGAGCCCGCGAAGACGATCGCCCCCGACGAGATGACGGTGCCGTCGCCGATCGTGGTCGGCGGCAGCGGCTCGCGCTTCGCGGTCGAGCGTGCGCCGAGCGACGGCTGCTTGCCGACGACGGCGTTCTCGAGCACGCGCACGCCCTCGCCGAGGACGGTCCCCTCGTGCACGACCGCCGTCGGGTGCACGTCAGCCATCGAGCGCCTCCGTCAGCATCTCGAGCGCCCGGACGACACGCGCGCCGTCGCGCGCGACCTTCGCCTTGTCGTGCTTGCCGTCGAGCAGCTCCAGGAAGTACTCGCACTCGAGCCGCAGCGGCTCGGCGGTCGAGATCTTCGGGATGTGGATGTCCCCCGACACGACCTCGCCCGAGCTCGCGGCCTTCTTCTCGTACAGCGTGAGCTTGCGCTCCGGCTCCATGTCGTCGAACACGACCATCTTCTCGCGGCCGACGACGGTCATCTTCCGCATCTTGTGCGGGTCGAGCCACGACAGATGCATGTGCGCGATCTTGCCGCTCGGGAAGCGCAGGAAGCAGAACACGACGTCCTCGACGCCCTTGTGAATCGACCAGCTGCCGTGGGCCGTCACGAACTCCGGATCCTCGTCGAGCAGGTACAGGATCACGCTGAGGTCGTGCACGCCGAGCGACCAGAGCGCGTTCTCGTTCGACCGCACGATCCCGAGGTTGACGCGGTTCCCGTAGACGCACAGGACGTCGCCGAGCTCGCCGCCGTCGACGAGGTCCTTCAGCTTGACGACAGCCGGGTGGTAGAGGAGCAGGTGGCCGGGCATCAGGACGCGGTCGCGTTCCTCGGCCAGCGCGACGAGCTCGTCCATCTCCGGTGCGCGCATGGCCGGCGGCTTCTCGACGAACACGTGCTTGCCCGCCTCGAGCACACGCTTCGCGAGGGGATAGTGCGTCGGCACCGGGGTCGCGACGACGACCGCGTCGAGCGAGTCGTCGCGGAGCAGCTCGTCCAGATCCGTCGTCGCGCGCGCGTCCGGGTACTGCGGCGCGATCTTCGAGAGCATCCGCTCGTCGAGATCGCACACCCACGCGAGATCGGCGAGCCGGCTGAAGTTCCGTGCGAGGTTCGGGCCCCAGTAGTTCAGGCCGACGACGCCGATGCGCGACATGGCCTAGAGCTTCCAGACCTTGCCGTCGACCTCGTGCCCCTTCGTGGCGTTTCGGAAGTCGACGACGAGCTGGGCGCGCCGGACGAGGTCGGCGTAGTCGATCGAGGAGTGGTCGGTGACGATCGCGATGCAGTCGTACTTCTCGGGATCGAGCGCGGCCGACGTCATCCCGTCGAACTCGGGCACGTGCGGATCGTGGTAGCTCACCTCGGCGCCTGCGTTGCGGAGCAGATGGATGAGCTTCTCCGCCGGCGTCTCGCGCCAGTCGCCGATGTCCGGCTTGTACGCGACGCCGAGAATGAGGATCTTCGACCCGGAGACCGACTTGCGCGCGCCGTGGTTCAGCGCCTGCGAGATGATCGAGCGGCAGAAGTACGGCATGTTGTTGTTGACCTCGCCCGCGAGCTCGATGAACCGCGTCGAGAAGTCGAACTCGCGCGCCTTCCACGTGAGGTAGAAGGGGTCGATCGGAATGCAGTGGCCGCCGAGCCCCGGACCCGGCTTGAACGACGCGAAGCCGAACGGCTTCGTCGCGGCCGCCTCGATGACCTCCCAGACGTCGATCTCCATGCGGTCGCACAGCTGCGCAAGCTCGTTGACGAGCGCGATGTTCACAGCGCGATAGATGTTCTCGAGGAGCTTCGTCAGCTCGGCTGCGTCGGGCGTCGAGACCTCGTGCACCTTGTCGAGTGCTTTGCGATAGACGTCTGCGGCGGCCTTGGTCGACTCCGCGTTGATGCCCCCCACGACCTTCGGTGTCGTCTTCGTCGTCCAGTCCTCGCGGCCCGGGTCGACGCGCTCCGGCGACATCGCGAGGTGGAAGTCCGACCCCGCCTTCAGGCCGGAGCCCTCCTCGAGGATGGGTTGCACGACCTCGCGCGTCGTGCCCGGCCACGTCGTCGACTCGAGCACGACCACCTGCCCGCGCTGCAGCACCGGCGCGAGGCCGCGCGCGGCCGACTCGATGAAGCTCAGGTCGGGCTCGCGCTGCCGGGAGAGGGGCGTCGGGAGGGCGATCAGCACCGCATGCGCCTGCTTCAGCTGTTCGTAGTCGGTCGTCGCGACGATGCGGCCGTTCTGCACGAGGTCGGCCATCCGCTCGTTCGAGACGTCCTCGATGTGGCTGACGCCGCTGTTGATCGCGTCGACGACCTTGGGCTGCACGTCGAGCAGCAGGACGCGCTCGCCGGCTTCGCCGAACGTCGCCGCGAGCGGCACGCCGACGTAGCCGGCGCCGATGACGGCGACGTCGTAGAGGGGGGTCGCGCTCACAGCGGCGTCAAGCGTACAGGGCAGCGGCTACGCGTTCAGCCGCGTGTCCGTCTCCGTACAGTTGCGGTGCGCTCGACGGGAAAGCCGCTTGCGCGAGCGCAGCTGCGAGCTCCTCGGGCTCGGCCAGCCGGTTGGCACCGACGGCGACCGTGTCGACCCATTCCGTGTTCGGCCGGAGCGTGACGCACGGCACGCGCAGCCAGTACGCCTCCTTCTGCAGGCCGCCGGAGTCGGTGACGACGGCGCGCGCCGACGCGACGAGCGCGAGCATCTCGAGGTAGCCGAGCGGATCGACGGCTTCGACGTTCGGCGGCAGCTCGATCGCGTGCTCGTCGAGGACGTGGCGGGTGCGCGGGTGGACCGGGAACACGAACCGCTCGCCGGCTGCGCCCAGAGCGGCGACGATCGCGCGCAGCCGATCCGGCTCGGTGTTCGCTTGCCGGTGGATCGTCAATGCGACGTATGGCTCCGCGGACGGCGGCGGCGTGCGCGCGGCGATCGGCGCGAAGATGCGCGTCGCGTCCGCCATCACGTCGCCGACGACGCACGACCGTCCGGGCACGCGCTCGCGGCGGAGCTGCTCGGCCGAGCGCTCGTCGGGGCAGAAGAGGAGCGTCGAGATGCGATCGACGGCGACCCGGTTTCGCTCTTCCGGCATCGAGTCGTCGAAGCTCCGAAGCCCTGCCTCGACGTGGGCGACCGGGACGTCGCCTGCCGCGCGCGCGCCGGCCAGCGTCGTGTTCGTGTCGCCGTAGACGAGGACCCAGTCGGGCTGCTCGTGCTCGACGACGTCGCGGATCGGCTCCGTCATCGCGTCGACGTCGGCCGTGCGGAGGTCGAGGCGGTGCTCCGGCTCCGGGATCGCGAGCTCGTCGAAGAACACCTGCGACATGTCCGGGTCCCAGTGCTGCCCGGTGTGGAGGACGGTCTCCTCGAGTCCGGCTTCCCGCAGCGCGAGCGAGAGCGGCGCGCTCTTGATGAACTGCGGGCGGTTGCCGACGACGGACAGGATCCTCACGGCGCCACCATAGAGAGAAGCAGCCCGTCGAACCCACCCGGTCGTCGGGCCCACGTGGATGCGCCCCCGCACGGCTACAATGCCGCCCGCGTCGGGCCGTTAGCTCAGCTGGTAGAGCAGGGGACTCTTAATCCCAAGGTCGTAGGTTCGATCCCTACACGGCCCATCCCGCTTCGTTCGGCTTCGCGGGGGACGCGCGTCGCGCGTACTCCCCTTTCGTCGACGACCGCGCCGCCGTCGACGACCGGGAACGCGACGGGCCCCGGTCTCCCGGGGCCCGCTGCGAGCGAGTGCGCCTCGATCAGTACGAGAACCGATGCGGCTTCGACCACGCGACGCGGATCAGCTCCGCCTCGGCGTCGAGGAGGCCCATCTCCTCCGGGCGCGGGTGCGGGGCGCGCTTGCCGCTCGGGCGGCGGGGCGCCGTGGTGTCCCACGAAAGACGGTTCATGCGTGCACCTCCTGGGTGTCCGTGGGCGCGGGCGCCCGAGTGATCCTGATGTCGCCTGAGACGGTCTTCGCGCGGATCTCGACGAGTGGCCCGCCGTCCGCCGGCCCGTCGCCGGTCAGCTCGAGCTCCGAGGTCGTGTCACCGCTGACGGTCGTGCAATCGAGGAACGCGTGCGAGCCCCGGCGGACGGCGATCGTCACGTCGCCCGACACCGAGTGCGCCGCGACGACGCCCTGCATGACGGCGCCGTGATCCTGGTCGCCGGAGACGCTGTTCGCGTTCACGTTGTCGTACGCCTCGCCGATCGAGATGTCGCCGGACACCGACGTGACGTTCACCGGTCCGCGCGCGACTTCGATCTCGATGTCGCCGGACGCGGTCTGGATGTTCGCACCGCTACCGACCTCGCGGGCGCTGAAGTCCGAGCTCGCGCTCTTCACGTTGACGCCTCCGGAGACCCGGTCGACGTCGATGTCGCCGGACGCGGTCTGCACGTTGAGCGCGCCGATCGTGCCGCGCGTGCTCACGTCGGCCGACTTCGTGCGGATCGCGAGGCTGGAGTCGTGCGGGCACCGGACGCGGCAGTCGATGCCGCTGCGCCCGAAGGAGAACGAGATGCCGAACCCCTTCTTGTGCGGGACGTCGACGAGCACCTTGGGGCGCGGTCCGTGGCTCAGCTCGATGCGTGCGTTGTCGACGAGCCGCTGGGACTCCTCGTCGTGCGCGATCAGCTCGATCTCGACGCGGCCGTCGAGCGTGGGGTCGACCTCGATCTCGCCCGACGTGAGCCGGATCTCGAGCTCGACCGCACCGTCGACGTCGAATGTCTTCTGCATGCTCAGCTCCTCCTAGCTCCGGGCGTAACCGGACAGGCGCTTGCCCGAGACGTGGACGGGGCGCGACTCGGCCTGGCGCGCGATCGCACGCACGAGCCACGCATTGACGGAGACGCCCTCGCGCTCGGCCGCCTTCTCGACGGCCGCCTTCAGGGACTCCGGAAGGCGCAGGCTGATCCGCGCCGAGAGCTCCTCGCCCGCCATCCCGCCGGCGTCGCCGGGGGCCTCGACGAACACGAGCTCGGGCTCCTGGCCGGCGAGACGGACCTCGACGTGGCCGGAGGGCAGCTTCGAGGAGAGCTCCACCGCCGCCTGCGACAGCAGGTCGAACAGCTTCAGCCGCAGGTTCGTGGCGAGTGCGTCGCCGAGCCGCTGCGCGATCTGCGCCGAGCGCTCGTCGCCGAGCTCCGCGAGCCGCTGGAGATCCTGCTGGAGCCCCTCGAGGACGATTGTCAGATTCATGATGGCATCACTATGACATCACTACCGACATCTGTCAAGCAGTAAACCTGCGTCGCAATGACACGTGGCGGGTCTTCCTGCAGCCGCGTACATTGGGTCGACCGATGGCGAGAGCCGAGACCGACGAGCTCGCGGCGCTCCACCACGAGGCGCAGCAGACGTCGGCGCTCCTCGACGCGCTCTACGGAAGCGCTCCGGTGGGCCTGGGCTTCTGGAACCGGGACCTCCGGTACGTCCGCGTGAACGAGGCGCTGGCGGAGATCAACGAGCTCCCCGCGGCCGAGCACGTGGGTCGCGCGCTCGCCGACGTCGTCCCGCAGCTCGCGCACATCCTCGTGCCACTTGCGAGGCGCGTGCTCGAGTCCGGCGAGGCCGAGGTCGGCATCGAGATGAGCGGCGGCACCCCGCGCGAGCCGGACGCCGAGCGCCACTGGCGGGCGAGCTACTACCCCGTCTTCGGCCCCGACGGCTCCACGATCGGCGTCGGCGCCGTCGTCGAGGAGACGACCGCGCGGCGGCGCGCCGAGCAGCGGACGACGCTCCAGCACGAGACGACGCGCATCCTCGCCGAGGAGGACGATGTCGATCGCGCGGTCGCGCGCGTTCTCCGCACGATCTGCACGACGCTCCGCTGGGACGCCGCGTGCTACTGGTCGAGCAACCCCGACGCGCCCCGCATCACGTACGCCGACCCGGCCGCCCGCGTCGAAGGGTTCCTCGCGCTGACCGAGCGCGCGGCGCTGACCCCGACGATGCTTCCGGGGCGCGTCGCGACCGCGGGCGAGGTCGAGTGGGTGGACGACGTCGACGCGTCGACGTTGCCGCTTCGCGCGGCCGTCGCCTCGGCCGAGGGGATCGTGTCCGCGGTCGCCTTCCCCGTACGGATCGAGAGCGCCACGGCCGGTGTCGTCGAGATGTTCTCGCGGACGCGCCGGATCGCCGACGACGAGCTCGTCGCGTCGCTCGAGGCGCTCGGGCGGCAGCTCGGGCAGTTCCTGCGGCGCAAGCGCGCGGAGGAGGAGCGCACGTACCTGCTGCACCGCGAGCGGTCTGCGCGCGCCGACGCCGAGGCCGCGGCCGCCACGCTGCGCAAGCTCGAGCGCGTCGCGGACGCGGCGCTCGAGCACAGCGCGCTCGACGACCTCCTGCCGGCGCTGCTGCGGCGGATCGTCGAGGTGCTCGAGGCCGACACCGCGGCGATCCTCCTGCTGGCCGGCGACGGGAAGCTGCACGTCAGGGCCACGATCGGGCTCGACGAGACGCACGCGATCGCCGTGCCCGTCGGCACCGGCATGGCGGGGCGCGTCGCGGCCGCGCGCGCGCCGCTCCTCGTCCCCGACCTCTCGCAGGTCGAGCTCGTCAGCCCCGTGCTGCGCGACCGCGGCATCAACTCGCTCGTCGCGATCCCGCTCATCGTCGAGGACCGCGTCATCGGCGTCGTCCACGCCGGCTCGGAGGCGTACGCGCAGTTCGTCGAGGACGACGTCCGCCTCCTCGAGCTGATCGCCGACCGGATCGCGCTCGCAATCAACCAGGCCTCGCTGCACGAGGCGGAGCGCGCAGCGCAGGAGCGGCTGCAGTTCCTCGCCGAGGCCAGCGCCGTGCTCGCGTCCTCGCTCGACGTGGACGAGACGCTCGCCCGCGTCGCCCGGCTCGCCGTGCCGCAGTTCGCCGACTGGTGCGCGGTCGACCTCGTCGACGGCGCCGGGGCGTTCGAGCGCGTGGCCGTCGCGCACGTCGACGCCGACAAGGCCGACCTCGCGCGCCGCCTGTTCGACGCGTACCCGCCGACGCTCGAAGACGACGGCGGCATCGGCGCCGTCGCGCGCACCGGCGTGCCGTCGGTCGTGAACGACATCGACCCGGAGCGGATCCGCGCTGCGCTCGCCGATCGGCCCGCATACCTCCACGCGCTCCTCCGGCTGCAGCTGCGCGCCACGATCATCGTCCCGCTCGTCGCCCGCGAGCGCACGATCGGCACGCTGTCGTTCGTCTCGACGGATCCCGGCCGCGCCTATCTCGACGAGGACCTCGCCCTCACGCAGGAGCTCGCCGCGCGCGCAGCGGTCGCCGTCGACAACGCGCGGCTCTACCGCTCGGCGCAGCGGCGGCGCGACCGGCTCGCGTTCCTCGCCGAGGCGAGCGCGCTGCTCGGCTCGTCGCTCGACGTGGAACGGACGCTCGAGCAGCTCGGCGAGCTCGTCGCGGGCCGGATCGCCGAGTGGTGCAGCATCCACCTCGTGACCGAGGGCGCGCCGCCCCGGCTCGTCGCGATCGCCGGCGCCGAGGCGGTGCCGCTCGTGCCGATCGACCCGGTGCTCGAGGAAGGGGAGCCCCGGCTCGTCGACGGCGTCCTCGTCGCGCCGCTGAGCGCGCGCGGCCGCACGTTCGGCGTGCTCAGCCTCCCGTGGGAGCAGACCGATTCCGACGACGTCCAGTTCGCGCTCGACCTCGCGCGCCGCGCCGCCGTCGCGATCGACAACGCGCAGCTCTACAGCGCCGCCGCCGAGCGCGCGCAGGCCGCGCGCGTGCTCGCGTCGGTCGGCGACGGCGTCTTCCTCGTCGACCGCGCCGGCTTCGTGCGCACGTGGAACCGCGCGGCGGCGAACGCGACGGGGCTTCCCGCCGCCGCGGTCGTCGACCGGCCGGCGAGCGAGGCGATCCCGGGCTGGTCGGAGATCGAGGGCCGCGTCACGGTCGCCGCCGCCGGCGCGTCGGCGCCGCGCGCCGAGTCGCTGCCGCTCGACGTGGGCGGCCGCGAGGTGTGGCTTTCGATCCACGGGGTCGCCGTCCCCGACGGCGTCGTCTACGCGTTCCGCGACCTCACCGACGAGCGCGCCCTCGAGCAGATGCGGACCGAGTTCGTCTCGACGGTGTCGCACGAGCTGCGCACGCCGCTCGCCGCGATCTACGGCGCCGCCATGACGCTTCGCCGAAGCGACGTCGCGCTCGACGACGACCAGCGCGCCCGCCTCCTCGACGTGGTCTCCGGCGAGGCCGACCGCCTCGCGCGCATCGTCAACGACATCCTCTGGGCGGCCCGGCTCGACACCGACTCGCTCCACGTCTCGATCCAGAGCTGCGACCCGCTCGCGCTCGTCGCCGAGGTCGTGCAGGCGCAGGAGGTGCACCTCGGCCTCGAGCACGAGGTCGTCGTCGACGCCGCCGCCGACCTGCCGCGCGTGGCGGGCGACCCCGACAAGGTCGGCCGCGTGCTCATCAACCTCGTCGACAACGGCGTCAAGTACTCGCCGGACGGCGGCCGCGTCACGGTTGCCGTTCAGCCGGTCGGCTCGCACGTGCGGTTCTCCGTGAGCGACGAGGGACTCGGTATCCCCGCCGGGGAGCAGCGCCGTGTCTTCGAGAAGTTCTACCGGCTCGACCCGAACATGAACCGGGGAGTCGGCGGCACCGGGCTCGGCCTCTACATCTGCCGCGAGCTCGTGCGGCGGATGGACGGCAGGATCTGGGTGGATTCCCCCGGCCTGGGCCGGGGGTCCACCTTCCACTTCGAGCTTCCGGTCGCGTCGTTCTAGTAGCCGGGGCCGGCGGGGCCGTCCTCGACGTACGTCCGGCGGCGGGCGCCGCCGAAGCCGCCCCAGCTGGACCAGAACATGAGGGACAGGATCAGGCCGATCGCCCCGACGACCATCAGGATGACGCCGATCGTGTGGATGTTGAGACCGGACACCGTGGCGTTGACCGCCCAGGTGAGGATGGCGCCGGCCGCGATGAGAATGAGGCTGACTCCGATGCCCATGTGTGAATCCTCCTTTTCGTACTCCCGACGTAAGGGTTGTGCCCGTAGGCACCAATTCAACGCATGAGCAGGCAAATCGGTTACGGCACTCGGCGCGTGCTCTTCCACTAGGCTTCCCGCGGGTGCGCAGGGGCTCTGTTCTGCAGCTGATCGGCTTCGCCGTCGTCGCCGCCGCGATCACGACCGCCGTCGCGGTCCTGATTCCGTGGCTGCCCGTCGCCGCGAGCCGCGAGTCCGGCCGGATCCACTTCGTCTACTGGTTCACGACCGCGATCGCGATCGGCGTGTTCGCCGTCGTCGCGTCGGCGCTCACGTACTCGATCATCCACTTCCGCGCCCGTCCCGACGACGACTCCGACGGGCCGCCGACCCACGGCCACACGACGATCGAGATCGTCTGGACGGCGATCCCGGCGGTGCTCGTCACCGCCATCTCGATCGTGAGCGCCGTCGTGCTCGCGCAGAACAGCAACGCCGGCTCGAACCCGCTCGTCGTCAAGGTGAAGGCGCAGCAGTTCGCGTGGGCCTTCACGTACCCGAACGGCAAGAGCTACGGGACGCTGACGCTGCCGAAGGGCCGCCACGTGAAGCTCGACATCACGTCGCAGGACGTCATCCACTCGTTCTGGGTGCCGCAGTTCTCCCAGAAGCAGGACGCCGTGCCGGGCCAGCACAACACGATCGTCGTCACGCCCGACCGGCTCGGGACGTACCCCGTGATCTGCACCGAGCTGTGCGGTCTCGGCCACGCCCTGATGCGGAGCTCCGTCAAGGTCGTCTCGCCGGCCGACTTCGCGTCGTTCATGAAGAACGGCGGGCAGCAGTCGGGCCCGCCCGGCCTCGCCGTGTTCCAGCAGAACGGCTGCGGCGGCTGCCACACCTTGAAGCCGGCAGGCGCGACGGGGACGACGGGGCCCGACCTCGACAACCTCGCGAGCGACGCCCGGAAGGCGAACCGTGGATCGCTCGCGAAGTACGTCCACGAGTCGATCGTCGACCCGGCGGCGTACATCGTCCCGGGGTACCAGGACGCGATGCCGCACATCTTCGGCACGCAGATCCCGCAGAACCAGCTACAGCAGCTCGTGCAGTATCTGAGCCAGGGGGGCAAGTAGAGCGATGAGCGAGCACCACCATCACGAGGCACCCGCCCGCCCGGTCGGCTGGCACCGTCTGACCGCGCCCGGTTGGCTCCGCGTCCTGTGGGTGACGCCGATCGGCTTCGGCATCGGGATCGGCCTCCCGGTCCTGATCCGGTGGCTCGCGCACTGGGACCCGCTGTGGAAGGGCTCGGTGCTCGTCACGGTCGAGCTCGTCACGACGCCGCTCTTCTTCCTCATCGGCCTCGGCGGCTTCGACTACTGGGCGCACTACGCGTCCGGCCGCCCGACCCGCGAGGATGACCACTCGGGCCACGGTGCCTATTCCTGGCGCGACTACTTCCGGGTCAACACCGACCACAAGGTGATCGGGATCCAGTACGTCGTCACCACGATCATCTTCTTCTGCATCGGCGGACTGCTCGCGATGCTCTTCCGCGCGGAGCTCGCGCAGCCGGGCGACCAGTTCTTCAACCCGCAGACGTTCAACGTCCTGATCTCGAACCACGCGGCGCTGATGATCTTCCTGTTCATCATCCCCGCGTTCGCCGGGCTCGGGAACTACGTCATCCCGCTGATGCTCGGCGCCGCCGACATGGCGTTCCCGCGCCTCAACGCGCTGTCGTTCTGGCTGCTGCCGATCGCCGGCCTGATCCTGCTCACGGGCATGGTCGTGCCGGGCGGCGGGCCGTCCGCGGGCTGGACGTGCTACGCGCCGCTCTGCTCGCACCAGCCGCTCGGGCAGGTGTTCTTCAACATGGGCGTCCAGTGGGCGGGCGCGAGCTCGATCATGACCGCGCTCAACTTCCTGGTCACGATCATCACCATGCGCGCGCCCGGGATGACGTTCTGGCGGATGCCGCTGCTCGTCTGGGCGAACTTCACGACGTCGCTGCTCGTCGTGATCGCCACGCCGTTCATCGCCGGCTCGCAGTTCTTCGTGATGTTCGACCGCGTGCTCCACACGAACTTCTTCGAGCACGGCGGCGGCGGGTACGTGCTCGGCTACCAGCACATCTTCTGGTTCTACTCGCACCCGGCGGTCTACATCATGATGCTGCCCGGCTTCGGGATCATCAGCGAGGTCATCTCGGTGATGAGCCGAAAACCCGTGTTCGGGTACCGGCTGATGGCGCTGTCGCTGATGGCGATCCTCGTCCTCGGCTTCTCCGTGTGGGCGCACCACATGTTCGTCGCCGGGATGGCCGGCTGGCTGCGCGTGCCGATGATGGTGACGTCGATGGTGATCGCCGTCCCGACGGGCATCAAGATCTTCAGCTGGCTCGCGACGATGTGGGAAGGCAGAATCCGATTCACGACCCCAATGCTCTTCGCA
>DATDNT010000056.1:0-113038 GCA_036518135.1 Gaiellaceae bacterium | reverse complement strand
TGCTCGGCTGGACGACCCGTGACGCGATCCTCGGAGACGATGCGGCTCGCGTCGTCAGCGGCGGCCTGTTTCGCGCCTTCGCCCTCGTCCGCGGACGCGCCGCTGCGACCTGGACGATCTCGCGCGAGGCCGTGAAGCTCGCGCCGTTCCGCCCTCTCGGCTCCGCCGACCGCTCCGCGCTCGATGCCGAGGCCGCAGACGTCACCCGCTACCTCGGTGCGAGCAGGTCGAGGGCAGCGCCCGGCGGGAAGTGAGTGAGTGGGCGCACCTGGGATCGAACCAGGGACCTCTCGCGTGTGAAGCGAGCGCTCTCCCGCTGAGCTATGCGCCCCGACCCTTCGGGGAAGCCAATCTAGCACCCCGGAAAACGGGCCCGTGACGCCGTTACTTGACCGTGAACGACCCCTTCATGAACGACGCGTGCGGGTCGCAGACGAACCGGTAGCTGCCGGCGCGGAGCGTGAGGTGCCACGTCGTCGTGCCGGTGCCGCCGACGCTCGTCTTCTTGTTGACGCCGCCCGGGCCCGTCAGGTGGAAGTTGTGGATGTTCGACTTGTCGTGGATGACGACGGTGTACTTCCCGGCGGCGAGCCGACTGACGGATTTCGTGCCGAGCTTCAGCGTGATCGTGAACCCGGGGCCGACGACGCCGGTGAGCGTCTTCGGCGTCGCGGCGCCCGTCGAGCCGGCCGCGATGGTCGCGCCGACGACTGCAGCGGTGACGGCGATTGCGAGCTTGCGCACAAATCCTCCTCGGTAGGTCATGTGCGACCATAGTGCCCGCGATGCGGGGGCTACGGACGACTGCGGCGACCGCCGTCCTGCTACTCGCCCTCGCCGCAGCCGTCGCGCAGCACGCGCGCCCCGCGGCGTTGCCGTGCGTCCGGTCGGCGAGCGCCGCGTACACGAGCTACGTGCGGTCGGCGGTCGCGTCGACGAGCGACGTCTGGGGCCGCGAGCTCCTGCGGCAGCGCGGCGGGCCGACCTACGCGTCCGCGCGGCGTTTCCTGACGCCGTTGACGCGCGGCGTGCAGTGGCAGCGCCACCCGCTCACGCAGACCGGCTCGTACTACCTCGCGCTCGCGTTCCCGTTCACCCCGTACGGGTCGACCGTCTTCGCGCTGCACGCCGCCGACGGAAGCGAGATCGTCACGCGCCGCGCCGGGGGCGCGTCGCTGGTCGTCTACGTCGGCAACGGCCGCGAGCTCTACGGCTCCTGCACGACGCGGCTCCAGCCGCCGCGCCTCGCCGACGGATACCTGCCGATCCTCCAGACCTCCTACGTCGACGCCGGCGGCGCGCACTACCGGCAGGAGTCCTTCGTCGGACGCTCCTACGGCGCGTACGGCGCGCGGTCGGTGATCAGCTTCGTGAAGCTCGCCGTCGACACGCGCGGCGCGAAGCGGGCGGCGACGATCCGGCTCGTGCCGTGGAAGCGGCTCGCGCACACGCAGCCCGACCGGTTCGCGACGAGGGACCAGACGCGGCTGATCGTCAGCGACGGCGGCGACTTCGTGCAGGGGGTCGTCCGCTACACGATCCCGCCCGGCGAGACGCGCACGATCTACGCGCTGTGGCTCAACGCGCCGTCGGACGCCCAGTACGTGCACGCGACGAAGCAGACGTACGACGTCGCGCGTCGCACGGTGGTGGCGTTCTGGCAGAAGCGGCTCGCGCAGGGCGCGACGTACGAGGTTCCCGAACCGGCCGTGCAGAACGCCGAGCTCGCGATCCTCACGCAGCTCATCTCGTACGGGTGGCGCTACAGCATCGGCAACCCGTACGAGGAGCTCTCGTACGCAGAATCGCTCGACGCCGCCGAGGTCGCCGCCGAGTACGGGTACGCCGACGTCGCGCGTCAGATCATCGACTTCTCGCTCGAGCGCATGCGCATCCGACCCTGGCGGTTCACCGCGTTCCGCGGCGCGCGCATCCTCACGGCCGCCGCGACGTACTACCGACTGACGCGCGACCACGACTTCCTGCGCGCCGAGAACACGGGTCTCGTGAACCTGGTGAGCCGTATCAGGCATCGCCAGCTACGCGACGGCAGCCTGATGCCCGAGCCGCTGTCGACCGACCTCGAGGACAAGAACGTCGAGAGCATCAGCGGCCAGATCGCAGCCGTGCAGGGGCTGCTCGCCATCTCGCGTGTCTGGAGCTCCGTCGGCGACAGCTCGGAGGCGGAGCAGGCGCGGACGCTCGCGCTCTCCATCGACGCGAAGCTGCACCGCATCGTCGCGCGCTCGTCGAAGCGGCTGAAGGACGGATCGCTGTTCGTCCCCGCCGCCGTCGGCCAGAAGCCGTTCGGACGCATCACCGCGACGCGCGACGGCTCGTACTGGAACCTGGTCATGCCGTACGCGTTCGCGTCGGGCTGGTTCCCGGCCCACAGCCGAACGTCGCGCGGAATCCTCCGCTACCTCTTCCAGCACGGCTCGCGCATGCTCGGCGTGCCGCGGACCTATGCGCGAACCGTCTACGGGAACGAGCCGGGCGCGGGACTGGCGCAGGTGTACGGCCTCTCGATGTCGCGCTTCCTCGCCGACAACGACGAGCCCGACCAGCTCGTGCTGAGCCTCTACGGGATGCTCGCGGCAGGGATGACGGAGAACACCTTCGTCTCCGGCGAGGCGGTGTCGGTGCTGCCGGTCGACGGCGCGTACGACCGCACGATGTTCATGCCGCCGAACTCCGGCGCGAACGCGTCGTTCCTCGAAACGCTCCGGCAGGTACTCGTGCACGAGCGGCGCGGGCCGCGCGGAGGCCCCGTCGGCCTCGATCTCGCGTTCTCGACACCGCGCGCATGGCTCGCGAACGGGCAGCAGATCACGGTCACGTCGGCGCCGACGAGCTTCGGCCGCGTCAGCTACACGCTGACGCGCCGCGGCTCCGAGATCACCGCGCACCTGGTCCTGCCCCCGCACGGCGACACGCGGCTCCGGCTGCGCGTCCCGGCCGGCGAGCGGGTCGTCAGCGCCTACGCCGCCGGCAAGACGTTCCGGGCGGACAGCGCCGGCACCGTCGACCTCGGTGCGCTCCACGGCAGCTTCGCGCTGAGCGCCCGCGTCGAATGAAAAGTCCGCGGCACCGGTGAGGGATCCTTAAGGCTGCTTCCTCCCGGATCTGACCTGGTTCGGAATCTCACCGCGCCGCGGGCGCAGCCAGTGTATCCTCGGTCGAGTCCCGACGACGACAAGGAGGTGCGAGACATGACGACTGTGCCCATTGCGATGTCCGCATCCCGTCGTCGCGCTCTCTCGGTCTAGCGACGGCGGGCGTTCGCCCGTTCGACTTCATCGCAGACAAAGGAGCTTTGGTTGACACTTCCGTCCACGGAGACGCTGCTTCATCGGCTCGGGTGGGACGACGGCTGGGACGCCGCGTTCGCCGAGCATCGTGCCGCAGGGCTCGCGCCCGCCCGCGTCGCGATTCAGCACAGGGGCGCCTACGACCTCGTCGGCGAGCACGGCGAGCAGCGCGCGAGCGCCGCGATGCGGCTCGTGAAGCTCGACGAGCTGCCCGTCGTCGGCGACTGGGTCGGTGTCGACCTCGACACGAACCTCGTCGAGGCCGTCCTGCCGCGGCGGTCGCAGCTCTCGCGCAAGGAGGTGCTGCAAGCGGTGCGCGAGCAGGTGCTCGCCGCGAACGTCGACGTCGCGTTCCTCGTGCAGGCCCTGCCGCTCGACTTCAACGTGCGCCGGCTCGAGCGGTACCTCGCGATGGCGTGGGAGTCCGCCGCGCAGCCGGTCGTCCTCCTCACGAAGACGGATCTCGTCGACGACGTGCAGCCGTTCCTCGCAGAGGTGGAGCAGGTGACGCTCGGTGCGTGCCCCGTCGTCGCCGTGTCGGCGAAGACGGGCGACCACGTCGACGACCTGCGCCTGTTCCTCGAGCCGAACCGGACTGCCGTGCTGCTCGGGTCGTCGGGCGTCGGCAAGTCGACGATCGTGAACGCCCTCGTCGGCGAGGAGCTGCTCGAGACGCAGGAAGTGCGCGAGGACGATCACCGCGGACGCCACACGACGACACACCGCGAGCTGATCATGCTGGAGGCCGGCGGCGTCATCCTCGACACGCCGGGGATGCGCGAGCTCCAGCTGTGGGACGCCGACCTCGAGCAGACGTTCGGCGACGTCGACGAGATTGCGCGGCGCTGCCGCTTTTCGGACTGCGCCCACGACAGCGAGCCCGGGTGTGCGATTCGCGACGCGCTCGCCGACGGGTCGCTGCCGCGCGAGCGGTGGGAGAGCTACGTGAAGCTGCAGCGCGAGCTCCACGCGATCGAGGTGCGCCGCAACCACTTACTGCGACAGGAACGGATGCGGGAGTTCAAGATCCGCGCACGCCAGAACCGCAAGAAACCCAAGAAACGCTGATCGTCGCCGAGGACGGGGTGCACTTCGCGCTTCCGGACCCGGAGCGGCAGCACGACGAGGTGCAGCTCGGTCAGGAGATCGTGCGCCCGCGGCCCGGCCCGCACTTCGAGTGGGAGGGCGGCGCGTGGCATCTCGACTTCCCACGGCCGGAGGTCGACCGGCTCGAATACCTGCTCGGAGTCGACGGCGAGTGGCTTCCCGATCCGGGGAACCCGCTTCGCGCGCCCGGGCCGTTCGGCGACAAGTCCGTCGTCGAGTGGCCCGAGTACGCGCCGCCTGCCTGGCTCGACTCGATCGCGGACGCAGGTCCGGTCGAGCGCTTCGAGGTCCGCTGCCGCCGGCTCGTCGCGCGCGTCCAGGTGCACCTCTACTCGACACCCGACCCACCCGCGGTCGACGCGCCGCTCGTCATCGCGCACGACGGGCCGGAGTACGCGGAGTACGCGAGCCTCACGCGCTTCCTCGACGTGATGAGCTGGGAGGAGCGCATTCCGCCGCTCCGGGCGGCGCTCATCCAGCCCGTCGACCGCGACGAGACGCTCTCGGCCTCGGCGCTGTACGCGGGCGCGCTCGTGCGCGAGCTGATCCCTGCGATCACGAAGCGCGCGCCGCACGGCTGCCGCATCGGCATGGGCGCGAGCCTCGGCGCGCTCGCCATGCTGCACGCGCACCGCCGCCACCCGAAGGCGTTCGACGGGCTGCTGCTGCAGTCGGGCAGCTACTTCCGCCAGCGCTGGGACAAGTACGAGTCCGGCTTCGAGCGCTACCGCCGCATCACGCGTTTCGTCGGCACGGTCCTGAACGCGCAGACGTTCGAGCGCCCGATCCCGGTCGCGATCACGGTCGGCGCGGGCGAGGAGAACCGCGCGAACAACGAGGCTGTCGCGGAGGCGCTGACGCGGCAGGGGTACCCCGCATGGCTCGCGCTGATCCGCGACGCGCACACCTGGACGTGCTGGCGCGACGCGTTCGACCCGCACCTGCCGGCGCTGATCGAAGCCGCCGCGGAATGAGTCGGCGCGTCGTCGAGATCGACGGCGGCACCGTCGTCGCGCACGGCCACTACGGGCGGCCGCTCGTGGCGTTCCCCTCCGAGAACGGCGGCCCGTTCGACTGGGAGGAGAGCGGCATGGTCGACGCGATCTGGCCGCTGATCGAGGGCGGCCGCGTCAAGCTCTACTGCGTCCCGTCGTTCGACGCGGAGAGCTGGACGCGCCGCGATCTCCCGCTCGAGGAGCGCGCGCAGCGGCACGGCCACTACGAGTGGTGGATCCTCACGCGGCTCGTGCCGTTCGTCCAGGCGGACGCGAAGACGCACGAGCTGCTCGCCGCAGGCTGCTCGTTCGGCGCCTACCACGCCGCGAACTTCTGCCTGAAGCGCGCCGACCTGTTCCCGCTCGCGATCTGCATGAGCGGCGTCTACGACGTGACGGTTCAGGGTGGCGGCGACCGCGGCGACGCGGTGTACTTCAACAATCCGATGGCCTACGTCGCGAACCTCGGCGGCGACCACCTCGATTGGCTGCGCGCGCACGCCTCGCTCCTGCTCGTCTGCGGCCAGGGGCAGTGGGAGGACACGACGGGTGCGCTCGAATCGACGAAGCACTTCGGTTGGCTTCTCTCGGAGAAGGGCATCCGCCACGAGGTGGATCTCTGGGGACACGACGTGCCGCACGACTGGCCCTCGTGGCGACGGCAGATCGCCCATCATCTGCCGCGGTTCGTATGAGCGAGCGTGTCATCGGGCTGCTCCTCGGAACCGAGGAGGACTGGCCGGCGGCGTTCGAGGCGCTCGTCTCGCGTCTCGATCCCGTCGACGGCGTCGAGTTGCGCACCGAGCGCATCGTCAACGAGCCGTTCGACCTCCGGTCGCGGCCGCGCTACTCGCTCGTCATCGACCGGCTGGCGTGGTGGTACGACCTTCCGCGCGCGTGGCTGAAGAAGGTTGCGCTGATGGACGACGTGTACCTCCTGAACAACCCGTTCACGTTCCAGTCGATGGAGAAGCACAGTGCGTATTGCGCGCTGATGCGCCTCGGCATCCGCGTGCCGGAGACATGGCTGATCCCGCACAAGGTGCCGCCCGCGAACCCGCGCTTCGCGCCGACGGCCGAGCGCTACAACGCGGCGTTCGACCTCGAGCAGATCGCGGCGCAGGTCGGCTACCCGCTCTTCATGAAGCCGTTCGACGGCGGGCAGTGGGTCGGCGTGTCGCGGGTCGCCTCTCCGGACGAGCTGCGCGAGCGCTACGACGAATCGGGCGAGCGGATGATGCACCTGCAGACGGCGCTCGAGGGGTTCGACGTGTTCGTGCGCTCGCTGTCGATCGGCGCGGAGACGATGTCGATGTGGTTCGACCCGTCGCGGCCGATGCACGACCGCTACCAGGTGCGCCACGACTTCCTGACGCCCGAGCTCGGCAACGAGGTCATCACCATCTCGCGCCTCGTGAACGCGTTCTTCCGGTGGGAGTTCAACTCGTGCGAGACGATCGTCAAGGACGGCGTCGCGTACCCGATCGACTACGCGAACGCGTCGCCTGACGTCGCGCTGACCTCGCTGCACTACTACTTCCCGTGGGCGATCACCGCGCTCGTCAAGTGGTCCGCGTTCTGCACGGTCACCGAGCGGAACATGCGGCTCAACCAGAGCTACCGCGACTTCTTCGCGTGGGGCGACCGCGACGACGTGTCGTACGACGAGAAGCTCGCGCGCTACCGCGAGCTCGCTGACGCGTACTTCCAGCTGCCGGAGTACGAGGACTTCTGCGCGACCCACCTCGGCCACGTCGACGACGTCGCGCACGAGTGGTTCACCTCGCAGGAGTTCGACGACGTGCTCGTCCACACCGTGCGCTCGACGTTCCCGGCGCACGAGCAGGAGCACTTCGTCGCGCACTACCGCGGGCTGCTCGGTGCCTGGGCCCGCGACGCCGCGCACTAATACGGATGGCGCGGCGCGGGCGGCGGTGTATGGCTGAGCCGTCGCAACAGGGGGTAGGCCATGAAGAAGGTTCTGTGGTTGCTCGCGACGGCGGCGGTCCTCGTGCTCGCCGCGTCCGCCGCGGCGGAGCCGCCGTCGAACGACAACCAGGCGGCCGCGGCGCCGGCGACGTCTCTTCCGGCCGCATTCGACGGGACGACCGTCGGCGCCACTGCTGAACGCATCGACCCGCAGTGCGAGTGGCCGATGAGCGGCACCGTGTGGTACTCGGTCTCGCGAAGCGACGACCTCACGATCGTCGTCGGCTTCCAGGCGCACGGCGAGCTCGACGCCGTGGTCGGCGCGTTCCAGGTCGTCAAGAACGGCCTGAAGTCGCTCGTCTGCGTGGCGAGCGACGCGCACGGGAAGGCGGGGTTCTCGTTCCAGGGCGCGAAGGACGGGCGGTACCTGATCCTGGTCGGCCAGCGCTCGAACTCGGTACCCGGGACGTTCCACCTCACGATCCAGGCGCCGCCGCGACCGGCGAACGACGATCGCGCCGGGGCGCGCGTGCTGTCGCTGCCCGCGTCGGTCAACGGAACGACGCTCGGTGCGTCGGTCGATCCCGCAACGCCGCAGTGCGGCGATCTCGCCGGAGACGTGTGGTACCGGTTCACGCGGAACGTCCAAGGCGACGTCGTCCTCGCGCTCCGCGCACGCGGCGACCTCGACGGCACGCTCGCCGTCTATCGGCAGGTCAGGTCTCAGCTCATCAAGGAGGGATGCCAGGAGACCGATTCCCACGGACGCGCCGACCTGACGTTCGGCGCGGAGAAGGGCGGGCGATACCTGATCGTCGTGGGTCAGCGGTTCGGCTCGGCGCCGGGATCGTTCGGCCTCCGCGCGTTCGCGCCCGAGCCGCCCGCGCAGCCGCCGGGCCAACTGCTCCGGCACGGCGTCGCGCACGCGACGGTCAACGGCTTGACCGACCGTGACGACGCCTACGCGGTCCACATGGAGCAGGGGCGAAGCTACCGGTTCAACCTTTTCACGCCGCGCGACTGCGTCGACCTGGCGCTCTACCCACCGAGGACGCGGTCGTTCTCGACGTCCGAGATCCTGCTGCGGGTCCGGTGCGGCGGGTACGCACTGTTCACGCCGGGCCCCGACGGCGGCGGCACCTACAGCATCCGGGTGCTCACCGACGAGGAGTCGACGCAGCCGTACACGGTCTGGTTCGCGGCGGCGGGGCCGGACGACGTCGGACCGGGCCTCCCGATGGCGAACGGCGCGTCGTACAGAGGCGCGGTCAACGGAGCGTCGATCGACGTGCAGGATCTCTACCGCTTCGACGTCCTCAGCCGGAGCGACGTCGACCTGCACCTGCACGTCACCGGCCGTGGCACGGTCCGGCCCACGCTGCTGACCGAGAACCGCCCGTCGATCGCGATCCGGCCGATCCGCGATCTCTTCCGCGTCCGGCTCGACCCGGGCCGGTACTACGTGCGACTCGCCGCCGAGGATCGCGGCGCAGCGCGCTACCGTCTCGGCCTGCTGATTCGCGAGATCACCGTCACGACGGTGACGGTGAACGGCGAAAGGAAGGCGTCGATCGACACGGCGCAGCCGGTGACCCTCACCGCGCACGTGAATCCGGCGAGCGCGACCGGCGGCATCGTGCGGATCCAGGTGAACTACCACGACCCCCTGCAGGGCTGGGTGTTCGTGCAGCAGTTCAGGCCGCGCGTCGCAGGCACGGAGGCGACGGTGAGGTTCGTCCCGAGACGCGTCGGCCAGTACAGCGTGCGGGCCGCGTTCTTCGGCAACCACGCGGCGAGCCCGAGCGAGACCGATCGCGCAGCGCGGCTCTTCGTCGGGTTCCCGACTCACTCGTGAAGCGTGTTGCGGGCGGATGCGAGCCTCCGCCCGCAACCGTCGGCTCGTCACGGCGCGACTACGCTGGGCGCATGGCGGAGTCGATCCTCGTCGTGGACGACGACGCGCCGATCCGGCGGATGCTCGACCGCGTGCTCAGCGCCGACGGCTACCGCGTCGAGACCGCACCCGACGGCGGTGCCGCGCTCGCCGCCGTCGAGCGCTCGACGCCGGACCTCGTCGTGCTCGACGTCGCGATGGACGGCGTCGACGGGCTCGCGGTCTGCCGGCGGCTGCGGCAGCGCGGGCTCGCGCTGCCGATCCTGCTCCTGACGGCCCGCGACAGCGTCCGCGACCGCGTCTCCGGCCTCGACGCCGGCGCCGACGACTACCTCGTGAAGCCGTTCGCGACGGACGAGCTGCTCGCGCGCGTGCGCGCGCTGCTCCGGCGCGGCAAGCCGCTCGAAGAGACGCTTGCGCACGGGACACTGTCGCTCGACGTAACCACCCGCGTCGTCACGCACGGCGGAGAAGGGGTCGCGCTGAGCACGCGCGAGACCGCGCTCCTCGAGCTGCTGCTGCGAAACGCGGGCAGGCTCGTCAGCCGCGAGCAGGCGATCGTCGAGGTGTGGGGCGGGGGCGTCACGGCGAACGCCGTCGACCGCTACGTCTCGAACCTGCGCCGGAAGCTCGGATCGAGCGTCCAGATCGAGACGGTCCGCGGCGCCGGATTCGTGCTGCGGTGAGCACGCGGCTGCGCGCCGTCGTGGCGGCCGCGGTCGCGACGCTGCTCGCGGTGGTCGTCCTCGGCACGGTCGTGGACTTCTTCGTGGCACGCCACCTGCACCGCGGCCTCGACCGCACGCTCCGTGCCCGCGCCGTCGAGGTGGCGCAGCTCGCCGCGTCGGCGCCCGCACTCCTGACAACGCCGGGCGCGCTCGACTCGCCCGTCGGCTCCACGCAGGCGATGGTGGAGGTGGTCGACCGCCGCGGCCGGATCGTCGCGCGCTCGCTGTCGCTCGGCGGCCGCTTGCTCGACCGCTCGCTCGCTGCGCCCGCGCTGGCCGGCACCGGCCGGTACGCGACGGCCGAGCTCGGAGGGGCCGACATCCGCGTCTACGCGGCCCCGCTCGCGTCGACGGGCGGCGCTGCGGGCGGCGGCGCCGTCGTCGTCGCGGCGTCGACGGCGGACGTCGAGGACACGATCCGGGCTGTGCGCGCGCTCACGCTGCTCGGCGCCCTCGGCGCCGCAGCCGTCGGCGCCGCCGCCGTGTGGCTGCTGCTCGGCCGCGCCCTCGAGCCGCTCCGCCGGCTCGACCGCGCTGCGGCCGAGATCGGTCGCACGGGCGACCCGCGCCGGCGGCTGCCGGACCCGCACCGCACGGACGAGGTCGGCCGTCTTGCCGCGACGCTGAACACGATGCTCGAGACGCTCGAGCGCGCACGCGAGAGCGAGCGCCGGTTCGTCGCCGACGCGTCGCACGAGCTGCGAACGCCGCTGACCGCGCTCCGCGGCAACGTCGAGCACCTCGCGCGGCACGGGTCGACGCCGGAGCTCGTCGCCGACCTGCAGGCGGACGCATCCCGGCTCGCGCAGCTCGCCGACGACCTGCTCGTGCTCTCGCGCGAGGAAGCGGCGACGTTGCCGGACGACGAGGTGCGGCTCGACGACCTCGCGCGGGACGCCGGCGCCGACGAGGTGAGTGCCGAGCCGGTCGTCGTGCGCGGCGACGGCGAGGCGCTTCGACGTGCCGTCGCGAACCTCGTCGAGAACGCGCGCCGCCACGGGCAGGGGCGCGTGACGCTCGACGTCACGGCGCGCGACGGAACCGTTCGGCTCGAGGTGCGCGACGAGGGCGCAGGCGTCGCCGACGTCGACCGCGAGCGCGTGTTCGAGCGCTTCCACGGGCGCGGCTCCGGCCTCGGACTTGCGATCGTGCGCGCCACCGCCGAGCGCCACGGCGGACGGGCCTACGCGCGCGGCGCCCGGTTCACGATCGAGCTGCCGTTCGTCAGGAAACCTTCAGAGAGCATGGGTATCCCTTACGGCGACGAATCCGAGAAAGGACTGCCGTGAAGACCTTCCGCACCATGCCCCTGAACCGTCTGCTGCTCGTGCTCGCGGCCGCGACTGCCGTGGTCGTTGCGGGCGCCGTCGCCGTCGCCGCCCGCGGCGGCTCCGGCGCGACGCCGCCGCCGAAGCCGCTCGGAACGGCGATCCACGACGCGCTGACGGCGCCGGAGGCGACGGGCGTGACGGCGCGGATCTCCTTCACGAACAAGCTCTTCCCCTCGGGCGCGCTCACGGGCCAGACCGGCTCCGCGCTGATGACCGGCGCGAGCGGGCGCCTCTGGGCGAACGCGAACGGCGGCCGGCTCGAGCTGCAGTCCGACGCCGGTGACGTCCAGATCACGTGGAACGACACGAAGGTGACGGTGTACGACGCGTCGTCGAACACCGCCTACGTCTTCGACGTGCCGAAGGATACGCAGCCGCAGCAGGCGCACACGGCGCCGACGCTCGACGAGATCTCGAAGTTCCTCACGGACGCGGCCGCGCACTGGACGATCTCGGCGGCGACCCCGTCGAACGTCGCCGGGCAGGAGGCGTACACGGTCAGCGTCTCGCCGAAGCACGACGGCGGCCTGCTCGGCTCGGCCGAGCTCGCCTGGGATGCGATCCACGGCGCGCCGCTCGAGATCGCCGTGTACGCACAGGGCTCGTCGTCGCCGGTCCTCGCGCTGCAGGCGACCCACATCTCGTTCGGCTCGGTGCCGCAGAGCGACGTCGCCGTCGCGCCGCCGGCCGGCGCGAAGATCGTCGACCTCTCGTCGCAGCAGGGGAGCGGCACCGGTTCGGGCAGCACGCCGCCGGTCACCGGCCTCCCGGCCGTTCAGGCCGCCGCGCCGTTCGCGGTGACGGCCCCCGACACGCTCGTCGGACTGCCGCGCCAGGACATCCGGCTCGTCGGCCCCGCCGACTCGCGTTCGGTGGTCGCCGTCTACGGCCAGGGCCTCGGCGCGATCGTGGTAGTCGAGCGCGCGACCGACACGCAGAACGCGAAGGCGGGCCCGCTCGACCAGCTGCCGACGGTCTCGCTCGACGGCGTCACGGCGCACGAGCTCTCGACGCAGCTCGGCACGATCCTCTCGTGGGACAAGGGCGGCGTCTCGACGATCCTCGCCGGGTCCCTCCCGGCGGCAGCCGCGGAGTCGGCGGCGCGCGCGCTCAAGTGAGCGACGCGCCGCCGATCGAGGCGCGGGGCCTCGTCAAGCGATACGGAGAGCTGACCGCCGTCGACCGCGTCGAGCTGACGGTCGAGCGCGGCGACGTGTTCGGCTATCTCGGCCCGAACGGCGCCGGCAAGACGACGTCGCTCCGGATGATGCTGGGGCTGATCGCGCCGACCGAGGGGCGCGTTCGGCTCTTCGGCCTCGACCCGCACGAGGTCGGTGCGCGGGCGCTCGACGGCGTCGCGGGGTTCGTCGAGGGGCCGCGGTTCTACCCGTACCTGTCGGGCCGGAAGAACCTGCGGCTGCTCGCCGACCTGGACGGCGGCGTCGCCGCGTCGCGGATCGAGGAGGTGCTCGACGTCGTCGAGCTGCGCGACCGCGGCAAGGACCGCGTCGGCGGCTACTCGCACGGCATGCGCCAGCGGCTCGGCATCGCCGCCTCGCTCTTGCGCGAGCCCAGGCTGCTGCTGCTCGACGAGCCGACGACCGGGCTCGACCCCGCCGGCATGCGCGACATGCGCGAGCTCGTCAAGCGCCTCTCGGCCGACGGGATCACGATCCTCCTGTCGAGCCACATCCTTGCGGAGGTCGAGGAGCTGTGTAACCGCGTCGCGATCATCAGGCGCGGCTCGATCATCTACGAAGGGACGCTCGGCGAGCTGCTGCAGAGCGGCGGGGGCGACTACCGGTTGCGGACGACCGACCAGGAGCGCGCGCGGGCGGTGCTGCTCGCCCACGGCGTGCAGGGAGCCGACCTCGTCGACGGGGAGTTGCGCTTCCGCGCCGACGCCGCCGAGGTCGAGGCGATCTCGATCGCGCTCGGGCGCGCGGGCGTCGGCATCAGCGCCCTCGTCCCGCACACGGCGACGCTCGAGGAGCTGTTCCTCGGCATGACGGAGCAGGCAGCGTGACGCGCGTCTACAAGTGGGAGGTGCTGAAGCTCCTCGCGCAGAAGCGGACGTATCTCGGGCTCGGCGCGTCGATGGCGGTGCCGCTCGTGTTCGTGATCGTCCTGACGATCCAGAAGGGTGGGCCGAACGACATCCCGCTCGGCCGCTACATCCGTCAGACTGGGCTCGCCACGCCGTTCGTCGTCCTCTTCTTCATGTCGATCTGGGCGTTCCCGCTGATCACGGCGCTCGTCGCCGGCGACATCGTCGCCGCCGAAAGCCACAACGGGACGCTCAAGACGATCCTGACGCGCTCGCGCGACCGCGGCGAGATCTTCGCCGGGAAGGTCGCCGCCGCGTTCACGTACACCGTGCTCGCGGTGTTCGCGATGGGCGTCGTCGGCCTCGTCGCAGCGAGCGTCGCCTGGGGCCTCCACCCGCTCACGTCGCTGTCGGGCAGCGCCGTCTCGACGGGGCACGGCATCTGGCTGCTCTTCCTGACGCTCCTCGTGTACTCGTGGCCGATGGCGGGGATCGCGGCCTTCGGGCTCATGCTCTCGACGATCACGCGAAACAGCGCCGCGTCCGTCGTCGGGACGCTGATGTGGGCGCTCCTCATGCAGCTCCTCGGCGTACTGCCCGGGACCGAGCCGATCCGGCCGTACCTCCTCGGCGAGCAGTTCCAGGCGTGGCACGGGTTCCTGCGCACGCCCGCCGACTGGGTGCCGGTCGTGCGCGCGCTGTGGGTGTGCGCTCTCTACGTCGCGATCCCGCTCTTCGCCGGCTACCTCGTCTTCCTGCGCCGGGACGTCGCGGGCGAGTGACGGAGGACCTCGTCCGGCCGCTCCTGCGCGGAACGCTGCACGGCGCGGCGTTCGTCGCGGCGGTCGTGGTCGGGATCCTCGTCGTCGCCGCCGCGCCGGACGGGCGCGTCGCGCCGACTGCGATCTTCGCGGCGACCGCGGCGCTGATGCTCGGCACGAGCACGCTCTATCACCGCGTCACGTGGGGGCCGAGGGCGCGCCTCTGGATGCGCCGCGCCGACCACGCCGGCATCTACCTGCTGATCGCCGGCACGTACACGCCGGTGTCGCTCATCGCTCTCCGCGGCGCATGGCGTCCCACCGTGCTCGCGATCGTGTGGGGGGGTGCGGCGGCGGCGATCCTGATGAAGTTCTGCTGGGTGCACGCGCCCAAGTGGCTCGCGGCGGTGATCGGCGTCGCGCTCGGCTGGGCCGGCGTCGCCGCCATGCCGCAGATCGCCGCGCACGCCGGGATCGCGCCGCTCGTGCTCCTCGCCGCCGGCGGCGTCGCGTACACGATCGGGGCGGTCGTCTATGCGACGCGTCGCCCCGATCCCGTGCCGCACGTGTTCGGGTACCACGAGGTGTTCCACGCGCTGACGATCGTCGCGCTCGCCTGCCAGTACGTGGCGATCGCGTTCTTCGTCGTCCGCGTCGGCTAGGACGAGAAGAGCGCCCGGCCGACGACGACCGCCTCGGCGCCTGCGCGCGCGAGCGCGTCGACGTCGTCCGGTGTGCGCACGCCGCCGGCGGCGATCACCCTGCGGCCGCCCGCAGCGGCGTGCGCGACGAGCTCGACGTCCGGGCCGGCGAGCGTGCCGTCGCGGTCGATCCCCGTCACGAGCAGGCGTGCGTCGCCGGAGCGGTCGAGCGCGTCGTCGATCGCGACACCGCTCGACTCGAGCCAGCCGGCCGTCCTCACCTCGCCGTTCAGCACGTCGAGCGCGAGCACGACCTGGTCGCCGAGCTCGAGCCACGGCGAAGGGTCGGGCCACGCGGCGGTGCCGACGACGACGCGGTCGGCGCCCGCGAAGAGGAGCGCGAGCGCGTCGTCGCGCGAGCGGATGCCGCCCGACGCCTGCACCGGCACGCCGACACCGGCGACCGCCGACACGAGCCCGGGGCGCACCGCGCCCGAGCGCGCGCCGTCGAGGTCGACGAGGTGGATCCGCCTCGCGCCGCCACGCACCCAGCTGAACGCGAGGTCGACCGGGTCCTCGGCCCGCTCGACGACGTCGTCGTACGATCCCTTGCGGAGGCGGACGGCCGCGTCGCCGAGGACGTCGACGGCGGGATAGACGTCGATCGCGCGATCGAACCACATGACTCCATGTTAGCGTGCTAACATGGAGTCAGATGCCGGAGCGGAGCCGACACCCGTGGCGCACGAAGGAGATGCGAGACCTCTTCGACGCGATCCTCTCGCTGAAGACGCGCGCGGAGGTGGAGGCGTTCTTCCGGGACCTCTGCACGATCTCGGAGCTCGAGGCGATGGCGCACCGGTGGCAGGTGGCGCAGCTCCTGGAGCGGGGGCTTCCGTACCTGGAGATCGCGGAGCGGACGGGCGCCTCGACGACGACCGTGACGCGCGTGGCGCACTGGCTGCGCCACGGCGAGGGTGGGTACCGGGCGGCGCTCGACCGCGCGGCCTCCTGAAGGTTGCCCTGCCGGCGAAGGGCCGGCTCCGTGAGCCGGCGTTTCGGCTCCTCGAGGATGCCGGTCTCGGCCCGGAGCAGCCGGGCGACCGCGCGCTCGCGTTCCCGTGCCGGAACGCGCCCGTCGAGGTACTGCTCGTGCGCGCGGCGGACATCCCCGAGTACGTCCAGGACGGCGTCGTCGACTGCGGGATCACCGGCATCGACCTCGTCCGCGAGCGCGGGGCGAGCGTCGAGGAGCTGCTGCCGCTCGGCTTCGGGTCGTGCCGGCTCGAGGCGGCGGTGCCCGAGGAGGCGGACGCGCGGGCGCTCGAGGATCTCGTCGGCGCCTCCGTCGCGACCGTCTACCCGCGCCTCGCGCGTGAGCTGCTGCCGGTCGAGGTCGACCTCGTCGACGTCACGGGATCGGTCGAGATCGCGCCGCGTCTCGGGCTCGCAGACGCGATCGTCGACCTCGTCTCGTCGGGGAACACGCTGCGCACGAACGGCCTTCGCTCGCTCGGCGTCCTGCTCGAGTCGGAGGCCGCGCTGATCGCAGGGAATGCGGCCGCGGCCGCGCCGTTCGCCGCGATGCTGCGTGCCGTCGTCGAGGCGCGGCGCCACCGCTACGTCATGCTCAACGCGCCGAAGAGCGCGCTTCCCCGGATCGAGCTGCTCGTCGCGCCGCGCATCCCGAGCGTGCTTCCGCTGTCGGAGCCCGGCATGGTCGCGGTGCACGCGCTCGTCCCGGCCGAGGAGGTGTGGCGGCTGCTGCCGCGGCTCGAGGAGGCGGGCGCGTCGTCGATCCTGGTCGTGCCGGTCGAGCGGATGGCCGCATGACGATCGTCTCGGAGATCAAGGAGCGCGGGCTCGACGCCGTCGTCGAGTGGGCGCGGAAGCTCGACGGCGTCGAGCCCGCCCGCGCCGTCCCGGCCGCCGACGCGCCGCGGGAGGCGATCCTCGAGCTGGCCGGCCGCGTCCGCCGCTGGCACGCGCTGCAACGTCCCGCCGACGTGTCGCTCGAGGTGGAGCCGGGGGTGCTGCTCGAGCGGCGTTGGGTGCCGCTCGACACGGTCGGTGTCTACGTCCCGCGGAAGCTGATCTCGACGCTCGTCATGTGCGCGGTCCCGGCGCAGGTCGCCGGCGTCCGCCGCATCGTCGTCTGCACGCCGCCCGACGGGGCCGAGACGGTCGCGGCCGCCGCGTCGCTGCTCGGCGTCGACGAGGTGTGGGCGCTCGGCGGCGCGCAGGCGATCGGCTTCCTCGCGTACGTCGAGCGCGTCGACAAGATCGTCGGGCCCGGGAACCAGTACGTGAACGAGGCGAAGCTCGAGGTGTCGCGCGACGTGCCCATCGACCTTCCCGGCGGGCCGTCCGAGGTGGTCGTCGTCGGCGGCGAGGCGCGGCTCGTCGAGCTCGAGCTCGCCGCGCAGCGCGAGCACGGGCACGACGCCGTGTGCACCGCGGTCGCGACGCTCGAGGAGGCGGAGGCGATCGCGCCGGAGCACCTCGTGCTCCTCGACGACACGGATCCGGCGCGCGTCCGCAACGCCGGCGCCGTCTTCGTCGGCCCGTGGGCGCCCGTCCCCGCGGGCGACTACGCCACCGGCGGCAACCACGTGCTGCCGACGAACGGCTGGGCGCGGTCGGTCGGCGGGCTCGGCCTCGAGACGTTCCTGAAGCCGATCACGTTCCAGACGCTGACCGAGGACGGGCTGCGCCGGATCGCGCCGACGGTGGAGGCGCTCGCTGCCGCGGAAGGAATGCCTGCGCACGCCGCGGCGGTCCGAAGATGAGACAGCTTGCGCCCGACTATCGCCCGTACCGGTGGGCGGCGACGACGCCCGAGGTGGCGCGCCTCGCGGGCATCGACGAGTCGCAGGTGCTCCGGTTCGACCAGAACACGCCGTCGTGGCCGCTGCCGTCGACGCGGCCGGGGGCGGTCGCGGGCGCGCTCGCGCGGATCAGCGGCTACCCCGGCGGCGGGTACGTCCCGCTGCGGCGCGCGATCGCCGACTACGCCGGTGTGGAACCCGAGAACGTCGTGCTCGGAGCGGGCGCCGACGACCTCATCCTGCTGTGTGCGCGGTCGTACGCCGGCCCGGGCGACGCCGTCTCGATTCCGCAGTCGCCGACGTACCCGCTCTACCGGATCGCGGCGCAGCTCGCGGGCGCGGACGTGGGAGAGGACGACCCGTCGCTGACGTTCTTCTGCTACCCGAACAACCCGACCGGCGCGCTCGACCCGCTGCCGGAGGTGGCGAACCTCGTCGTCGACGAGGCCTACCACGAGTACAGCGGCGCCACGGCAGCCGGCACGGACGCCGTCGTGCTTCGCACGTTCTCGAAGCTCTTCGCCCTTGCCGGCGCGCGCATCGGCTACGCGATCGCGCCGCGCGACGTCGCCGACGAGCTGAACGCGCGCCAGGCGCCGGCGCCGGTGAGCTCGCTCGCCGCCGACCTCGCGATCGCCGCGCTCGCGGCGAAGCCCGACCCGCGGCCGGAGATCGAGGAGCGCGAGCGGCTCGCCTCCGCACTGCGCGCGCTCGGGCTCGCGCCGCTCGACTCGCACACGAACTTTCTGTACGTCCCGGTCGAGGACGGAGCGGCGCTCGGCGATGCCCTACTGCGCCAGGGGATCGTCGTCCGCGCGTACCCCGACGCGATCCGCGCATCGGTGCGCGACGCGGCCGACGACGACGTCCTCGTCGAGACGTTGGCGCGCATCCTCGACCGGCCGGCGCCGGTCGCCGCTCGCGGCGGGCGTGTCGCGCGCACGGTCCGCGCGACGGCAGAGACGCGTTTCGCGACACGGCTCGCGCTCGACGGCGCGAGCCGGGTACGCGTCGCGACAGGCGCCGGGCTCTACGACCACTTCCTCGAGCAGCTCGCGTTCCACGCCGGGTTCGACCTGATCCTCGAGGGCGCCGGCGACCTCGAGACCGGCGACCACCACACGGCCGAGGACGCGGCGCTCGCGTTCGGCGCGGCGCTCGACGCGGCGCTCGGCGACCGGCGGGGCGTCGCGCGGTACGGCGACGCGGTCGTGCCGATGGACGACGCGCTCGCGCACGCCGCTGTCGACCTCGGCGGGCGCGCCCACGCGGAGCTCCAGCTCGAGCACGACCCGGGGATGGCGGCGCACATGCTCGCGAGCTTCGCGCAGGCCGCGCGGCTCGCCGTCCACGTGCAGGCGACCGGCCGTGACGCGCACCACGTCGCCGAAGCGGCGTTCAAGGCGGTCGGCCGCGCACTGCGCGCAGCAGTACGCACCGAGTTCAGCGGCCTTCCTTCGACGAAGGGAGTGCTGTGACGTTCGCGATCTGCGAGTACGGAGCCGGCAACGTCCGCAGCGTGCGGCTCGCGCTGGCGCGGCTCGGCCTGCGCGAGACGGGCGAGGTCGAACGCGCCGACCTCGCGGTGCTGCCGGGCGTCGGGTCGGCGCGCGCCGCAATGGCGGGCCTCCGCGAGCGCGGTCACGACGTCGCGCTCCGCCGCCGCTTCGAGCGAGGGCTTCCGATCCTCGGCATCTGCCTCGGGCTGCAGCTCGCGCTCGAGAAGACCGAGGAGGACGGCGGCGTCGAGGGCCTCGGCCTCGTCGCGGGCCGGTCGATCCGGCTGCGCGAGGGGCGCGTACCGCGCATCGGGTGGGCCGAGGTCGGGAGCCGCGGCGCCTTCTACTTCGCGCACTCGTACGCCGCCGAGTCGCCGCACACGATCTCGTGGTCGGAGGGCGTCGCCGCCGAGGTGCGGCACGGCGCGTTCCTCGGCTGCCAGTTCCACCCCGAGAAGAGCGGCGCGTCCGGAGCCGCGTACCTGGAGTCGGTGTGCCTCTCCCTCGTCTGATCCCGTGCCTGGACGTCGCGCACGGCCGCGTCGTCAAGGGCGTCCGCTTCCAGGGCCTCCGCGACGTCGGCGACCCCGTGGAGCTCGGCGGCCGCTACTCGGACGAGGGTGCCGACGAGCTCGTATTCCTCGACGTGAAGGCGACGGTCGACGGGCGGCGGACGCTCGTGGAGCTCGTCGAGCGTGTGTCGGAGCGCCTCGCGATCCCGTTCACGGTCGGGGGCGGCGTACGCTCGGTCGACGACGCGCAGGAGCTGCTTGCGGCGGGCGCCGACAAGGTCGCCGTCAACTCGGCGGCGCTCGCGCGGCCGGCGCTGATCGGCGAGCTCGCGGAGGAGCTCGGGACGCAGGCGGTCGTCGTCGCGGTCGACGCGGAGGGCGGCCGCGTGCGCTCACACGCCGGCACGGCGGAGACGGGCCGCGACGCGGTCGAGTGGGCGCGCGAGGCGGAGTCGCGCGGAGCCGGCGAGATCCTGCTCACGTCGATCGACGCCGACGGCACGCGCGAGGGCTACGACCTCGAGCTGACGGCGGCGGTCTCGGACGCCGTCGACCTCCCGGTGATCGCGTCGGGCGGCGCCGGCACCGCCGCGCACGTCGCGGAGGCGCTCGGAGTCGCGCAGGCGGCGCTTCTCGCCTCGATCCTGCACGAGGACCCGGCGCGGCTCGCCTCGCTGCGCGACGAGCTGCGCGAGCTCGGAGTCCCGCTCAGATGAAGCCGGCGATCGTGCAGGACGCGGCGAGCGGCCGCGTGCTGATGCTCGCGTGGATGGACGAGGAGGCGGAGCGCCGGACGCGCGCGACACGCGAAGCGTGGTTCTTCTCGCGCTCGCGGCAGCGACTCTGGCGGAAGGGCGAGACGTCCGGGAACACGCTCTCGGTCGACGAGATCCGCGACGACTGCGACGGCGACACGCTGCTCCTCCGCGTGACAGCAGCCGGGCCCGCGTGCCACACCGGCTCGGTCAGCTGCTTCGCGCCGGAGCTGTGGCGAACGATCAGCGAGCGTGCGCTCGAGCGTCCACCCGGGTCGTACACGACGGAGCTGCTCGAGGCAGGCGTCGGCGCGTCCGCGCGCAAGGTGGGGGAGGAGGCGGTCGAGCTGACGGTCGCGGCGCTCGACGAGAGCGACGAGCGCGTCGTCGAGGAAGCGGCCGACCTCGTCTACCACCTCTACGTGCTGCTCGCGGCGCGCGGGCTCGACGTCGCGGACGTCGAGGACGAGCTCAGACGGCGTCGCGCTCCGCGTTCATGAACGACACGGCGGCCAGGATGAGCGAGAGGTGCGTCAGCGCCTGCGGGAAGTTGCCGAGGTGTCCCTTCGTCGTCGGGTCGATCATCTCGGCGTAGAGCCCGACGCCGTTCGCCGCGTCGATCAGCTCGTCCATCAAGGCGCGGGCATCGTCGAGCTTCCCCATGCGTGAGAGCGCGTCGACGAGCCAGAACGAGCAGGCGAGGAAGCAGCCCTCGAGCTCCTTGAGGCCCGTCGTGCGGTAGAGGAACGGACCCGACCCGAGCTCGCGCCTGATCGCGTCGATGGTCGAGAGGAACCGCTCGTCCCCGCGCTCGAAATAGCCGAACCGCGCGCCGAGAAGCACGCTCGCGTCGAGCTCTCGGCTCCCGGGGTACAGCGTGTACGCGCCGTGTCCGTCCGACCAGCAGTTGGCCTCGACCCAGTCGCGGATCTCGTCGCGCGTCCGCCGCCACGTCTTCGAGTCGTCGCCCGGGACGCGACTCTGCTCCGCGAGGTCGACCGCGTGGTCGAGTGCGGCCCAGCAGCCGATCTTCGACGTCGTGTACGGCTGCGTCTCGATCTCCCAGATCCCGGAGTCGTCGCGCTGCCACAGGTCGCAGATCTGGCCGGCGAGCTCCGCGACGCGTTCGCTCGTCTGCGGATCCAGCATGTGGCCGGCGGCGCAGAATCGGTACGCCGCGCCGATCACGTCCCCGTAGCTCCCGAGCTGCAGCTGCTTCTGCGCGTCGTTGCCGACGCGCACCGGCCGCGACCCGCGGTACCCCTCGAAGTCGATGTCCTCGCGCGGGAGCTTCGACGTGGCGTGCAGCGTGTACATCGGCTGCAGCTCGTCGCTTTCCCGGACGGCGTCGATCACCCACGCGAGCGAGCGCTGGCACTCGACCGACAACCGCACCGCGAGCAGCGACTCGAGCGCGAACGAGGTGTCGCGGACCCACGAGTACCGGTAGTCCCAGTTGCGGTCGCCGCCGATGCGCTCGGGCAGCGACGTCGTCGCAGCGGCGGCGATGGCGCCCGTCGGCGGGAACGTGAGCAGCCGCTGCGCGAGCACGCTCCGGCGGACGGCCGGGCGCCATGGGCCCTCGTACGGGATGCCGCGCGTGTAGGACTGCCAGTACGCGGATGTGCGGTCGAGGCGGAGCTCGAGCTCGCTCCGCGGCGGGAGCGCGTACGGCTGGTCGTCGAAGTAGAGCGCGGCGAGGAGGCCCGAATGCTGATCGTGCGCCGTGAACCGGCCGTGCAGGACGCTGCCGTCGGCCTTCACGTCGCCGCAGTCGTACGACTGCAGCGCGAAGCCGTCGCACTCCCACTCGACGAAGCCGATGCCTTCCTTGACGAACGTCTTCGTCTGCTCGCTGCTCCAGCGCGGCCGCACGTCGAACCGCCACTCCAGGTCGACCTCGCCTTCGATGCCCTGCACCTTCCGCACGAGCTCGGCCCACGGAAGCAGTGCGCCGCCCTCGGTGAGGAACGCCTCGGTGACCTTCACGGTGCCGGTGCTCGTCGTGAACAGCGTCTCGAGGACGTTGCTCTCGTCGACGTATCGCCGCGTCGCCTCGAAGTCGTCGCGCGGCCGGAGCGTGAAGCGCCCGCCGCGTTCGTCGTCCAGCAGCGCCGAGAACACCGGCGGCGCGTCGACGTCGGGCAGGCACAGCCAGTCGATCGCGCCGTCGAGCGCGACGAGGGCGAGCGCGCGCCCGTCGCCGATCACGGCGTAGTCCTCGATCGGCGCGTAGCCGTCCGTCCGTTCGGGCTTCTTCATCGCATCAGCACCTCGACGCGACGGTGTGCCCGGCGCGCGAGATGCTGACACGTTCGCTGCGCGCGAGAGCTGCGAGTCTCGCCCGGTAGACGTTCATGTCGGCGTGCTGCCAGTCGGCGTGCGTCTGGCACCGCCACGGCGCGAAGCGCTCGCGGTGGTACGGGCTTGTGAGGCTCTCGGCGTGGCCGATCACGTTCGGGAGCGAGATGCCGTACCGGTGCATCAGCCAGAGCGTCAGCCGCAGGGACGCGCGCATCTGCCTCGCGTTGCCGAGGATCCCGCCGTCGCTCGTGCCGACGTGCTCGATGCCGATCGCCGTCCAGTTCAAGCCGACGGTGTGGCGGCAGATCGTCGTCAGCGGCACGAGCTGGTAGATGGTCCCGTCGCGGTCGACCACGAAGTGCGCGCATGTGCCCGGCTGCTCGTGCAGCTCCGGGTCGGGAGCGTCGCTCGCGAACGTGTTCCACGTCGCGGTGAAGCTCTCGTTCGCGGTGTAGTGCTCGACGATCACGTGCGGATGCGTGAGCCGCCACGTCCCGATGCCGTAGTGGCGCTCGGCGTAGCGCGCGGTCTCCGCCCGGCGTGCTGCGCCGAACGGGATCGGCTTCCAGACGACCGGCGGCTTTGCGGGCAGCGCGAGCGCGACGAGGAGGACGGCGAGGATCCGCACGGGGCGGATCCTCGCCGAACCGGGCTAGATGTGCGTCCCGGAGCCGGTCTCCGGGGCGGCGGGCGGCGGGCCGCCCGGGCCGTCGTGGTCGTGGCCACGGAAGGTGCCGTTCACCATGTCCGTCACGCGCTGCGTCAGGCCGGCCGAGATCTGGTCGGCCTGTGCCTGCGTAAGCCGTCCGTCCTTCACGGCCTGGGCGAGGTCTTGCTGCTCGTGCTTGACGAGGGCGTCGATCAGCCCGGCCTTCGACTTGCCGGACGTCGCGTCGGCGATCTGCCCGAGCGTCTGGCCACTCTGCAGCTTCGAGAGGAGATCGCTCACCGACGTCCCGAGGTACGCCGCCGCGGCCGAGAGGCCGTCGCCGGGGCCAGGGCCGTGCCCGCGGCCGAAGCCCGGGCCGCGGAAGGTCCCGTTCACCTCGGCCGTCTCGTGCGCCTTCAGGTTCGCCTTCAGCGCCGCGGCCTGCGCCTGCGTGAGGGACCCCGCAGTGACGGCTGCGTCGATCTCCTTGGACTCGGCGGCGACGAGCGCGTCGATCAGCCCGCTCGCCGACTTGCCCGCGGTGGCGTCGGCGACCTGCGCGAGCGTCTTGCCGTTCGCGACCTGCGTCCGGAGCGCGTCCTCGCCGATGCCGAGGTAGGACGCCGCGTCGGCGAGGTCGTCGTGGCGGAACCCGAAGCCGGGGCCGCCGGGGCCGCGGCCGTCGAACCGCGGGGCGCGGCCCGACGAGCCGCCGCTCACGAACGCGCCGAGGGCGGCGGGGCCGGCCGACCGGTTCGAGCCGTGGAGCTTCGACGCGGCGATGGCTGCGCCCGCCGCCGCGAGCGCGATCGTCGCCACCGCCACGGCGATACGGATGGTCTTCGCTTTGATGTTCATACGAGGAATGCTCGGGCGGCGACCTAAGAAGCGGTTGTGAGCCGCCTGAGAATCTCGGCCGGATTCACGGCAGCGTTCGTCGCGCTCGCGGTGCTCGTGCATGCCGGCGTCTTCCACGGGCTCGACCAGTACGCGGTAGCGCATTGGATGCCGTGGCTCCGGCCGAGCCACGAGCCGTTCGTCTCGTTCTGGCGTCTGCTCGTGCCGCGCGTCCAGCATCCGTGGGAGAAGACGGTGCTGAACGTCTGGGTGTGGCCGGCGTCCGTCGCCGTCTCCGGGCTCGTCGTCCTCGCCGCGGCTCGGCGGCTCGGCCTCCGGATCGTCGCGCTCTGGGTCGTCGTCAACGCCGTCGAGGTGGCCGGGAAGCTCGTCGTCTCGCGTCCTGCGCTCTTCACGCGCGGCGGCGTGCACGTCACGGGCTTCGACCACTCGCTGCCGAGCGGGCACACGCTGCGCTCGCTCGTCGTCGCACTGGCGCTCGCCTCCATCTCGCGGCGCGGGCGGCTCGCCTTCGTGTGGGCCGTGACGGTGCCGGTGTCGCTCGTCGTGACCGGCGACCACGTCCCGACGGACGTCGTCGCGGCCGCGCTGCTGTTCGTCGCCGCTGCGGCGGCGCTCAGACCGTGGGCAGGAAGCGCTGCAGAAGCGGCGGCTTCGGCGCCGGCGGCTGCTTCAGCTGCGCGAGCGCCGCGAGCACGCGGTCGAGGCGTGCGGCGCGGAGGCCCTTGATGTTCGTCGTGTCCATGCGAGCCACGATAGGCGCGCGGCCGCCGATCCGGCTCGGTCGAGCGGACGATTCGGCGTCGGCCGCGAGGATGAAGCGGGCCTCGCCGAAGCGGGGCCCGCGTGCGTGTCAGGAGACCGAAGCGATCACCGTCCCGCGGCCGGCGAGCGCCGGGTCGTACGCGTCGACGTGCACGATCACCATCCCCTTCGCCGACGCCGTGATCGACGAGCCGTCCTTGGCGATCTGGGTCGCCACCTCGATGGCCATCCATTCGGGCACCGTCGGCGGTGCGCCGACGAAGCCGGGCCGCGCGAAGAGCCCGTTCGGGCCGGGCGTTGCGAACCCCTTGAAGCTCGCAGGGGCCGCGCCGCCGGTGAGCGTGTTCAGCAGCCACCACGACTGGCTCCAGAACGTCACGGCGCCGTGCGCGGCTCCGTCGCCGACCACGAAGACGCCGCCGTCGGGCAGCCCGTAGACGAGCGTGGGCGACGACGCGCTCGCGCCGTCGTAGAGCGTGTCGCCGTCGAAGCGCGCGGTCACCTGCGACGGGCCGAGAGACGGCGACGGCAGCGTGCACGCCGCGGCGCCGGCCGCGGTCGTCGTCGCCGTGCACGCCGCCGTGCCGAGCGAGAACGTTAGGGCGTGGCCTGCGAGCCTGCCGCCGCCGAGCGCGTCGCCGAACGACGCGGCGACCGTCGCGTGCGCGCGGTCGAGCGTCGAGTGGACGGTCGTCGCGAGGCTCGCCTGCCGCGCACCGACGACCACCGTCGTCGTGTCGGACGCGACGCCGCCGTCCTTGTCGGTGACGGTGAGCGTGGCGGTGTACGTCCCCGGATCCGCGTAGACGTGCGTCGGCTGCAGATCGGTGCTCGTCGCGCCGTCGCCGAACGACCACTGCACGGCGAGGCTCTTCGCGTCGACCGGGCTCGGGTCGGTGGCGGTCCCGGAGAACGCGACCGGAACGCCCCACGTCCCCGTCAGGTCGGCGCCCGCGTCGGCGGTCGGCGGGACGTTCTCGATCGTGACGTCGATCGCCGCCGACGCGGTCCCGCCCCGTCCGTCGTCTGCGGTCATGGTGATCGTGGCCACCGCGGGCCCGTCGTCCGCCGAGAACGTGGCGGCGGTGCCGTTCGCGTTCAGCGTGCCGGCGGTCGTCTGCCACGTGACGGCGACGGGGTCGCCGTCGGGGTCGGACGCGCTCGCCGAGAGCGTGATCGGCGAGCCGCCCTCGTCGACCGGCCCTGCCGCTGCGAGCGACACCGTCGGCGGGGCGTTCACGTCGATCGTCACTACGGCGGTGCTGCTCATCCACCCGTCGTCGACACGGAACGTGAACGCGTCCGGGCCGTGGTACCCGGGCGCAGGTACGTAGGTCGCCGTGCCGTCGGCTGTCGTCGCCGCCGTCCCGTGGAGCGGCTGCGTGTCGATCGTGTACGTCAGCGTCTGCCCCGGGTCGGGGTCGAGGCCCTGAAGCGTGAGCTGCCGGGGCGTGTCCTGCTGGACGTCGAGGTTCGCCGCCGTCGCCGAGGGCTGCGTCCAGTCGTTGAAGATCCGCCACGCCGTGTTGAACGTCGCCGACGCGTAGTCGCCGCTACAGAGCGACAGGTCCTCGCCGCACGCGGCGAGGCCGGGATCGGTGGACGGCGCATCCGTCGTGTGGATCGCCGCGGCGATCCGGTCGAGGATGTAGTTCCCCTCCTTCGTGAACTCGTTGGCCGTCATTCCGGGCGGGCTCGTCGGGCTCCAGACGAACCCGAACGACTCGCTCGGTCGCGCCGCCTGCGCGTGGCGGAACGCGTACACCTGCGCGGTCATGTAGTTGGCGGCCGAGACGTAGTCGACCGCAGGTGACGGCCACTCGTACGCGTTCGAGTTCGACCAGGCGGCGTTGCCGTCGGGCGCGTCCGCAGTCTCGATGTACGCGCTGGTGTCGCCCGTCTCGTAGGAGCCCGCTGCGCCGAGGTTCGCGTAGTGCTCGAGGTAGTCGGCCGTCGGCCCGAGACGGTCCTGCGGCGTCGAGCCCGGAGCCGCCCATCTGTCGAAGCGGCCGTAGACCTCCTGCGACCAGAACCGCACGTACTGCGACATGTCGGAGAAGAACGCGCTGTCGCCGAGCCACGCGTTCACGTTGTTCCGGTACGTGTCGAGGAACGTCGTCGCCTGGCTGATGCCGCTCGTCCAGACGATCCCCTTGACCTGCGGCCCGCCGGCACCGTCGTACAGCCCGTGCACGAGGTCGCGCATGTTCTGCCGCGTGACGCCGACGCCCTGACGAACGGCCGAGGTGAGCTCGTTCACCGCCCAGATGTCGCCGGAGGTCGGATCGAAGTTGCCCTGGCTCGGATCGTCCATGCGCCGCCTGGCCTCGACACCTGCGTCGTACCAGGTGCGGCCCGGAACGGCGGCCACCCAGTCCTTCCACGAGGTGGCGGCGGTGACGTTGATCTCGTTCACCGCGTGGAAGTTCGGGCCGAGCGCGCGAATCTGCGGCGCCTGCAGCGGCCCGCGCGGCTTCGTCTTGTCGCTCGCGATGGGTGGGATCGAGACGTAGTAGTTGGCGCACGGCGACATGTTCAGCCGCATGCGCTGGGCGAAGCGCACCCAGTCGGTGGGTGCGTAGACGACGATGTCGGTCGGAATGCAGGCCGTCGTCGCCGCACGCAGGCGCGGCAGCGGCGGCGGAACGAAGCTCTCGCTCCACTGCGGGTCGAACGACGGCACGACGGGCGTGCCGGCGAAGCACTCCTCCGCGCCACACCCGCCGGGCGGGTCATCGGCACGCGAGGCGGCCGGCACCATGAGCGCCAGCACTGCCGCAGGGACGACCAGAAGCCAAGAGGCCTTCATGGCTACCCCTCCTCGATTGACGCCGTCGACGCTACGCCGATCGGACGCCCGGTTCAAGATGCGGAGATGGCGCGCGTTCTCACCTCTCCGTGGTTCCTCGCGTGGACGGCCGCGTGCTTCGCCGTCGCCGTCGGCTTCACCACGTGGCTCGGCGAAGGCTCGTCGACGACCGTTCGCGTGTTGTGCATCCTGCTCGGCGTGCTGGCCGCGTCGTTCGTGATGCTGCTGATCGCGTGGGCGGCGGTCGAGCAGCACGGCGAGGTCGAGCCCGCGGCCGAAGAGCTGCCGCGCGCGGCCGACCCGCCGCCCCTCCGCCCGCAGGTCGAGGGACGCCTGACCGCCGGCGAAGCGCTCGCAGGCTCACCGCGCACCGAAGACGTGGACGCGTGGATCGCCGAGACGCACGCGCTCCTCGCGCGCGAGCGGCCTGGCCTCGCCGGCTACTTCGGCGCGCTCGCGACGCGCGAGTACGACGACGAAGCGGAGCGCCTCGGCGCGTATCTCGCGCGTCTGCGAACGATCGTCCGTGAGTTCGCTGCCTAGCCTGCGGTGATCGAGCCGAACAGCCCGTGCGACTCGTCGTTCGGTCCCGAGAGGAAGTAGAGCGTGTTCGTCGGACCGGATGCTGCGCCGTTCCCGAACGCGATCGCCCAGAGGCCGTCGACCTCGATCGGCTCGCCGGTCGCGACCTTCAGCTGCCCCTTGTAGACCCAGTTCGGGCCCTTCGGCGCGTACGCGCTGATGCGGCCGTTGCCGAAGTTGCCGACGAGTAGGTCGCCGCCGAAGACGCTGAAGTCCGAGGGGGCCATCGCGAGCCCCCACGGCGCGTCCAGCGGCGCGTTCTTCTTGTTGCTGTTGATCACGCGGCCGAGGAGGGTGCCGTCCGGCGTGTACTCGTCGACGTACGCCTGACCGGGAACGGCGACGTCGTCCTTCGCCGCGGCGTCCTGCTTCGCGTAGGTGACGAAGATGTTCCCTGCGAGCGCCTGGATGCCGAAAGGCGCGTAGCCCTTCGCGACCTTCGGGTCGGCGAAGCCGTTCGTCGGGATCTGCGTGAACGACTTGTCGAACACGTCGACCTTCCCGTTGTGGAAGTCGGTCGCGTACAGCTGGTCGTTCACGACGGCGAGCCCCTTGAAGACGGCGCCCGCGACGGTCGCGCCGGGGATCGCGGTGGTGCCGTTGACGGTCGGCGACCAGCCGAGGATCGTGCCGGCCTCGGTCGCGAAAAGGAAGCGCGCCGCGCCGCTCTTGCCGTTCTGCGAGACGACGAAGTCGGCGGTGTTGCCGTTGAACACGGTGCCCGTGGGGCCGCCGGCGACGGCGACGGTCAGCGGCGCCTTGGTTCCCGTCCCGCTGTAGAGCGTGGACGTGTTCGTGCCGTTGTTCGACGTCCACCACGGCGTCGTCGGGCCGGCGCTGAGACCCCAGCCGTTGACGAGGCTCGAGTCCGTCGTGTCGGTGACCAGCTGATGGACGGTGTAGATGTCGTCGGCGGCGCGGCCGCGTGCGGTGGCGGCGAGCACGGCGGCGAGGACGAGCGAGAGCGCGACGGCGAGAGCCGTCGAGAAGCGGCGGTGCGGCATATGTTCGATCCCCCTGACGAGTGAACGGGACGTCGGGGGTACGGCGACGGCGGCCGGTTGGATTTGCTGGAGTAGCGGCAGCGCGATGACGAGCCGTCCGCACCCGTACGACCCTCGGTGGCCCGACCGGTTCGAAGCCGAGGCTGCGGCCCTCCGCGAGCTCCTCGCGCGCTGGCTCGTCGACGACGTTCACCACGTCGGGTCGACCGCGATACCCGGCATGGTCGCGAAGCCGGTGATCGACATGATCGCGGGCGTCCGCGATCTCGAGGAGGCGCGCGAGGCGTTCCCGCCGCTCGCGTCGCACGGGTACGCGTATCGCGAGCATCGATTCGACGCCCACGCCTTCTATGCGCCCCCGGATGCGCCGACGCAATGGCAGGAGACGCACCACCTTCACCTCACCGTGCCGGGCAGCGACCTGTGGCGGGAGCGACTCGCGTTTCGCGACGCGCTGCGCGCCGATCCCGCGCTCGTGCGCGAGTACTCGGAGTGGAAGCTCCGGTACTACGGCACCGCGTCGATGCCGTCGAAGCGGCCGTTCGTGGCGCGCGTCCTCGCCGGCAACGACATCGTCCTCGCGCCGGATCACGACCGGCTGACCCCCGCGGCGCGGGCGGCACGCCGGCGCTGAAAGCGACAGAGGCCCGCGCGGGCCTCTGTTTCATGGTCATGCCGATGGAGCTAGGCGGACTCGAACCGCCGACCTCCTGGGTGCGATCCAGGCGCTCTCCCAACTGAGCTATAGCCCCGCGGTCGGCGAACAGTGTAGCGCGCACGGGATTTACCGGAACCTCACGGGACCATCACCCGTTGTTCCTTTCGAGTGGGAAGAACCCCCCGGTCAAGGCACGAAAGGAGCACTTCGCCCATGAATCGCAAGACGAATCTCTTGGCGCTGCTCGCCGCCGGGGCGGTCACCGTCCTCGCGCTTGCCGGCCTCTCCACCGCCGCCGGGACGTCGGCGCCGTCGAACCAGAACCCGCCGACGATCAGCGGGACGCCGCAGGAAGGCAGCACGCTCACCGCCAGCACGGGGACGTGGAACGGCACGTCGCCCTTCACCTACAGCTACCAGTGGCGGCGCTGCGACGCGAACGGCGGCAGCTGCTCGAACATCAGCGGCGCGAACGACAAGACGTACACGCTGAAGGGCGTCGACGTCGGCAACACGATCCGCGTCCGCGTCACGGCGAAGAACGCCGACGGGTCTTCCACGGCGACCTCGGTTCCGACCGGCGTCGTCCAGAAGAAGCCGTCGACGCCGCCGACGCAGAACGGCTGCCCGAGCGGCACGGGTGCGATCGACGTCTCGCAGTTGTCGCTGCCGGCACGGCTCGTGGTCGACGGCCAGCAGGCGTCGCCGACGACGGTCTCGAAGCAGACGACGCAGGACCTGACGCTCCGCTTCCACGTGTCCGCGTGCGGCGGCCGCCCCGTCCAGGGCGCGCTCGTCTACGCGGCGGCGGTGCCGTTCAACCAGTACTCGATCAGCGAGGTGCCCACGGGCGCCGACGGCTGGGCGACCCTGACGGAGCACCGCCTCGGCGGCTTCCCGGCGTCGTCGAAGCAGCAGCTGCTCGCCGTCTTCGTGCGTGCGCGCAAGCCGGGCGAGAACCTCACGGGCGGCGTCTCGACGCGCCTCCTCGTGTCGTTCCCCGTCACCCGGTAGCAGCGAATCGACCGACCGCGCGCGCCGCCTACGATGAGGCGGTGCGCGCGGTCGCTCTCGACGCGGACGGGCTGCCCGAGCTCGTCGAGCTCCCGCCCCCGTCGGGGCCGGGCCTGCTCGTCCGCGTGCTCGGCTGCGGGTTGTGCGGCTCCGACGTCGAGAAGCTCGGACGCGCGCCCGCCGGCACGGTTCTCGGTCACGAGGTTGCCGGCATCCTCGAGAACGGCGACCGCGTGACGGTGATGCACCGCGTCCCGTGCGGGACGTGCGAGCGCTGCCGCGCGGGCCACCAGTCGACGTGCGGCGAGTTCCGCGAGCTGCGCCTCGATCCCGGCGGGTTCGCCGAGAGCCTGCGCGCCTCGCACTGCGTCCCGTTGCCCGACATGCTGGAGGAGCTCGACGGCGTCTGGGTCGAGCCGCTCGCGTGCGTCCTACGCGCGGCGGAGTCGGTTCCGCGTGGGCGCGTCCTCGTCGTCGGTTGCGGCGCCGTCGGGCAGCTGTGGATCCAGGCGCTGCGGCGACGCGGCGACGACGTCTCGGCGCTCGACCCGCGCGCCGACCGCCGTGCGCAGGCGCACCTGCTCGGCGCCGACGTCGACGACCACGTGCCGGTCTCCGCTGCCGTCGTCACGGCGCACGGCGGCATCAACGACGCGCTGCACCGGCTCGAGCCGGGCGGGACGCTGCTCGTGTTCGCCGCGCCCGACGAGGACGTGCCGGTCTCGCTCGACGCCGTGTACCGAAAGGAGCTGCAGGTGGTCGGGTCGCGTTCGGCGAGCCCCGCGTACTTCCGCGCCGCCGTCGAGCTGCTGCCGACGCTCGTCCTGCCCGAGGTGACGACGCTGCCGCTCGAGCGCTTCCTCGAAGGTGTCGAGCTCTACCGACGCGGCGACGCGCTGAAGGTCGTCTTCACCCCGTGAAAGCCGCGCGGCTGTATGCGCCGGGCGACCTTCGGATCGAGGAGGTGCCCAAGCCGGAGCCCGGTCCGGGCGACGTGCTCGTGCAGGTGGAGGTGGCGCTCACCGACGGCACCGACCTGAAGACGTTCCGGCGCGGGCATCCGCTGCTGCTCGCCGAGCCGCCGGTGCCGTTCGGGCACGAGTTCTGCGGGCTCGTCGACGGGCGACGCGTCGTCGCAGCGAACTCGGCCCCGTGCGGCACGTGCGACGGCTGCGCGCGTGGAGAGCAATGTCGCGACCTGCTGTTCCTGGCCGGCGCGTACGGCGACTGGCTCGTCGTCCCCGAGCGCATCGCGAAGGTCAACTTGCACGAGGTCCCGGCCGGTGTCGCGCCGGAAGTGGCGGCGATGGTCGAGCCGCTCGCGTGCTGCCTCCGCGGCATCGAACGTGCGGGGGTGCAGGCGGGCGACGCCGTCGCGATCCTCGGCGCGGGCCCGATCGGGCTGATGCTCGCGGCGTGCGTCGCGGACGCCGGTGGCTGGCCGGTGATCGTCGGCGGACGGCCCGAACGGCAGGCGCTCGTGGAGGAGTTCGGCGCCGAGCACGGCGAGGGGCGCGCTGCCGACATCGTGATCGAGGCTGCGGGCACGGAGGACGCGTGGTTCGACGCCGAGGAGCTCGTTCGCCCCGGCGGCACGGTCGTCATGTTCGGCGGCCTACCGCGCGACGCCCGGCCGCCCATCGATGCCTTCCGCCTGCACTACCAGGAGGTGACGATCCGTGGCTCGTTCCACCACACGCCGGCGACAGTGCGCGCGGCGCTCGCGTTTCTCGCGAGCGGCGCGTATCCGTGGGAGAAGCTCGTCACGCACCGCGTGCTCCTCGACGAGCTGCCGGCCCTGTTCGGGGACCCGCCGCGTGACCTCATGAAGGCAGCCGTGACTCCGTGATCGACGCCGCGGTCCGAAGCAACGCGGAATGGTGCGACCTCGTGTGCCGCGAGCACGGTCTCGCGCCCGTGTTCGACGGCGACGTGTGGTGGTGCGCCGAGCGCACCCCGCCGTTCTATCCGGACGCGATGACGCTCGCCCGCGGGGTCTCCGCCGACGCTGTGCTCGCGCACGTCGACCTGTCGCCCGGGTGCTCGATCAAGGACAGCTACGCCGATCTCGTGCTCGACGGCTTCGACGTGCTCTTCGAAGCCCAATGGATCGTGCTCGACGGCGATGCCGCAGGCGACGTGATCGGCCTCTTCGGCAGCGGCCACGACTACGAGGCCGCAGTCGCGGCCGCGCGCCACACGCACGGCTCGGTTCCGCTCGTCGGCTACGACCACGGCGACGGTCTCGACGCGGCGCTCGCGGCCGGCTTCCGCCCTCTCGGACCGTTGCGCGTATGGATGCGCGAGCGCTGAACCGGACGCTCCTCCTCCGACAGGGGCTGCTCGAGCGGAGGGACGACGGTGTGGATGCGACGGCGAGCCGCCTGCTCGCGCTGCAGGCGCAGTGGGCGCCGTCGCCGTACGTCGCGCTGTGGTCGCGGCTTGCATCCGTCGACAAGAACGAGGTGACGGCGCTCGTCAAGGCGACGACGCTCCGCACCACGGTGCACGTGCAGACGCACGCGTGGTATCCACGGCTCGCGTCGGCGTGGATCGAGTCGCGCCGCGGCCGCACCGAGAATCGAGGCTACGACGTCGCTGCACTACGCCAGGCGATGCCGAAGCGCCCGCTCGAGCGCGGCGAAGCAGAGGCGATCGTCGCGCGCGTGATCGGCACCGACGAGCGCTGGGCCGTCGCGTTCGCGCTCCGGACGTTGCCGTTCGTGCGGGCATCCGTCGTCGGGTCGTGGCCGCACACGAAGGCGGGCCTGTCGGAGCTCTGGCGCGAGCCGCTGCCGGATGCCGCCGAGTCCGCCGTGCTCGTCGTCCACGCGTTCGTCGCGGCGTACGGCCCGGTGACGCGCGACGAGATCGAGCGCTTCACAGCCTTCCGCATCCGGCAGATCGCTCCCGCGCTCGAGACGCTCGAGGAGCAGGACGGGCGCTACGACGTGGCGGGCGCGCCGCGCGCGACCGGCCGCGAGCGCGCGCCGGTCAGGTTCCTGCCCGCGTTCGACTCCATGCTCCTCGCGCACCTCTACAACGGGCGCGTTCTCGCGCCCGAGCACGTCGACGCCGTGTACAACCGCAAGAACGCCATGTGCAAGAGCACGTTCCTCGTCGACGGGTACGTCGCGGGGATCTGGCGCGTGGAGCGCGAGCGGCTCGTCGTCGAGCCGTTCGCTCCGCTCTCTCCGAAGGCGCGGCGCGAGGTCGACGCCGAGGGCGCGCGCCTTCTCGAATGGTGGCTCGACGGCTAGACCGCGAAAAGCGTCAGCTCGGGCTCGCGTTCGCCGCGGAGGACGGCGAGGTCGACCGTCACCGTCGCGATCCCGCGCCGGTCGGCGAGCGCGACCGCCTGCGGCTTGACCTGCTGCGCGGCGAGGATCCCGCGGCAGCCGGCGCGCGAGCCGTCGGCGCGGATGCAGTCGAGATAGCGCGTGAGCTGCTCGACGGCGTCGATCGTGCCGACGCGCTTGATCTCGACCGCGACCCACTCGTCGTCCTCGTCGCGGCACATCAGGTCGACGGGGCCGACCTCGGTCGGCCACTCGCGCTTCACGAGCCGCAGCCCCGGCGCGACATGCGTCGGGTCGTCCGCGAGCAGGAGCTGCAGGTCGCGCTCGACGCCGTCCTTCTCGAGCGCCGCAGCCTCGCCCATGTCGTGCGACACGTCCGAGAGCACCTCGAGGAGGCGGATCTCGAGCCGGTCCTCGGTCTTTCCTGCGCGCTTGCGCACGAGGACGACGTCGCCGCCGTCCTCGATCACCGTCGGCGGCGTCATCCAGTTGAGCGGCTTGTACCCGCCCGCATCGGCGTGGACGAGCACGGAGCCGTCGTCCTTCAGCATCAGCAGGCGCGTCGACTCCGGCAGGAAGGCGTTCAGCCGCCCGGAGTAGCTCACCTCGCAGCGGGCCACGATCAAGCGCATGGGAGGGACAACCTACTGTCCCTTTCGGACATGACGGGGCCAGGCCCCGACAGGTCGCGAAAGGACTAGGCCCGACGGATCAGGGTCATTCCGTCCCTGACCGAGAGGAGCACCTGGATGCTGCGCGGGTCGGCCGCGACGTGCTCGTTGAAATCGGCGATCGGCGGGCGCTCGCCGTCGACGACGCGGCCCGAGGCGAGCGTGTTGTCCGCGACGATCAGGCCGCGCTCCGAGAGGCGCGGCAGGGTCGCCTCGTAGTAGCTCACGTACCCGGGCTTGTCGGCGTCGATGAAGACGAGGTCGAACTCGCCGTCGAGCCCGTCGACCGTCTCGAGCGCCGGCCCGACGTGCAGTGTGATCTTCGAGCCGTGCGGGGAGCGGTCGAAGTACCGCTGCGCGAACGCGGCCCGTTCCGGGTCGAGCTCGCACGCGTCGATCCGCCCGTCCTCCGGGAGCGCCGCCGCCATCGCGAGCGCGGAGTGGCCGCTGAACGTGCCGATCTCGAGCACCCGCTTCGGCCGGCCGAACCAGACCAGCAGCTCGAGGAAGCGCCCGGCCACCGGCCCGGTGAGCATCTGCGGCGACCCGAGCGCCTGCTCCGTCTCCGCGGACAGCTCCGCGAGCAGCTCCTCGTGCGGCGAGGAGAGCCGCTCGGTGTACTGCTCGATGCGCGGGTCGACGACGTCCACGGCGTTAACCTAACGACACCCGACCCGAGGAGAGAATCCGAATGCCCGGCCTGTGGTCCCGCTTCACCCTGATCTTCAAGTCGAAGGCCTCGAAGGCGCTCGATCGCGCAGAGAACCCCAACGAGACGCTCGACTACTCCTACGAGCGCCAGGTGCAGCAGCTCCAGAACGTGAAGCGCGGCATCGCCGACGTGACGACGGCGAAGAAGCGGCTCGAGCTGCAGTACACGAGCCTCCAGCAGCAGGTCGACAAGCTCGACGGCCAGGCGCGCGACGCGCTCAAGGCGAACCGCGAGGATCTCGCGCGCGAGGCCCTGACGCGCAAGGCGACGGTGCAGGCGCAGCTGCAGGACATCATGGCGCAGGGGCAGCAGCTCGAGGCGCAGCAGCAGAAGCTGATCGAGGGCGAGAAGGGGCTCGCCGCAAAGGTCGAGTCCTTCCGCACGCAGAAGGAAGTCATCAAGGCCCAGTACTCGGCGGCCGAGGCGCAGGTGCGGATCAGCGAAGCGGCGAGCGGCATCGGCGAGGACATGGCCGACGTCGGGATGGCGATCGACCGCGCGAAGGACAAGACGCAGCAGATGCAGGCCCGCGCGAGCGCGGTCGAGGAGCTTACGCAGGCCGGCGCGCTGTCCGACTTCTCGACGTCGAGCGACGACATCGACCGCCAGCTGCGCGAGATCTCGCAGTCGAGCCAGGTCGACGACGAGCTCGCCAAGATGAAGGCGGAGATCGGGCAGGGCGAGGCGCCGAAGCAGATCGAGGGCGAGACCGCTCCGTGATCGTTCGGCTCCTCGGGGAGGGGCAGTACCGCGTCGACGACGCGCTGACGACGCGGCTGAATCAGCTCGACGAGAAGATCCTCGACGCCGTCGCGGCGAACGACGAGCAGGCGCTCTGGGACGGGCTCGCCGCGCTCGCCGACGCCGTCCGCGCAGGAGGTGAGCGGCTGTCGGTCGAGGAGCTCTGCCCGTCCGACGCCGTGATTCCGCCGGAGGACCTGACGCTCGACGAGGCGCGCGACCTGATGTCCGACGCCGGGTTCATCCCGTGAGCCGCGAGGTCGTGCTCGCCGCCCGCCCGCAGGGCGTGCCGAAGGCGAGCGACTTCGAGGTGCGCGAGGCGGAGGAGCGCGAGCCCGCCGACGGCGAGGTCGCGATCCGCAACGTCTTCGTCTCCGTCGACCCGTACATGCGGAGCCGAATGACCGGGATCCGCACGTACGTCGGTCCGTACGAGATCGGCGGCGTGATCGACGGCGGCGCGGTCGGCCGCGTCGAGTCGTCGCGCCACGACGGGCTCGCCGAGGGCGACTGGGTGATGTCGTCGCTCGGCTGGCGCGAGCGCGGCGTCGTCGCCGGCGACGGAGTGCGAAAGCTCGACCCCGAGCTCGCACCGCCGTCCACGGCACTCGGCGTCCTCGGGATGCCGGGCATGACCGCCTGGTACGGGCTCGAGCACGTCGGCCGGGTACGCGAGGGCGAGACGATCTACGTCTCCGGCGCGGCCGGCGCCGTCGGCAGCGTCGCGTGCCAGCTCGCGAAGCTCAAGGGCCTCCGTGTCATCGGCAGCGCCGGATCGCCGGAGAAGGTCGAGTGGTTGAGGTCGCTCGGCGTCGAGGCGTTCGATTACCACGAGGGGTCCCTCGAGGAGAGCATCGACGTGTACTTCGACAACGTCGGCGGTGCGCAGCTGGAGCTCGCGCTGCACCGCCTGCGCGACTTCGGCCGCGTGATCGCATGCGGCTCGATCTCGCGCTACAACGACGAGCGCCCCGAGCCTGGGCCGCGGAACATCTTCTACGTCGTGACGAAGCGGCTGCGAATCGAGGGCTTCATCGTCAGCGACCACTTCGACCGCTTCGGCGAGTTCCTCGCGTCGGTCGGGCCGCTCGTGCGCGACGGCCGAATCGAATGGCGTGAGACGGTCCGCGACGGGATCGAGAACGTCCCGGCCGCGTTCGCCGGGCTCTTCACCGGCGACAACGTCGGGAAGATGCTCGTGCGGGTCGGTTAGTCGCGCACGAACGCGATTCGCGTCGAGCCGAGCAGCAGCCCTCCGGCGACCGTGAAGTGGCACACATCGGAGTGGTGCGTCGGCGGCACGGGAACGGTGCCGTTCCAGTACGCGAGGTTCGCGATCCGGCGTCGGAGCACGACGGCGCCGTCGAGCGAGACCGTCACGACGTCCGTCGACTTCGGCAGCAGCGTGAGCTGCAGCGAGCCGCCGCGGCAGCCGTACGCCGTGACGGAGGCGGAACCGAGGATGTCGCCGTTCGGCTTCACGCCGCCGAGGACCGCGTTCAGGCGCGGCCGACCGTCGAGCCGCCAGAGAACGAGCGGCGGATAGTCGGGGCCGCGATCCTGGCGCGCGACCTCGCTGCCGACGAGCGAGACGTCGGCGTTCGTCACCGCGAGCCGCTCGGCGACGGGAAGCGATCCGTCGGGCGCCGGCTCGACCTGCCGCCGCGACCGCACCGGTCCCTCGAAGACCGCGGGGGCGACGGCGACCACGTCAAGGATGCGCGGGTTCCAGAACCGCTGCTGCCAGACGACGTTGACGGTCGCCGGATCGCCCGTGAAGACGTACGCGACGGGCTCGGGCGACGCGCGCTCGACCCAGTCGCGCGGCGTCCCGACCATCGCCGCCTGGTCGAACCGAACCTTCCCTGCGACGAGCGACGTCGCCGACACCGACGACGCGGCGAGCACGACGAGCACGAGCGCCGGGAGAACCGCCCACAGCGGGCGCGGCACGTACCGCACGAGCAGGATCATCACGACGACGGGGACGGCGATCTCCGTCGCGGGCTCGATGCCGCCGTGCTCGAGGAACGGCGCGATGCCGAGGGTGTCCGGCAGTGCCGTCTTGACGATCAAATGGTTCCACGGCGCGGCGAGCACCGTCGCGGCGACGCCGAAGACCGCGGCGGAGGCGACGATGCGCGGCCGCGGCATCCCGCGCGCGAGCCACAGGCAGAAGACGAGGAAGAGGCTCGGCGGGACCGCAGCGAGGTCACGGCCGAGGAGGTGCGGCGCGTAGCGCGCCGCGAACGTCCCGACCTCGGCCGCGACGAGGACGGCGACGGCGATCGTCGTGGCGACGAGCGCACGCGCCTCGGGATCCGGTTCGCGGCCGCGCGCAGCCTCGGCCGCGAGAATCGCCGCGACGGCGACCGGAGCGACTCCGACCATCAACGCGACGTACGCGAGGTGCTCGTACGCGAGTCGCACCGACGCGGCCAACGGATAGCCGCTCGAGATCGCCGTCGCGTACGCGCCGAGCACGCGCGCCGCAACGAGCGCGACGACTGCGAGCGCGGCTGCGGCCACCCACACCGGCACGAAGGCGCGGAGGCGGCGCGCGTCGCGCGCCATCAGCGCGTCGAGCAGGATCGCCGCGGCGAACACGGGCACGAAGACGACCGCCTGCACGTGCGTCGCGACCGCAACGGCGACCGCAGCGAGTGCGAGCAGTTGGTGCCGCACCGTTCCCGTCGTCACCGCACGCGCGATCGCGACCGTGGTCACCGCGGACACGGGGTAGTAGAGGACCTCCGTCATCACGAACCCGCTGTAGAGGAGGATCGGCGAGGAGACGGTCAGTGCCGCTGCGAGGAGCGCGTAGCCGTTGGGCATCAACCGCCGTCCGTAGGCGAAGACCGGCACCGCCGCGAGCGAGCCGACGAGCGCCTGCAGCAGCTTCAGCGACGCGTACCCGTGCGCGAGCGAGCCGACCGCCAGCGGCAGGCCGGCGAGCGCGGGGTAGAGGACGCTGTACCCGGCGCCGGCACCATGCAGCACCGGCAGCGAGCCGTGGCGCCACAGCGATTGCGCACGGTCGGCATAGATCGCCTCGTCGGGCATGATCCACAGCCCCGCGATTCGCCTGCCCGCGAGCCAGTGCAGCAGCGTCGAGATCCCGACGAGCGCGGGAAGCGCCGCGATCAGAGCGGGGCGTCGAAGAGCGCGAGCCATCGCGTCAGGTCTTGCTCGATGGGAAGCTCCTTCTCCAGCTTCGCCTTCAGCTCGAGCTCCTGCGCGTTGTCGCGCTTGTCGTTCCCGATCGGCACGAACGGCCAGAACGCGCCGCGCTTGAAGCCGTAGATGAAGTAGACGGGCTTCTGGTCGCCGTCGAACTTGAAGATCGCGGCGAGGAGCTGCTCGCCGAACCCCTGCGCGGTCAGCTCCGCCGCCAACGTGTGCGCCGTCGTGACGAGATCCTCGAGGTCGGGGTCCTTGACGACGATCCAGTCGAACCCGTACTCGTCGCTCTTGCGCTCGACCTGCGACCCGAACTGCTGCGCGACCGCGTCCACGAGCTTGTCGACGTCGTCGAATGCACTGCGGAACTCGCCCGACGATTGCGGCTTGAACGCGATCGCGCCGGCGCCCGCCGTCTTCAGGCCGAGCTCCATCTGCATCGTCACGGCCGCCGTCGTGAGCGCGAAGAGGCGGTCGTCCTTCGGGCCCGGCAGCTTCTTCCGGCCGGAGAGGATGTCGCGGAGGCCCACCCCGGAAGGCTACGCGACCGGGCGGCCCATCTCGCGCGCGATCTCCGAGAGCGCCGCGAGCCGCTTCTCGATCGGCGGATGGTCCATGAAGAGCTCCGCGAGATTGCCCTTCGCCTTCGCCGGGATGATGAAGAACGCGTTCATCCCTTCGACCTGGCGGAGGTCGCGGTTCGGGATCAGCGTCATCTGCGACGAGATCTTCTGCAGCGCGCTCATCAGGTACTCCGGCGCGCCCGTGATCAGTGCCGAGCCGCGGTCGGCGGCGTACTCGCGATAGCGCGAGATCGTGCGGATCAGGATGTAGCTGATCACGTACACGAGCATCGACACGAGCATCACGATCAGCCAGACGGGCGGGCCGTTGTTGTTGTCGCGCCGGTCGCCGCCGCCCCACATGCCCGCGTACAGCCCGAACCGCGTGAGCATGGCGGCGAGCATCGCGAAGAAGCTCGCGAGCGTCATCACGAGCACGTCGCGGTTCGCGATGTGCGACAGCTCGTGCGCGAGCACGCCCTCCACTTCCTTCGGCTCGAGCCGCTCCCACAGGCCGGTGGTGACGCAGACGGCAGCGTGCTTCGGCGAACGGCCGGTCGCAAATGCGTTCGGCACCGGCGTGTCCATGATCGCGACCTTGGGCTTCGGGAGGTCGGCCATCGCGCACAGGCGCTCGACCATGTCGTGCAGCTGCGGCGCCTGCTCGCGCGAGACCACCTTCGCGCCGGCCGCGGCGAGCGCGAGCTTGTCGGACGTGTAGTACTGGAAGAAGGCGATCGCGACGACGATCACGATCATCGGCACGAGCCCGACGTTCAGCACCTGGAAGAGCACGACGGCGAACACGACGTAGAGCAGGCCGAGCAGCCCCGTCGTGAGGATCATCCGCATCGTGAGCCCGGCGTCGCGGCCGTACGACCTGCGCTTCATGACGTTGATTGTAGGGATGCCGCCGCTGCCGATGCGGTGCGCTTAACCGCCGGTCAATCTGTATTCTCCGCGCTCGTGCGCCGCCTCCTCGTGCCGCTCGTCGCCGTCCTTCTCGTCGCCGCCGGCTGCTCCACGTCGAAGCCCGGTGGGTCCGTGACGACCGCGACGCCGCAGGGCAAGGTGACCGGCGTGAAGCCGCAGAAGGCCGCGGCGGTTCCCGCGCAGTACAAGAACGGCGACGCGACCGCCGGCAAGAAGGTGTTCACCACCGCGGGCTGCTCCGGCTGCCACACGCTCGCCGACGCGAACGCACACGGCAACGTCGGGCCGAACCTCGACCAGGCGAAGCCGCCGCTGTCGATCGCCGTCGAGCGCGTCACGCACGGCGGAGGCGCGATGCCGTCGTTCAAGGGCCAGCTGTCCGACAAGCAGATCGCGGACGTCACCGCCTACGTCGTCAAGGCGACGGGCGGCAACGCGAACGGCTAGCGGCCTGCAGTTACCTGCGGGCTTCCCGCGGGAGGTGCGCGTCGTCGCGACGGATTTCGACCGCACGCTCGTGTGGACCGACGCAGCGCTGCGCCCGCGCACGATCCGCGCCATGCAGGCGGCGCACGCCTCGGGGATCGACGTGATCGTCGTGACCGGCCGGATGGTGCAGTCGGTGCGCCAGGCGCTCGCGCCCGCGGGGATCGTGGCCCCGATGATCTGCTACCAGGGCGCGGTCGTCGTCGACGCCGACGGCACGTGGCTGCGGCACGAGCCGCTGCCGGTCGGGCTCGCGCGCGAGATCGTCTCGGCGCTCGCCGAGATCGGGATCGAGCCGAACGTCTACGTGGACGACGAGCTGTACGTCGCCGCCGACACGAAGGAGGCGCGCGCGTACGCGGAGTTGAACCGCATCGAGTTCCAAGTCGTCGGGCCGCTGCTCGACTGGCTCGACGAGCGGCCGACGAAGCTCGTCGCCGTCGGCGAGCCCGCGTTCCTCGACTCGATCGAGCCCGACTTCAAGGCGCGGTTCGGCGACCGCGCGTTCGTCTCCAAGTCGCTCCCGCACTTCCTCGAGTTCGCGCAGAAAGGCGTGACGAAGGGCTCCGGCCTCGACGTCCTGGCCGAGCACCGTGGTTTCACGAAGGCGCAGACGATCGCTTTCGGCGACGGCGAGAACGACATCGAGCTCCTCGAGTGGCCCGACTACGGCGTCGCCGTCGCGAATGCCGGCGACCGCGTGAAGCGCCTCGCGCGCTGGGTGTGCCCGGCCGCGGAGGACGAAGGCGTCGCGCAGGTGCTCGAAGCCCTCGTCGCACTACACTCGAAGAAGTGATCGACCTCAAGGCAGCGCGCGCGAGCTCGGACGCGTACCGCGCAGCGCTCGCGCGGAAGGGAGCCGCCGACGTCTTCGACGAGCTGCTCGCCGCCGACGTCCGCAAGCGCGAGCTGCAGACGCAGGTCGAGGAGCTGCGTGCGAAGACGAAGCCGAAGGGGAGGCCGACGCCCGAGCAGCTCGAGGAGCTGAAGTCGGTGAAGGACCGGCTGCAGCCGCTCGAGGCGGAGCTGGCGCAGTGGGAGGGGAAGCTGCAGTCGCTCCTCGACCGCGTGCCGAACCCTCCCGCGGAGGACACGCCCGACGGCTTCGCCGAGGAGGACGCGGTGACGGTGCGGGAGGTGGGGGAGAAGCCCGCGTTCGCCTTCGAGGCACGCGACCATCTCGACCTGGCCGCGGCGCACGGCTGGATCGACGTCGAGCGCGGCGGCAAGGTCTCGGGCTCGCGCTTCGTCTATCGCCTCGGCGACCTCGTGCTGCTCGAGCTTGCGCTTTACCGGTGGGCGCTCGACAGGATCGTGCGCAAGGACCACGTGCCGATGCTGCCGCCCGTGCTCGTGCGCGAGCAGGCGATGTACGGGACAGGCTTCTTCCCGTCCGACAAGGGCGACTTCTACGCGGTGCCGGAGGACGAGCTCTACCTCGTCGGCACGTCGGAGGTGCCGGCCGCCGCGTACCACGCGGACGAGATCCTCGAGGAGCTCCCGCTGCGATACGTCGCGTACTCGACCTGCTTTCGCCGCGAGGCCGGCGCGGCGGGCAAGGACACGCGTGGGATCTTTCGCGTCCACCAGTTCGAGAAGGTCGAGATGTTCGTGTACTGCGCACCGCAGCGCTCGCGCGAGGAGCACGACCGTCTGCTCTCGATCGAGGAGGAGCTCGTCCAGGAGCTCGGGCTGCCGTACCGCGTGCTGAACATCGCCGCGGGCGATCTCGGCTCGTCGGCCGCGAAGAAATACGACATCGAGGCGTGGTTCCCGGGGCAGTCGCGCTATCGCGAGATCACGTCGACGTCGAACACGACGGACTACCAGGCGCGGCGACTGAACGTGCGGTTCCGCCCCGAGGGGAAGGGGCTCGAGCACGTGCACACCCTGAACGGGACGGCCGTCACGGCGCGCGCGATGATCGCCGTCCTCGAGAACTTCCAGGACGAGGACGGCGCCATCGCTGTGCCGGAGGCGCTTACCGACTTCGGCGCGCCCTCGCGGCTCGGTGTCGAACGCGTGTCGGCCTAGACCGGGACGAGGATGACCCCGTCGCCCGGCCCGGCGAGCACGCCGACGTTCGCGTTGTCGTAGCGGCAGAGCCGCACCGCGAGCCGGATGAGCTCCTGCTGCGACAGCGTCGTCTGCACGTGCACGGGGCGGTTCGACGCGAGCGCCTCGCGCAGCGCGTCACGGAGCGGGAAGAGCGCGCGATTCTCGCGTACGCCGAACGCGAGCGGCTCTTCGATTGCGGTGGTCGTGCCCATATGTGGCTCCTTCCGAGGGAGAGGACGGAGCCGCAGGTGTCGCAGGGTAGGAAGGGGGTGAGACGCGCGCGTCACCCGATACGGTTATTTCGCGCGGCGGGGTGCCGGAGCGGTCGAACGGGGCGGTCTTGAAAACCGTTGAGCCTTCGCGGGCTCCGTGGGTTCGAATCCCACCCCCGCCGTCTTCGACGTCGACGGGGGCCGGCCGCCCGCTGCCGGCCCCCGTGCCGGCGTCAACCGGTCGGCGCGCCGCCCGCGAGCGAGCAGAGCAGGCTGCCGAGGAGGCCGCCCGTCGGGTCCGCCGTGACGAGGAGGTGCACCTGGTTCAGATGCACCATCAACCCGAGCAGGTTCAGGTCGAGCGGCCCCAGCGTCAGGTCGAGGACGGTGCACACCGCCTGCGACGACTGCGTGCCGGCCGATCCGGCGATCGCGCTGCTCACCGGGATCGTGTAGCCCGGCCCGAGCGAGAGGCCGCTCGTCTGCGCGACGTTCGTCAGCTTCGCCGCGTTCGTCGCCGTGCCGAGGATGCCGCCGCCTCCGCCGGCGAGACCGCAGAGCAGGCTGCCGAGCAGGCCGCCGTTCGAGTCCGCCGTGATCGTCAGGTTCACCGGGCTCAGGTCGACGATCAACCCGAGCAACGCGAGGTGCACCGGGCCCAGGTTCAGGTTGAGCACGTTGCAGATCCGCTGGGCCTGCTGCGTCGTGCGAATCGAGCCCGCGCGTGTCGCCTTCCGCGTGACGACGCTCGTGAACGGCTTGATCGACGTGTACGTCCCGCTGTCGGTCGTGATCGTGCTGATCGTGCGCCCGATGGCGACGAGATGCGTTCCGTGCTTGACGAACCGCTGGACGGCGAAGCCGACGTGCAGGACGCCGGTGTTCGCGGTCGCCGTCGGACGCCCGCTGCCGGCGGCTGCCGGGCCTGCGGTCGCGGCGAACGCCGCGGCGAGGAGCGTCGCGAGGGCGGTCGCCAGGACCGCCGTAGCGTGCGAGCGCTTCATAGTCCCCCCTTGGTTGTCGGACCTTGATCCGCCCGCTAACGCGTCCTAGCCGCGTTCGTATCGTTTGAAACCAATCAAGGTGCGATCGGGCCGCTGCGCTTGTGCTCGGTGTTCCGGTAGCGCCTGACGAGCCTGTCAACGACCTCCTCCGGCACGTCCTTCCCCTCCAGGAAGTCGTCGATCTGCGCGTAGGTGAGCCCGAGGGCGGCCTCGTCGGGGAGCCCCGGCTTGTCGCTCTCCAGGTCAGCCGTCGGCACCTTGTGCACGATCGCGTCCTCCGCGCCGAGCGCCGCCGCGAGCGCGCGCACGCGCCGCTTCGTGAGGCCCGAGAGCGGGATCACGTCGCACGCGCCGTCCCCGTGCTTCGTGAAGAAGCCGGTCACCGCCTCGGCCGCGTGGTCCGTCCCGACGACCAGCAGGTTGCGCGCGTTCGCGACGGCGTACTGCGCGATCATCCGTTCGCGCGCCTTCACGTTTCCGCGGACGAACTCGGCGTGCGCGTAGTCCCCGAGCGGATCGCCGGCCTCCGCGAGCGACTCCGTCAGCGCATCCGTCGCCGGTCCGACATCGACGCCGAGCATCATGTCGGGGCGTATGAACGCAAGCGCTCGCTGCGCGTCCTCCTCGTCGACCTGGGTGCGGTACGGCAGCCGCATCGCGACGAACGTCGCCTGCCGCCCGAGCTCGCGGATTCGCTCCGCTGCGAGCTGGCAGAGCCTGCCTGCCGTCGTCGAGTCGACGCCGCCGCTGATCCCGAGCACGAACCCGTCCGTCCCGCTCGCCTCGGCGATGTCGACGAGAAAGCCGACGCGGCGCTCGATCTCGGCCGCCGCGTCGAACCCGTCGGCAACGCCGAGCGTCCGCCGGATCTCCTCCTGCTCCGGTGTCACGGCCGCGACGATAGCGCGCGATTCGCATGCAAGGTTCGTGCGCGACGGGCGTCTTTGGGGAGTAAGCGTCCCAAGGAGACCCACATGAAGCGCCTCGTACTCCTAGTACTCGCCGCCGGCGCGCTGCTCGTGCCGTCAGCGGCCCTCGCGAGCGGTGTCGTCATCAAGGTGCAGCGGGCGAGCCATCTCGTCGCGGTTGCACAGTCGAAGACGAAGGTCTCGCTCGTGCACACGTCGTCCGCAGCGAAGCTCCACGTCGGCCAGCGCGTCTCGATGACGGCGCGCAAGCTGCGGAACGGAACCTTCTCGGCGTCGAACATGCGCGTCGTCGGCCGCACACACGTCGTTCGCTTTCGCGGGCTGCTGCTCGCGAAGTCGTCCGGCCGCTATGTCGTGTCGGCGGGCGGAGCGGTGATCGCCCTGAAGCGCGGCGGGCGCACGACCGCCTCGGCGGCGGACGGCGGCCCGGCGCCCGGCACCACGGTGGACGTCACCGCCACGGTCGGCACCGGCGACGACCTCGAAGACGACAGCGTCACGGCGGTCTCGGCCGACCATCCCGGCGGCTCGATCGACGGCAAGCTGACGCTCGGCACCGGCTCGATCACCGTCGTCTCCGAGCACATGGCGCTCCGCATCGCGGTGCCTTCGGGATTCGACCTGTCGAAGTTCCAGAACGGCGACGAGGTGCTTGCCGTGTTCGCACAGCAGGCCGACGGGACGCTGCTGCTGACGTCGCTGTCCGCGAACGGCGACGCGCAGCAGGCGGACCAGGGCGACGACGACGGCGGCGGCCAGGGCGGCGGCCAGGGCGGCGGTGACGACGGCGGCGGCGGCGGCGGCGGCGGCGACGACGGCGGCTCCGGCGCCGGATCCGGAGGCGCACCCCCGCCCGTAGTCAGCATCAAGTGAGCCCGATCCTCCTCCGACGCCTGTCCGACGAGCAGCTCGGCGGCCGCCTCGCTTCCGGCGAGGCGGCCGCCTTCGACGAGCTGTACCGCCGCTACGTGCACCGGCTGGCGGCGTACGGCGCGCACCTGCTCGGCGACGGCGCGGCGGGGGACGACGTGGCGCAGTCCGCCCTCCTGAAGGCGTACGGCGCGCTGCGAGACGGCCGCATCCCGCAGCAGGTGCGCCCGTGGCTGTTCCGCATCGCGCACAACGTCGCGATCGACCTCGTCAAGCGGGGGCGCGAGCTGCCGTCGGAGACGCTGCCCGACCGACCCGCCGCCGCCGCGGGCGAGACCGGAGCGCTCGTCGCCGCGCTCGCCGCGCTCCCCGACCGGCAGCGCCGTGTGTACGTCCTCCGCGAGCTGCACGGGCTCCGCATCGACGAGACGGCGGGCGAGCTCGGACTGACGGCGGCGCAGGTCGAGCAGTCGCTCTTCGCGGCGCGCAACCGGCTCGCCGAGCACCTCGTCTTCGGCGACCGGCTCAACTGCGTCGCCGTGCAGAGGCTCGCCGCAGGCCCGCTCGATCTCGCGGAGCGGCGTGCGCTGAAGACGCACCTCCGCTCGTGCCCGGCGTGCCGTTCCGCCGTCGGCGCGCGTGCGCTCGCGCTCGGGCCGTCGGAGTGGCTGCGCTGGCTCGGCGGCCTCCTGGCGACCGGCGGCGCGCCCGCCGCGGCGAAGATCGGAGCGGTCGTCGCCGGTGCGACGGTCGCCGCGGGCGTCCCCGTCGCCGTCGAGCGCACGAACCACCGGGCGGCGCCGCTCCGTCCGGTGCAGCACACGGCGCCCGTCGCGCACCACCGCCCGGCGCGTGTCGAGACGCAGGCGCCCGCTCGAACGACGCCGGTGCGCAGTTTCGTGTTGGCCGTCCCGGCGGCGCGGACTGCACCGGCTGCGCCGGCTGCGCCGGCGCCGCCGCCCCGGCGCGCCGAGGACAGGACGACGACGGAGCACACGACGACGACGAGAGAGCACCGCGACACCGAGCGCGAGGCGCCGGCGCCGCCGCCGACGACGACCACGGCGACGACGACCGGCGAGTCGGGCGACGGCGGCCACGACGGGTCCGGCTTCGCGTTCTCGGCCCCGCCGCCGTCGGTGACGCAGACGCCGACGACGACCGCCGCGACGACGACCTCGAGCGGCGACGGTGGGGGCGGCGACGGGCTCAGCGGCGACGGCTCGTCGGGCGACTCCTCCTCGAGCGACGACGGCCGCTAAGGCGGAATCCGTCCGGGGTTTCGGGCGTTCCTATTCTGGACAAGATCTGGACAGCGTTTCCGCGGCGACCGGCAGGAAATGGCCGCACGTGCGGGAAACACTCGCTCCCGGTCGCACCACTACCCCCACTCGGAGGACACATGAGAGATCGCACGCCCGTCCAGTCGCTCGCGATGCTCGTCGGCGCGACGTTCCTGCTCGTCGGCATCCTCGGCTTCATCCCGGGGATCACGACCCACTACGGCGACATGAGCTTCGCCGGCCACGGCTCCGGCGCGAAGCTGCTCGGCATCTTCCAGGTGTCGATCCTGCACAACATCGTCCACCTGCTCTACGGCGTCGTCGGGATCATGCTCGCCCGTGCTCCGGAGACGGCGCGGACGTTCCTGATCGGCGGCGGCGTGGTCTACCTCGCGCTGTGGCTGCTCGGCATCGTCGGCGGCGGGGACTGGATCCCGGTGAACACGGCCGACAACTGGCTTCACTTCGTGCTCGGGCTCGGGATGATCGCGCTCGGCTTCGTGACCGGCCGCGACCTGAGCCGTCGCACCGCGACCGCCTAGGCGCGCGCCACTGCCGGCTGCTGGGGCGGGGCGCCTGCGGGCGCCTCGCCCTTCTTCCTCGCGTGGAGGATCTCCGCGAGGATCTCGAGCGCGACCTCGGCCGGCGTCTCGCCGCCGAGGTCGAGGCCGACGGGGCCGTGGACGCCCGCGACGAGCGGGCCGAGCTTGGCGGCGCGCTTCTCCTGCGCGCGCTTCGAGCCGAGCGCGCCGACGTAGAACGCGCCGCCCTCGACGCCCGCCTTCAGCGCGGGGACGTCGATCCGCTCCTCGTGGACGAGCGATACGACGGCGGTCTCGGGGTCGATCTCGAGCTCGTCGGGCCACGCGACCATGATCTCGTCCGCGCTCGGCACGCGCTCTCGCGTCGCGAGGGCCGCGCGCGGATCGAGCACGACCGTGCGCCAGCCGAGCGGTTTCGCGAGCGCGCACAACGCCTCGGCGATGTCGCCGGCTCCCACCGCGACAAGCCGCGGCGGCGGGCCGACCGACTCGGCGAACACGCCTTCGCGCAGCGCCGTCGCCTCGCGCTCGTCGGACGTCCAGCGCTTGCCCGCCTCGTCGCCTTCGACGACGACGTAGCTCGTGCCGCGCTCGATCGGCGGAGCGCCGCCGTACGGCTCGAGGAAGACGTCGATCTCGCCGCCGCACGGGAGCCCGACCGTCCACGCCTCGTCGTCCTCGATGCCGTACGACACGACCTTCGGGAGCTCCCCGTCGAGGATCGCCTTGCAGCGCTCGGCGACGTCGGCCTCGACGCACCCGCCGGAGACGCTGCCGTACAGGCGGCCGGAGCGCGTGACCGCGAGCTTCGACCCGAGCGGGCGCGGAGCGCTGCGCCGCGTCGCGACGACGGTCGCGATCGCGACCTCCTCGCCGGCGGCGCGCCACTCCTCTGCTTTCGCGAGGACGTCGTCCATGGCGATGATGCTAGCCGTGGAGGATCCGATCGCAGCCGTACTTTCCCGCGTCGACGCGGGGGAGCTGGGCGACCCGCTGCCGGTGCTCGCGTACCTCGCAGGGCAGGCGGTCGATATCCCCGACGCCGAGTTGAACGGCGCCCGGCGGCGCGCGCTGCTCCTCGTCGCAGCGGGCGGCGACCCGCACCGCGAGCTCGAGGTCGACGACCGCGCCGTCAAGGCGCTCGCCGCCGATCTCTACACCGAGGAGCGGCGCGACGAGCTCGCGCGTGCGCTCGAGGCGATCGTGCTCGGGGTGCGCGACCTCCCGACGGCGCGCGAGGCGGCGATCTTCCTCGTCGGCGACGTCGACCTCGCGTGGCGGCTGTTCGCGCTCGCGCTGCTCGCGGAGGAGCTCGGCGAGTGACGCCGGCGGTGCAGGCGGCGAAGCGGGCCGGCGTGGAGTTCGCGCTGCACGAGTACTCGGGCGTCGAGGTCGGCGACGGCGACTATGCCGTCGCGGTCGCCGAAGCGCTCGGGCTGCCGCCGGCGAGGCTCTTCAAGACGCTTGTGGCGTCGGTCGACGGGACGTTGTCGGTGTTCGTCGTCCCGGCCGACACACAACTCGACCTGCGCGCCGCGGGAAAGCGGGTGTCGCTCGCCGACAAGACGGCTGCCGAGCGCGCGACGGGCTACGTCGTCGGCGGCATCTCGCCGCTCGGCCAGCGGAAGCGCCTGCCGACGACGGTCGACGAGTCGGCGCTCGCGTTCGAGACGATCCTCGTCAGCGCCGGAAGGCGCGGCCTGCAGATCGAGCTCGCGCCGCACGATCTCGTGCGGCTGACGGACGCGCGCGTCGCCGCGATCTCCAAGTGACGCCGTGACACTTCGGTAACCCTTCCCAGGGAAGGAAGTTCGGAGCTAGCAGCGCCTTTCGCGACTGCCGTTGCACTTCGGTCACCGTTCCCTGGCAACGGTCGTGGAGGGCTACGTCCCCCACCAGAAGCTGGCGGCGATCACGACGTAGAAGCCGACGAGGACGACTCCCTCCTGCCACGTCGACTCTCCGTCGTTCACGACGAGCGCGTTCAGGATCGCCGAGATCACGAGCACGAGTGCGAGCAGCGTCGGGAAGACGAGCGTGAGATGGGTCGTGAAGAGCAGCGACGCGAAGACGAGCACCGGCGTCAGCGCGAGCGCGACCTGCAGGGACGAGTTGACGATCACCGAGATCGCGAAGTCGGGGCGGTTCCGTGCGGCGAGCTGCACGCCGACAACGTTCTCGACTGCGTTGCCGGCGATCGCGACGACCACGAGACCCGCGAAGTCCTGGCTCATGTGCAGCGTGTGGATCGCGGGCGTCAGCGCAGTGACGAACCAGTCCGAGGTGAACGCGGCGGCCGTCCCGGCGGCCGCGAGGACGAGCGCCGTCGTCACGGGGCTCCACCGCGCCGGCTCGTGCTCCTCGCCGCCGCCGGCGCGCAGGAACGCCGGCAGCGTCACGACGAACACCGCGAGGAGGACGCCCGCGCACACGAGCGACAGCGCGCGGCCGTGCGCGGCAGCGGGCGTGTGGAACGCGTGCGCGAGCGACGGGATCGCCATCGTCGCGGCGGCGAGCATCGTCAACGTCGAGATCAGCCGCGCGCGGTCGGGCTCGAACCGCTGCACGCCGTTCTTGATCCCGCCGACGATGAACGCGATGCCGAGCACGAGCACGCTGTTCGCGAGGATCGACCCGACGAGCGCGGCCTGGACGACGCCGACGAGGCCCTTCCGCAGCGCAAAGATCGCGATGAAGAGCTCCGGCAGGTTTCCGAGCGCCGACTGCACGACGCCTGCACTGCCGGACCCGAGCCGCGCACCGAGCTGGTCGGTCGCGTGCCCGACGACGCGCGCGAGCGCGGCGAGCGTGACGGCGGCCGCGACGAACGTCACGACGTCGCCGATTCCGGCGAAGTGCAAGACGGCGACTGCCGCCACGGCGCAGAACGTGACGATGAGCTCGATCAGCTCACGGCGGGTCACAGGCGCAGGAGCGTACAGGTCCTACCTCGTGCGGGGGAGGCGAACTCGGCGGATCGTGTCGACATTAGGTGAAGCCCAGAAAACTGCGTCACCCGAGGGGGTTCCACTTTGCGTCGTACCGCTCTTCTGCTCGTCGTTGCTCTCGCCGCCGCGTTCGCCGCGACCGCCAACGCGTCCACGCTCGTCGACCGCAACGCGCACGCCGTCGCGCTGTCGGTGAACGCGAAGGGCGAGGCCCTCCTCACCTACACGGCGGCCGGCAAGGTGAAGCACGTCCTCGCCTGGGGCGCCGTCAATGCGATCGCGCCCACGCGCGCGCGGCCGCAGGTCGACTTCAAGCTCGACTACGCAGGCGGCTGGGGGAAGTACCACGCCGACTACTGGAAGACGTTCAAGGGCTCCTGCGGCGCGTACGACGGCCCGCCACTCGCGTGGAAGGTCGTCGCGTGCAATGCGCCCGACGGTTCCTACTGGGCGCTGCAGTCGTGGCAGCGGATGCTGCCGAACTACGGCGTCGCGCCGAGCGCCGCCCAGTCTGCGTGGGAGCTTCGTCTCTCGCACTGGACGGGCGCGCTGCCCGTGCTGACGATCCAGACCGACTGGGCATGGCATCAGTGGGATCACCTCTTCGGGACGTTCACCTACGGCGACGCGCCGGTGTTCGGCTTCCGGTCGACGCCGGGCGGCAACCCGCTCGACACGTTCGGCCGCAACGTCTACGTCGACACGTTCGACTCGACGTACGGCTCCGGCTGGAAGCGCGAGAACAGCTTCCTCACGCACACGGGCACCGGCGTCTTCTGTTACTCGTTCAACCCGCACGGGTCGCATCCCGCGGGCAAGGGCGCGAAGTACCGCGCAACCGTGGAGGGCCCCGGCGTCACGCCGGACGTGATGTGGGAAGGCACCTCGCCGGGGACGTACGACAAATCCGCCGACCAGGTCGCGAACGACGCGATCACGCAGCTCGGCGACAAGCAGTGCCGCGCGAACTGACCCGCTCGCACTAGGCTCGGCCCCGTGGACGACCACGGGGCCGAGCAACGCGCGCTCTTCCGACGCTGGCCGCACGGCGTGTCGATCGTGGTCGCGGAGCTCGACGGCGTCCGGCACGGCCGCACCGTCTCGTCGCTCGTCTCGCTGTCGCTCGACCCACCGCTCGTCGGCATCTCGATCGCGCAGTCCGCGTCGATCCACGAGCTGCTGCGCGAGGCCGAGACGTGGGGCGTGACGATCCTGTCCGGCGAGCAGGAGGCCGTCGCGCAGCACTTCGCGCGAAGCGGCGTGCCGCCACTCGTCCTCTGGAACGGCATCGACGTGCGTGACGACGACCCGCGCCTGCTCACCGGCGCGGCCGGCTGGTTGACCGCACGCACCGTGCAGATGGTCGTGACCGGCGACCACACGTTCTTCGTCGGTGCCGTCGAGTCGATCGAGGAGGGCTCCGCGCCGACGACGCTCACGTACGTCTACCGCGGGTACAAGCCGGTTTGACGGATGCCGTCGTGTTCGACCTCGACGGCGTGATCGTCGACTCGGAGCAGGTGTGGGACGAGGTGCGCGAGGAGTACACGCGCGAGACCGGCGGCACGTACACAGACACGGCGACGCGCGACATGATGGGGATGAGCTCCGTCGAGTGGTCGCGGTACATGAGCGAGGCGCTGCACGTTCCCGGCGCGCCCGACGAGATCAATGCGGCGATCGTCGAGCGGATGCTCGCGCGCTACGGCGAGGCGCCGCCGCTCATCCCCGGCGCGACCGAAGCCGTGCGCCGCGTCGCCGCGCGCTTCCCGCTCGCGATCGCGTCGTCGTCGAACCCCGAGCTGATCGAGGTCGTCGTGCGCGCATCCGGCCTCGGCGACGTGTTCGAGATCGCGGTGTCGTCGCAGGACGTGCCGCGCGGGAAGCCTGCTCCAGACGTGTACCTCGAGGCGGCGCGCCGGCTCGGCGTCGACGCGTCGCGCTGTGGGGCGGTGGAGGACTCGCACAACGGCATCCGCGCCGCGAAGGCGGCCGGCATGTTCGTCGTCGCCGTGCCGAACCCCCACTTCCCGCCGGACGAGGAGGCGATGGCGGCGGCCGATGCCGTGATCGCGACGATCGGCGAGCTACAGGTCGAGCACTTCCCCGTCTGACGGCACGATCGCACCCGCGTATGCGGAGCGGGGCTCGAGGCAGTGGTTGATCGCCTCGAGGTGCACGACCACGACGTCGCCGGGAAGCTGCCGCACGTCGTCGGCCGTCATCGTGATCGGGTCGCCCTCGTCGAAGCGTGCACCGCCGGCGTTCACGATCGTCGTGCGCGGGCGATGCGTGTCGAGCGCGGCCCACACCTCGTCGCACAGAACGGTGTCGCCCGCGATGTACACGCCGTCGACGACCCACCCCGACACAGGGCCCATTGCGCGGCCGATGTCGCCCGTCCCGTGGCGTCCGCGCGTCATCGGGATCGAGCCGTGCTCGGTCGCGACGTTCGTGTGCCCGCGCGAGCGCAGCTCGCTCGCGCTCTCCGGCTGCGTGAGGATCGGCAGGTCCAGCGGGACGAGGTCGTCGAAATGGTCGCGGTGGAGGTGCGTGACGATGCAGAGGTCGACACCCTCGAGCACCTCATCCGCGCGCATCGGGAGGTCGACGAGCGGGTTCGGGCGCGGATTCGGAGTGTTCTCGATGGGCGGGCTCGTCCCCGCCGCGCGCAGCATCGGATCGACGAGGATCCGGCCGATGCTCGACTCGATCAGGAGCGTCGCGTGCCGGACGAGCTGGACTTTCACGACGCGCGGCCGAGCAGCACGCAGCCGTTGTGACCGCCGAGCCCCATCGCGTTCGACAACGCGACGTCGACCTGCACGCGCCGTGCCTCGTTCGGGACGTAGTCGAGGTCGCACGTCGGATCGGGCTCGCGGTAGTTGATCGTCGGGGGCAGCACGCCGTCGCGCAGCGCGAGCGCGCACATGATCGCCTCGACGGCGCCCGCCGCGCCGAACGTGTGGCCCATCATCGACTTGGTCGACGACACGGCGAGCTCGTATGCGTGGTCGCCGAAGACGTCCTTGATCGCCTTCGTCTCCGCGGTGTCGCCGAGCGGGGTGGAGGTGCCGTGCGCGTTGATGTAGCCGACGCGCTGCAGGTCGACGCCCGCACGCGCGAGCGCGCCGCGCATCATCGCGGCGACACCCGTCGCCTCGGGCTCGGGCTGCGCCATGTGGTGCGCGTCGTTCGATGCGCCGTAGCCGAGGATCTCGGCGTGGATGTCGGCGCCGCGGCGCTCGGCATGCTCCCAGTCCTCGAGCAGCAGCGCACCCGCGCCCTCTGCCATCACGAAACCTGCGCGTGTCGCGTCGAACGGCCGGGACGCGTGCGGCGGATGTTCGTCCTCGGCCGCGAGACCGCGCATCGCGGTGAATCCGGCGAGGATCAGCGGGACGATGCACGCCTCCGTCCCGCCGGCGAGCACCGCGTCCGCGTCGCCTCGGCGGATCATCTCGGCGGCCTCGCCGACCGCATGCGAGCCGGTCGCGCAGGCGGACACGACGGCGTAGTTCGGGCCGGTGATGCCGAGCGTGATCGCGAGCTGGCCGGAGACGGAGTCGACGAGCACGTTCGGCAGGAAGTTCGGCGACACGCGGTCCGGCCCGCGCCGGAGGAGCGTCTCGTGCTGCTCGAGGATCCCCGGCACGCCCCCGATCGCGGAGCCGAAGATGATCCCGACGCGCGACGGGTCGATGCCGTTCAGGCTCGCGTCCTCGAGCGCCTCGCGGCCGGCCGCGATCCCGAGCAGCACGTTTCGCTCGAGCTTCCGCGCCTCCTTCGCCGACACGACCTGGGACGGGTCGAAGCCCTTCACCTCGCCTGCGATGCGGACGGGGAGCCCGTCGGTGTCGAACGTCGAGATCCAGCCGATCCCGCTCTCGCCGGCGAGGGCGGCCCGCCACGTCTCCTTCGCGTCGAGGCCGAGCGGCGTCACCGCGCCGATCCCGGTGAGTGCCACGCGCTTCACGGCGCCAACCCTAGCGACGCGTTTAACGGCGCCAGATATGGACAACATCTTGCCACGATGGAACGGCCGCGCCTCGTCTTCTTCCACTCACGGACGTCGGGCCGCAGCCGGCGCGTCGAGGCGTACATCGCCCAGGTCCTGCAGCGGCGCCAGAACCACTCGACGTTCCGGTACTACACGGTCGCGCAAGAGGAGCGGCCCGACCTGCTCGAGCGGTTCGGCGTGCAGCTCCTGCCGACACTCGTGGTCGTGGAGGAGCAGAAGATCCGCGCGAGGCTCGAGACCCCGCGCTCGTCGCGCGAGATCTCGAGCTTCCTCTCGCCCTGGCTTCACTAGGCGACGCTGACCCCGCTCTCGCGCAGCGAGAGGTCGGCGAACTTGTCCCAGTTCGATGCGATCGTCTCGGCGAACGCCTTCTCCTGCTCGATGATCTCGTCGCACACGCGCGCCGTCTCGTCGTCGTTCGCGCGCTGGGCGACGCGCTTCAGGAGCTCGTAGCTCGCGATCTCCATGTGCTCGGTCGCGAAGCCGTCGCGCGCGTTGCGGCCGGCCTTCTCGCCGCGGATCATGTCCATCGGCATCTTCGCGAGCGCGCCGAGGATGCCGCCTGCCTGCTTCACCATCGACGGTGTCGCACCATGCGCCTCGAGCCGCGCCTTCATCCGCTCGGCGTGGCCCTCGGTCTCCATCTTGTGATGTTCGAGCTCGCGCACGATCTCCGGGTCGTCCGTCGTGGAGATCATCCCGTCGAGCATGCGGAGCACGTTCTGCTCCATGGCGTGCGCCTCGTCGATGTGCTTGATCAGTTCCTCGTTGACGGTGCTCATCGCTCCTCCTGGGATCGGTGTCATCGCGAAGCGCCCGAACTCGCGTCCGCGGAAGGTCGCGCGACCGTGGTAGCCGCCGGTGCCGTCGGGCGACAGGACGTCGACGAAGCCGGTGAACGGCGCGCGGTAGTGCAGCTCGGTGCCGACGACGTCGAAGGGGACGCCGGCGACGTCGCCGACGCGCGTCGCGCCGCGCGTGCCGCGGATCCGCTTGCGCACGCCGAAGAGCGGCGGCAACAGACCCCCGGTGCGGCGAACCTCCCAGACCCCGTCGAGCTCGGACACAATCCCTAGGCTTCCGCGTCGCCGCGATGGGAAACCTCGGCTCGAGTAGCCGCTGCTCCCGGTCGGCGGGCCGCGTTTGGCACCTGTGCGGCTCCGTCCGTTGAAGTGCCTTCGACCGCGAGCAGCGGCTCCATCCGTTCATACGGTCGACGCGCCGGCGCGGATTGCCGAATCGTCCTTCAGGGGGACGGCGATTCGCTCCCGAGGACGACGGCGCCGCGCGTACGTTCACGGTCGTCGGCCCCGCGGGTGGCGCGGTGGCGAATCTACGAAGGAGGATGAAGACGTGAAGAAGTTCGCGCCGCTCGCGGCTGCAATCCTGGTCGCGTTGGCTGCCGTCGCGAGCGCATCGGCAAACGACTGCATGCGCGTGTCGTCCTCGTGGCAGGGGCTCCAGAAGTCGACTGCCTCGGGGAACTGGCTGGCGTTCGACATGACGGACGGCGGCAACGGCGTCGCCGAGTTCGTGTCGTTCGCGGGCCTTCCGCCGAGCACCGTCCCGTGCTTCCAGGCGGCGTACGACGCGTCGTCCGCGCCGCGGTACTTCGCGCTCGGCGTCGGCGTCGCCGGCACGAGCGGCTCCGGCAACGGCCCGGGCGTCCTCGCGTCGGGCGCACCGGACAAGGTGCTGACGAACGGCACCGGGATCGACCACTTCGACGACTCGGTGCTGCCGGTCTTCCTGAACGCGATGCCGGGCTGTCTCGGCGCGTAGGGCCGTTGCTCGCGGGTGCGCGGGCGGTTCGCGCCGCCTCGCGCACCCGCTCCGCTACGGGCGTCTGATTGGATGACGCGCGTGCATCCGTCGATCCCGTTCCCGCCGATGGAGGCGGAGCTCGTGCGCGAGCTCCCCGACGGCGACGGCTGGCAGTTCGAGCCGAAGTGGGACGGCTTCCGCGGCGTCCTCGAGAACGCGTCGGATGAGCTCGCGCTCTGGTCGCGGAACGAGCGGCCGCTCCTGCGCTACTTCCCGGAGCTGCGCGCGCTCGGCGAGCTGCTCCCGCCGAAGTCTGCGCTCGACGGCGAGATCGTGATCGCACGCGACGGACAGCTCGATTTCGACGCGATGCAGATGCGCCTCCACCCCGCGGAGTCGCGCATCAGGAAGCTGTCCGCGGAGATCCCCGCGGAGTACGTCGTCTTCGACATGCTCGTGTGGGACGGCGAGCCGGTGTGGAAGCTGCCGCTCGAAGAGCGGCGTCCGCGCGTCGAGGCGCTCGCTGCGGGAGGCTTTCGCGTCTCGCCGGCGTCACGTTCGCTCGACGAGGCGCGCGGATGGCTCGCGCGCTTCGAGGCGCTCGGACTCGACGGCGTCGTCGCGAAACGCGTAGGTGTCCCGTACCTCCCTGCGTCGCGCGACGGGATGGTCAAGGTGAAGGAGCACAAGTCCGCCGACTGCGTCGTCGTCGGCATCCGCTGGAAGGGCGACCGCGCTGCGATCGCGACGCTCCTCCTCGGGCTGTACCGCGACGACGGCGGCCTCGACTACGTCGGCTCGTGCGCCGTCGCCGCGAAGGCGCGTGACGAGGTGGCCGCCAAGGTGCTGCCGCTTCTCGACGAGACGAGCGACCGTCGCTTCTCGGAGCCGAACCGGTGGGGCACCGGCGAGCTCGAGGAGGCGGCGCTGAAGCCGGAGCTCGTCGTCGAGGTGCGGTACGACAAGGTGCAGGGAAACCGCTTCCGGCACGGGACGAAGCTGATCCGCTGGCGCGACGACAAGGCTCCCGCCGACTGCACGTGGCGCGAACTGCGCCCACCGCGCGACCCGAACGCCCCCGGCGTCGAAGAGCTGTTCGCCGCGTAGCGCGGTCTCAGGAGACGGTGACGATCGCGCTGTAGGTGTGCTGCGCCGGGATCCAGATGCGGTAGCGCGCGCCCCGCTGTGCGTTGACGGCACGCGTGAAGTAGCCGCGGCCGTTCGTGTGGACGTCGACGCCGACACGCACCCACTTCGAGCCCGACTGGCGGAGAAGGCGGTACGTGTTCGTGCCCCCCGGACGGACCTGCCCCCAGAGCACGGTCCGTGACCCGTGCCGCGACAGCTGCGCGAGCGGGAACCGGAACGCCTGCAGCGCCGGCTTGGCGCGATCGGCGGTCGTGAACACGCCGCTCTGCCAGCGACCCGCGTCGGGCTCGTCCTTCACGAGGTAGTGGATGAGCACGTCGACGCGCGGCGCGTCGTAGGCGCGCAGCGCCGCCTCGCTCAGGTACGTCGCCTGCTTCGCGTACGACACGCCGAGCAGCTTGTCGGGCGGGTTCGTCTGATAGCCGTACTCGGTCAGCCAGATGCGCGTGTGCGTCCCGAACGCACGCCGCACGTCCGTCAAGAGGCGCGGCAGCGTCGCCATCGTGATCGTCGAGCAGTGGCCGCAGCCGCCTGCGGTCGGCGTCTCGCCGCGCGAGAGCGGGTACGGGTTGTGCGCGTACGCGTCGAGCCGCGCGCGCGCCTTCGCCATCCCCGCGATCCAGTCGACGGGGGAGACGCCGCCGTTCGAGCCGCGCGGCGCGGTGACGCCTCCCGCGACCTGCGAAGACCGGCTGACGGAGTGGATGGCCGCGTACGCGGGGTTCAGGAGCTTCGCCACGTACGTCGCAGGTGATGTCGGCCGGAGCCAGCGCACCTGGTTCGGCTCGTTCCAGATCGCCCACATGTGCACGTAGGGGTAGCGCCTCGCGATCGCGCGCGCGAACGCCGCGAACGTCGCGCCGCGCGTCGGCGCCCAGTTCTCGGAGCGGCCGCCGTTCGCCCACCGCGGCGAGCCGTACAGCGTCACGAGCGGCGCGATGCCGCGCGTGTGCAGCGCAGCGAGCAGCGCGTCGGGCCGCGACCAGTCGAACACGCCGCTGCGCGGCTCCGTCGCACGCCAGTCGACGGTCACGCGCACCACGTCGACGCCGTACGACTGCAGCTGCGCCGCGCGCGCGTCGAGCGTCCCCGGCCCGTACTGCAGCCACGCGTCGTCCTGCACGCCGTAGCGGACGGAATGCGACGCCGCCGCGGTCGCGGGGGGAAGGAGCGCCGCCACGAGGACGGCGACGACTGCGAGGCGCCGCATGCCTCCACGGTACGCGGCCGATTTGAAAGCCGTGTTAGCGGAGCTTACGAATCCGATGGAGGTTCGACGCCCAGCTTCGCGAAGCGCGAGCGCAGCGACGGCGGGCTCTTCCACATGCCGCGCATCGGGTCGCCCACCGCAGCGATGCGCGCCGTCATCGTCTCCAGCGTGAACGCCTCGGGCTCGACCGCCGGCACCTCCTCCCAGAGGAGCGGCGCCGAGACTCGCGCGTCCGGCGTCGGGCGGACGGAGTACGCCGACGCGATCGTCCGGTCGCGCGCGTTCTGGCCGTAGTCGACGAACACCCCGACGCGGTCCGCGACCTTCCAGGTCGTCGTCGCGATCGCCTGGTCGCCGACGCGCCGCTCCACCTCGACGGCGAGCGCCTTCGCAAACCGACGCACATCGGGGAACAGCGTGTCGGGCTTGATCGGGGCGAGGATGTGGAAGCCCGTCGCGCCCGACGTCTTCGGGTACGACCGCAGCTTGAGCTCGTCCATCACCTCGCGAACGACGAGCGCGATGTCGCGCACGAACGGCCATTGCCCGTCCGAGGTCGGGTCGAGGTCGATCAGCAGGTAGTCGGGCTTCTCGATCTCGGGCACGCGCGAGTGCCACGTGTGCAGCTCGATGCACCCGAGGTTCGCGACCCACGCGAGCGCGTCGACGTTGTCGACGATCGCGAAGACGGTCGAATGGCCGCTCGGGAAGCGCACGAACACCTCGTCGACGAAGTCGGGGTGCTTCGCGGGCACGCGCTTCTGGTGGAAGAACTCCCCGTCGACGCCGTTCGGGAAGCGCTTCATGTGGAACGGCCTGCGGCGGAGGTGGGGAAGAGCGAGCTCCGCGACGGCGACGTAGTAGCGGACGAGATCGGCCTTGGTCAGGCCGCGTTCGGGGAAGAACACCTTCTCGGGATTCGAGACGTGGATGCGCGGAGTATCGTGGAGGCGTGCTGGAAGGACACCCGATCGCGAACGACGTGACGCTCGAGCCGCTCGACGACTGGGTCGTCGTGGAGCCGCTCGACGAGAACGAGCTGCCGAGCGGGCTGATCGTGCCGGCGAACGAGGCGATGAACGTGCGCAGCGGCCTCGTCGCGTCGATCGGCCCCGACGTGACGCTGCTCGAGGCAGGCGACAAGGTGCTCTACCCGCGCGACGCCGGCTTCGAGGTACGCCTCGCGCGCTCCTCGCACCGCGTGCGCGTCCTCAAGCGCGAGGACGTGATCGCGCGCATCCACGACTAGCTGTCGCTACCCTGTTCCGCGCTCGGAGGGGTGGCAGAGCGGTCGAATGCGGCGGTCTCGAAAACCGTTATCCGTCGCAAGGCGGATCGAGGGTTCAAATCCCTCCCCCTCCGCTGCGCGAGGTGTCTGACACCGTAGGGTGTCAGACACCTTGCTGTCCATCTGGCACTCGCCGCACCCGGCGTGGGAGCCGGGCGAGGACTGGCCGCGCGAGGTGCCGGTCGTCCGGTACGACACCGCCGACGCGGTCGTCCTGATCGACCCGTTGCTGCCGCCTGAGGACGACTTCGAGCCCGGCGGCAAGCGCGTCGCCGTGCTGCTCACGCAGCCGGCGCATTACCGCGGCACCGACGACTTCGTCGAGCGCTACGACGCGTCGGTGTGGGTGCCGCCGCGGGCCGCATGGCGCAGGCGGCCGAACCCGAGGACGACCGACGAGCTGCCGCACGGAGTGGAGGCGCTCGACCTCCACGGCGAGCCGCAGCAGGTCGTCTACTTCATCCCGGAGCACGCGACGCTCGTCACGGGCGACGTCCTCAGCGGAACCGGCGGACGCTTCCACGTCTTCGTCGACGAGGCCGAACGCGAGCCGCTCCTCGACACGCTCGAGCGCATCGCCGAGCTGCCGATCGAGCGCGTGATCATCCCGCACGGCGATGCGATCGAACGCGACGGCGCGGCGCGCATCCGCGACGCGGTCGCCGAAGCGCGCGGCGGCTAGGATGGCTGCCGCTCGGAGGGGTGTCCGAGCGGTCTAAGGAGCGCGACTGGAAATCGCGTACGTGCCGAAAGGTGCGTCGAGGGTTCAAATCCCTCTCCCTCCGCTTCGCACGAAAGCCCGCCGGCGGCGGGCTTTCGCGTTCCGCCTTCCACGGTACGATGCGCGCGCCAGGAGAAGTGGCCGAGTGGCTGAAGGCGGCGCCCTGCTAAGGCGTTAGGTGGGGAAATCCCTGCCTCGAGGGTTCGAATCCCTCCTTCTCCGTCTCCGCCCGCTCACGTCTCGGCGACCGGTGCGAGCGTCTCCAGCACCGGGCCGACGGCCGCCTCGACGTCGGCGTGCGCGGCCTGCGTCAACGGGAGCTCGAGCTCGAACGTCGCGCCCACGCCCGGGCTGCACGCGACGCGACACGTCCCGCCGTGCGCACGGGCGATCGCCGAGACGATCGCGAGCCCGAGGCCCGCGCCGGTGACGTGCTGCGAGCGCGCCGTGCCGCCGCGCGTGAACCGTTCGAAGAGCGACGCGGCGACGTCCGGGTCGACACCCGCGCCCGTGTCGGCGACCGAGATGACGACGCTGTTCTGCTCGCCGCGCGCCGAGAGCTCGATGAGCTCGCCGGGCGCCGTGTAGTGGACGGCGTTCTCGACGAGCGCGTCGAGCGCGGCGCACAGCCACGTCTCGTCGCCGAGCACCGTCACGTCGACGATCGCGCCGAGCCGCCACGCGCGCTCCGCGACGTCGACCCACCGCATGAACACGCCCTCGAGGAACGGAACGAGCCGGATCGGCATCCGCTCGACCGACGACGGCTGCTCGGCGCGCGCGAGCAGGAGGACGCGCTCGACGATCCGCTCCATGCGCTGCAGCTCGTCGAGAGCGACCGCGAGCTCCCGTTGGCCGCCGCCGAGGCGACGGCCCAGAAGCTCGAGGTGGCCACGCGCGATCGTCACCGGCGTGCGGAGCTCGTGGCCCACGTTCTGCAGCAGCCGCTCCTCGTGGTCGAGCAGCAGCGCGCGCTCCTCGGCGATCTGCTGCATCGCTGCGAGTGTCGACTGGCGGCGACGCGCGTGCCACACCATCGCCAGGAACATCGCCGACATCAGCGGCACCTCGAAGAGCTCCCCCCACAGCTGGATCCCGTTGAACGCGTCGGCGAAGATCGACGCGCCGGTTGCGATCGCGACGAGACCGAGGACGGCCGACGTCGTCGTCACCGACCAGACGCGGAACCCGTAGAGCAGCGTCAGGCTGATCCAGATGACGTGGAACGGGATCGTCTCCCACGACGGGTAGGCGACCATCGCCGCGAGCGACGCGAGCGCGAGCACGCCCCATGAGAGCTCGAGCCGGTCAGGCCGCGGCAAGTCGGTACCCCGCGTGCCGGATCGTCTCGATCGGCCACGACGGTCCGAGCTTCTTCCGCAGCCGCCGCACGCACACGTCGACGACGTTGGAACGGGGGTCGAAGCCGTACCCCCAGACGTCCGACAGCAGCCGTTCGCGCGTCACGACCTCGCCCGGATGCGACGCGAGGTGGTACAGCAGTCGGAACTCGCGGTCCGACAGGTCGGTCGCCCGGCCCTCGACGATCGCGCGCCGGCACTTGACGTCGAGCTCGAGCGCGCCGATTCGCAGCACGCCCTCGCCGTCGGCGTCCTGCGCGCGGCGAAGGTGCACGCGCACGCGCGCGACGAGCTCGCTGAACGAGAACGGCTTCGCGAGGTAGTCGTTCGCGCCGAGATCGAACGCGCGGAGCTTCGTCGGCAGGTCGGATCGCGCCGAGAGGATCAGCACCGGGACCTCGTCGCGCGCCGCCCGGAGCTCCGCCAGGACGCGGAGGCCGTCGACGCGCGGCAAGAGAAGGTCGAGGACGACGAGCTCGTAGTCGGACGCGCGCGCGAGCTCGAGCGCACGCTGCCCGTCGGCCGCGCCGTCGACGACGAAGCCTTCCCCTTCGAGCCCCGTCCGCAGGAATTCGAGGATGCGAGGCTCATCCTCGATCACCAGGAGCTTCATCGTTCGTCCTCCTCCGACTGCGGTGCGACGCTACTCCTGCGGAAACCGCCTGTAAAGAGGACGAACGCGTCAGGGGTCGCGGCCGGACGGCCGCGACCCCTGACGGAGGTCAGGCTGCGGCGAGCTCCTCGGCCGCCTCGGCCTCATGGCCGCCGGCGACCACTCCGAGCTCGGCACGCGTCGGCCGCGGCGTCCGGATCGCCCCGGCGAGCGCCCACACGAGCGCGGCCACGACGAGGGCGCCGAGAGCCCCGTTCACTGCGATCAGCGTCATCGTTGTCATGCACCCACCGTAGAAACGCGAAGTGAGTGTCTCCTGAGCCCCGCCTAAGCGGTTCCTGTGGATGACGCGAAGATGACACTTCTGTCACAAAGCTCGCACGCCGGATCGGAGGCCGATATATACGCCGCGGCGTGAGCGCGAACGCGCAGAAAGGGCTCGGGGTCACGGCGGCAGTCCTCGCGGCGGGCGTGCTGATCGCCGTCTACGTGACGTTCCTGACGAACGGGCCGACGCCGTACCGCGTGCCGGTCGCGAACGCCGCCACCGGTGCGCACCTCACGCTGCAGACGGTCGCCGCGGTCGGCCCGAAGCTGTCACCGAACGAGAACTGGGTGTCCTACCTCGTGCGAGAGCACGGAACGTGGGTCCGGAGCACGGTGTGGACGCTGCCCGCGCACAGCGTGATCCACGTCACGATCTACAACTACGACGGCAACAGCGGCCTGCGCAACCCATTCCTCGCGCAGGCGCGCGGCATCGTCGGCGGGACGTTCGTGGTCGGCGGCAAGCCGATGCGGACGATCGACCCCGATCATGCGTCGCACACCTTCGCGATCCCGCAGCTCGGTGTGATCGTCCCCGTCCTCGGGGTTCCCGACGACGCGAAGAACACCTGCGACTTCGCGCCGTGCGACGTGTCGATGGCGCATCAGACGATCACGTTCACGTTCCGGACGGGGAAGCGCGGCCACTATCGGTGGCAGTGCTTCGTCCCGTGCGCCGCCGGCTTCTACTACGGCTTCGGCGGCCCGATGCAGACCATCGGCTACATGGACGGCTACATCAATGTGGTCTAGCCGGTCGCACGCATTTCGCGTCGCGCTGCTGACGGTCGTCGCGACGATCATCGTCCTCCCGCTCGTCATCTTCGTGCTCGGCCCGAACATGCCGCCCGGGAAGGGAACGGATGCGGCGCGCGGTCAGGTGTTCGACAACACCGTGCTGCTGATCGTGATGACGCCGTTCACGATGTTCATCCTCGCGTACCTCGGCTACGCACTCGTCGCATTCCGCGCGCGCGCCGGGGAAGAGCTTCGCGACGGTGCGCACATCCGCGGTCACGTCCCGTCGCAGATCGCGTGGCTCGTGACGACGACCTGCGCGGTGCTCTTCCTCGCGATCTTCGGGTCGGTCGAGCTGCTCTCGACAGGCGCGGGCGGCGGCCAGGGGCCGCACCCGCTCGTCACGCGCTCGTCGGCGCTGCCGGTGCAGGTGATCGGGCAGCAGTGGGAGTTCACGTACCGGTACCCGACGTACGGCGGCGTCGAGACGGCGCAGCTCGTGCTGCCGGCCGACCGCGAGATCGAGTTCCACGTCACGTCGCTCGACGCGATTCACTCGTTCTGGGCGTACGAGCTCGGCGTGAAGGCGGACGCGAACCCCGGCGTCGACAACGTCGCGTTCGTGAAGCCGCACCGCCTCGGCAACTTCCAGATCCGCTGCGCGGAGCTGTGCGGCCTCTGGCACGGCTACATGTTCGACACGGGTGAGGTCGTGCCCCAAACGCAGTTCGCCTCGTGGATCGCGCAGCAGCGGCAGCAGTTCGCGCCGGTCATGCGCTACCTGCCGCCGTACGCAACGCACTACAGCCCCGACCCGACTGCGAGGGCAGGATGACACTACGCCGGCTCGTCGGCTTCAACCTCCTGACGGCGATCGTGCTCGGGATCGTCGGCTTCTACGTCGGCTGGATCCTGGGCCACCAGATCTCCGCGCCGAGCCTGGACTACTTCAGCGACACGGGCCAGAACGACATCGCGCTGTTCATCGCGTACCTCGTCGGCGTCATCGGCTTCCTCGTCGGGCTCGGCTTCGCGAACTACCCGGTGCAGCGGATGCTCGGCAAGCCGCCCTCGCTGCGCGAGAAGGAGACGGGGGGGATCGGCCGCTACTTCGGCCTGTGCACCGACCACAAGGTCGTCGGCCTGCAGTACCTCGTCGGCATCGGCGTGTTCATCTTCATCGGCGGCCTCAACGCGATGCTCATTCGCACGGAGCTGCTGAGCCCCTCACACCAGGTCTGGAACGGCAACAACTACCTCACGCTCGTCGGCCTGCACGGGACGATGATGATGGGGATGATGACGAGCGGGATCCTCGGCCCGTTCGCGAACTACTTCGTCCCGCTGATGATCGGCGCGCGCCGCATGGCGTTCCCGCGGATCGAGGCGCTCACCTTCTGGCTCCTGATGGCAGCGGGCGTCATCCTGATGACCGCGATCGCCTTCGGCGGCTTCCCGACCGGCTGGACGGGCTACGAGCCGCTCGCGAACCAGGCCAACATGGGGCAGGACGCGTACGTCGCGTTCTTCGCGCTCGTCGGGCTCTCGATGAGCCTGCTCGGGCTGAACATGCTCGTCACCGTGATCACGATGCGCGCGCCCGGCCTGACGTGGGGGCGGCTGCCGATCTTCGTCTGGGGCACCGTCTCGACCGCGATCCTGATGCTGCTCGCGGCGCCGGTCCTGATCTCGGTGCTCCTGATGGTCGCACTCGACCGCACCGCGCAGACGAGCTTCTTCAACGTGCAGGGCGGCGGGAGCCAGTACCTGTACGAGAACCTCTTCTGGATCTTCGGCCACCCCGAGGTCTACATCCTCGCGCTGCCCGGGATGGGGATCCTGCTCGAGATCCTGCCGGTGTTCGCGCGCAAGCCGCTGTGGGGGTACCGGCTCGCGGTGACGGGGATGATGGGGATCTCGCTGCTGTCGTGGCTCGTCTGGCAGCACCACCTCTTCGTCAGCGGGATCAATGCCGACGTTCGGCCGTTCTACATGCTCTCGACCGAGCTGATCTCGCTCCCGACGGGCTTCATCTTCGTGTGCGCTCTCGGGACGCTGTGGGCCGGCCGCATCCGGCTGACGGTGCCGATGCTCTTCTCGCTCGCGTGGATCTTCAACTTCCTCGTCGGCGGCCTGTCGGGCGTCTTCCTCTCCGACGTGCCGAGCGACACGACGACGCACGGCAGCTTCTTCTCGATGGCGCATTTCCACTACACGATCATGGGCGGGCTGATCTTCACGTTCTTCGCGGCCGTCTACTACTGGCTGCCGAAGATGACCGGTTTCGCGATGCACGAACGGCTCGGCAAGATCCACTTCTGGACGATGTTCGTCGCGTTCAACTCGACGTTCGGGCCGCTGCTCGTGATCGGGTTCCTCGGGATGCCGAGGCGCGTCGTGACGTACGCCGGCTACCTGCAGGGCGCGAACGAGTGGGTCTCGATCTCGGCGTTCGTCCTCGGCGGCTCGATGCTCGTGTTCGTGGCGAACCTCGTCTACTCGCAGATCTTCGCGCGCGTCCCGGTCGGGCCGAACCCGTGGGGCTCGCGTTCGATCGAGTGGCAGCTTCCCTCGCCGGTGCCGGTGCACAACTTCGACCGGATCCCGACGTTCGACGCCGACCCGTACCCGTACGGGCTCCCCGAGGGCGCCGGCACGCAGCGCCCTGTCGTCGCGCCCGCGAGGCCGACGCCGTGACCGAGTTCGCGCACCCCGCCACCGAGTACGGCGTCGTCGAAGGCGAGTCGGCGGAGCTCGTCGACCGCAATCTGCGCATCGGCTCGCAGCTGTGGTCGAGCGCGACGGCGTTCTTCTTCTTCGCGTTCCTGTTCGCGTTCTTCTACCTGCGCTCGTTGAACGAGTCGCACCTGTGGAAGCCGAAGAACGTCACGCCGCCGACGACGCTCGGGACGCTGACGGCGGCGTGCGTCGTCGCGGCCGCCGTGCTCCTGACGCTCGCACTCCGAGACCACCGCAACGAGAACCGGCGCGCCTGGCGCATCAAGGGCGCCGTGTCGATCGCGCTTCTCACCGCAGCGATCGTGCTGCAGATCGTCGCCTGGTCGACGGAGGGATTCGGCCCGACGGACGGCGGCTACGCGAGCGTGTACATCGGCTGGACCGGGCTGGAGGTGCTCTTCCTGCTCGGTCTCCTCTACTGGCTCGAGACGACCCTCGCAACATCGCTGCGCTACCGCAGCGCGCGGCTCGCGCCGGGCGACGCCTCCGGCGACGCGCACCGGACGGCGCACGACATCGACGACCCGCTGTCGTTGATCCGCGGCGAGCTGACGGCGCTCTCGTTCTACGCGAACGTCCTCGCGCTGATCGCCGCGATCACCTGGTTCCTCCTCTTCATCCTCTAGGCGATGGGGTTCCTGTTGCGGTCGTCCAGCTGGCCGCTCGAGTGGCCGCTCGCCGCGCTCGCAGTCGCAGCGTGGCTCTACTGGCTCGGCGGCCGCCGGAGCGCGTCGGGGGCGACCGCGGCGAAGCGGCTGCGCGGCACGTCGTTCTACGCAGGCCTGCTCGCCGTCGCCCTCGCCGTGAGCTCGCCCGTCGCCGCATACGACGATCGGCTGTTCTGGGCGCACATGGTGCAGCACGTGCTCCTCACGATGGTCGCGCCGCCGCTTCTCCTTCTCGGACGGCCGTGGCCGCGCCTGGCGCGGCCGCACCCCGCCTCCGTCCGTCTGCCGGTGACGCGCGCCGTTCTCGTCGGGCCGCGGCTCGCGCGGGCGCGCCGCGTCGCGGAGGAGGCTTCGCGCCCGCTGGGCGCGTTCGTCCTGTTCGCCGCGAGTCTCCTCCTCTGGCACGTCCCCGCGCTGTACGACCTCACGCTCCGCCACGCGCTCGTGCACGACCTCGAGCACGGGCTGTTCTTCGGAACGGCGCTGCTCTTCTGGCGGCACGCGCTCCCGGGCGTGTCGCCGCGGCGGTCGCTCGGCGACGCGCAGGCGGCCGTCTACGCGACGGGCGGGATGCTCGCGGGGTGGCTGCTCGCGGTGATCCTCGGCGTCGCCTCGGCACCGCTGTACGCGTACGGCGACGCGGCGAGCCGGACGATGGGGCTCTCGCCGCTGAACGACCAGCAGCTCGCAGCCGGGATCATGTGGGTGCCCGGCTCCGTGCCGCTGACGATCGCGATCTTCGTCGCGGCGTACCGCGCGCTCGAGCCTTCGACACGCCGCCGCGTGCTGGCCGACGACCTACGACCGAGGGAGACGTGATGCCCGTTGCTTCCTTCCTGAGCGGAGCGCTCGAGACGCTGCTCCTCCCGCTCGGGCTCCTGATCGTGATCTTCATCTGGTGGGCCTGGAGCGTCCGCCGCCGGGGCCGGGAGTTCTGAGCATGCGCGCCGGTTGGGCGGCGGTGATCGTGTCGGCCGCCGTCGTCGGCGTCGCCGCCGGCATCCTCCTGCGCGGTGGCTCCGGCGGGCCGTCGAGCGCCGACGCCGCGCGCATCCGCGTGCCCGCGCTGCACGGAACCGTGACGTGGCCGGCGGGCGCGCGCCCCGCGCCGGCGATCCGGCTTCGCGACCAGCGGGGGTCGCTCGTCTCGCTCGCGTCGCTTCGCGGCGCGCCGATCCTGCTCCTCTTCCTCGACTCGCACTGCCGCCAGGCGTGCCCGATCGAGGGGCGCCTCGCTGCCGCCGCGATCCGCCGGCTGCCGCAGGGCCTGCGGGCGCGCCTCGTCGTCGTGAGCGTCGATCCGAAGGGCGACACGCCCGCGAGCATCGCGGCCGCCGCCGCGCACTGGCGTCTGCCCGCCGGATTCGAGTGGCTGAACGGCAGCGCCGCCGCGCTGAGGCGCGTGTGGCACGCGTACGACATCACCGTCGATCCGCGCTCGGGCGACGTCGTGCACAGCACCGCGCTCTATGTGATCGGGCCGAGCGGGTACGAGCGCGCCGGGTTCCTGCTCCCGTTCGCGCCGGCGTTCGTCGCCGACGACCTGCGGGCGCTCGCGCGGGGGGCCGTGTGACGCGCGCCGGCATCTGGTTCCGCGCGACGGCGCTCGCGGCGCTCGCAGGGACCGGTGCGACCACCGTCTCCGGCGTTCTCGGCGGCGGAGGCGGGCACCGCGTGCTCGCCGCGACGACGCTGCCGCCGCTCGCCGCGCTCGTCGTGGCCTCGGCGGCGGTCCACCGCCGCCTCCTGCCGGCGTCGCTCGCGGCGCTCGCGGCGTTCCTCGCCGCGGCGGCGGTTCGCGAGCCGCGGCTGCTGCACCTCGCCGTCGCCGCGGCCGCGGTCGCGGCCTGCTCGGTCGTCACCGTCTCGTCCCTCGCTGGGCCTCGCGTCGAGGGCGGCGCGTGGCGCGACTACGTGACGTTGACGAAGCCTCGGATCATGTCGCTGCTGCTCGTCACGGGCGTGTGCGGGATGATCGCCGCCGCCCACGGCATGCCGAGCCCCGGCCGCTTTCTCGCTGCGGTCCTCGGGCTGGCGCTGGCCTGCGGCGGCGCGTCGGCGCTGAACCATCTGATCGACGCCGACATCGACCGCCTGATGGGCAAGCGGACGGCGTCGCGGCCCGTGGCAGCGGGGCGCGTGCCCGGGGCGCGGGCGCTCGAGTTCGGCGTCGCGCTGAGCGCATTCTCGTTCGTGCTGCTCGCGGGCGCCGTCAACCTGCTCGCCGCCGTCCTCGCCCTCGGCGGGAACCTGTTCTACGTCGTCGTCTACACGCTCTGGCTGAAGCGCCGCACGTCGCAGAACATCGTGATCGGCGGCGCCGCGGGCGCCGTGCCGCCGCTCGTCGGCTGGGCGGCGGGGAGCGGCCACGTCACGTGGTCGGCCGTCGCGCTGTTCGCGATCGTCGTCGTCTGGACGCCCCCGCACTTCTGGGCGCTCGCGCTGCTCCTGCGCGAGCACTACGCGCGCGCCAACGTGCCGATGCTGCCGGTCGTCCGCGGCGAGCGCGCGACGTCGCGGCAGATCGTCGTCTACAGCGTCGCGCTGACCCTGCTGACGGCGGTGCCCTGGGCGCTCGGGCTCTTCGGCGACGTCTACCTCGTGGCGGCGGTCGTGCTGGGCGCCGTGTTCGTAGCGCTCGCCGTGCGCCTTCTCCGGAGCGCCTCGCGCGCGAGCGCCGTCCTCCTCTTCCACTACTCGCTCGTGTACCTGGCGCTCCTGTTCGCGGCCGTCGCGGTCGACCTCGCCGCCTGATCCCGTAACCCGGCCGGCCGCGGCCGCGTTGACCACGTATGCACACCATCTTCCTCGTGATCGTGGTGATCCTCGCGCTTCTCGTCGTCGCGGGGCTCGTCTCCCACATCGCCTACAACGGCATCCATCGTGGCAGGCACCACGACGAGCACGTCGGCCGTCGTCGCGAGCGGCTCCTGCGCCACGGCGAGGGGGATCCGGACCGCGTCGCGCGCTGACGGCGGCGCGCGCGAAGAATCACCCTTTGTGACGATGCGCGGGCTGCCCCGCGTGGGACAGGATGCGCGTGCCGGCTCCCCCTGACAACGTCGGCGACTGACGTGACACTGCGGCGAATCCCGCTCCTCCCCCGGGCGGGTTTCGCTCTTTCTGGGGTCTTTTTCCTAGGAGCCGGCGGCCGACGAGACGAACGCAGCGACGTCGTCGATCTGCTTGTCCGTCAGCTGGCCCTTGTACGCCGGCATGGGGCCGCCGCCGTGGATGACCTGGCGCTTCACCCTCGCGAACGACGGCTTCAGCTGGTCGAGGTTCGGCCCGACGTTGCCCGTCGCACCCGCGGCCTTCAGCGTGTGGCACCCGGAGCAGCCCGCGCTCGTGAAGACGGCCTTGCCCGCCGCTGCATCGCCCTGCCCGCCGCCGCCGGACGGGGCGGTCGTCGTCGCCGCGGAGGTCGAGGAGGGCGTGCTCGTCGTCTGGCCGGGGAGCGACCCGCTGACGGTCGAGGTGTGCACCTGCGACTCGTTGCCCTTCGCCTCGGACGACTCCCTGCCGAAGACGAGCACCGCCGCGAGCATCGCGACGAAGAAGAGGACGCAGAGGGCGATGTACCCCGCCATGCCGCGGCCCGGGAAGTTCGGGTTCCGCCGCGGGATGACGAACGACGACACGAGCGCGAACACGATGAACGCGGCGCCGACCGCGGCGAGGCCGATCTTGTGGCCCGTGGACAGGGCGGCGACGACGAGCGCGATCGTCGAGAGCATCGGGGCAGGAACCTACCTGAACGCGCGGTGCAGCTAGCTCAGTGCTGCTTCGCCCGGTGCCGGCTCGTCGATGTCCGACTCCGGCGTCCCGACGACCGGCGGCTGCGTCGGCCGCAGGTAGAGCAGCTCGTACACGGACGCCGCGATCACGGCGCCTGCGAACGGGCCGATGTACCAGACCCAGAAGTGCGACCAGTGGTCGCCGGCGAGCTGCGGCCCGAACGCGCGCGCCGGGTTCATCGCGCCGCCCGTGAGGCCGTACGCCATGAGCACGCCGAACGCGATCGTGAGCCCGATCGCGAGACCCGCGATCTGCTTGAACGTGCCGCGCGGGTCGACCGCCGTCGCGAAGACCACCCACACGAGGAAGAACGTGAGGACGGCCTCGATCACGACCGCGGCGCCGGAGCCGATGCCCGAGCCGAGCGCGGGCACGCCGAGGTTCGCCGCGTTCTCGGCGCCCGACGGCAGCACCCACTTGAGGAGCAGCCCTGCGAGGACCGCGCCGCCGAACTGGACGACCCAGTACCAGACCGCGAGCGTGGGCGCGATGCGCCGCGTCACGAGGAAGCCGAGCGTGACGGCCGGGTTCAGGTGGCCGCCGGAGATGAAGCCGACCGCCGAGACCATGCACGCGATCACGAGGCCGTTCGCGAACGCGAGGTCGATCGGGCTGCGGGCATACGCGGCGCCGCCGGCGGCGACGAAGATCAGGGCGAAGGTGCCGACGAACTCGGCTACGCCACGACGGAGGTAATCACGCTCGAGCATGCGGGCCAGGATAGGACCGCCGTCGGACGGACTAGATCATGAAGGCGCCGTTGTTGTGGTCGATCGCCTGACCCGTCACGCCGACAGCGTCGTCCGAAAGGAGCCAGGCGACGGTGCCGGCGATCTCCTCCGGCTCGCTCATCCGCCGCAGCGGCACCTCCTGCACCGCGATCTTCCACGCCTCGTCCGCGGTCAGTCCCGGCCACACCGACAGGCCCTCCCAGGCCATGTCCGTGTTCACCCAGCCGGGGCAGATCGCGTTCACCTGGATGCGCCGCGGCGCGAGCTCCGCGGCGAACGAGCGCACGAGCCCGAGCAGGCCGGCCTTCGACGCGCAGTAGGCCGTGTATCCGGCGACGCCGATCCGCGCGAGGATCGACGACGTCACCACGATGCGGCCGCCGTCCGGGAGCAGCGGCTCGGCGGCCCGGCAGCACCAGTACGTGCCGTAGAGGTTCGTCTGGACGATGTCGTCGAAGCGGTCGCTGTCGCCCGCGCGGTTCTCGCCGCCGAGGCCCGCGTTCGCGACGAGCGCGTCGAGCGGCTCGGTGAACGCGGCGAGGACGGCGTCGCGGTCGCGGATGTCGACCGAGCGCGTCGCCGCGCCCGGGACGACGTCCTGCAGCCGCGACTCGTCGCGCGCGAGCAGCGTCAGCCTCGCGCCCTCGGCCGCGAGCCGCTGCGCGATCGCGCGGCCGATGCCGGTACCCGCGCCCGTGACGACGACGTGTCTGCCTTCGAGCCTCAGGCGGCGGAATCTACCGCCGCCGCGCGCAGCGAGGACCGCTCGGCGAGCGCCGCGAGCACGAACGTCGCCGCGCCGACCGTGTCCAGCGCGAGCACCGCTGCGAGGACGTGGTGCGTGTCGTATCGCGAGAGCGCCCATCCTGCGAGGAGCAGCCCGACCGGCGAGCCGATGCACTGGAAGACGCCGAACGAGGCGAGCGCCTGCGTCCGGATCTCGCGGGGGATGCGCAGCGTGATCAGCGCGTGCGTGGGCGCGTTGACGATCGACGCGAAGAATCCCGCGAGGGCGAGCCCGCCGACCGCGATCTCCCACGACGACGGCACCGCGAGCAGCCACAGCGACCCCATCTCGAGGCAGAACGCGCCCGCCGCGAGCGTCAACGCTTCGAACCGCCGCACGATCCGGATCGACGCGAGCGCGCCCAGGAGCGACCCGCCGCCGAACGCGCCGAAGAGCCACCCGAGGATGCGCGGGTTCGCGTGGTACTGCGAGACGACCAGCACCGGCAACGAGGCGAACAGGAGCATCCAGCAGATGTCGATGACGGTGAACGCCGGCGTCCACAGGCGGAGAAGCCGGTCGCGCAGCACGAAGCGCACGCCGTCGAGGACGCGCGTCGGCGCCTCCTCGACGCGGCCGTCCGCGACGCGCACGAACGCGGCGACGAGCAGAAACGACACGAGGTACGTCGCGGCGTCGACGTAGAGCACGTCGGGCGCGGTGAGCAGCGAGATGAGCACCCCCGCGAGCGGCGGTCCGAGAAAGATCGTCGTGCGATTCGCCGCCTGCGCCAGCGCCGCCGCCTCGGCGACCTGCGTCTGGTGCTCGCCGAACAGCTCCGGGACGACCGCACGCTGCACCGAGAAGTACGGCGCGAGGAACACGCCGGACACGGCGACGAGCGCCAGCAGCGCGGGGAAGGGCAGGAGCCCGAGGCCGTGCAGCGCCGGGATCGCTGCGAACAGCGGCACGCGTGCGAGGTCGCACGTGAGCATCGTGCGCCGCGTGCCGAGTCGGCCCGCGATCGCGCCGCCCCAGAAGCCGAGGACGGCGACGGGGAGAACCTCCGCGACGATCACCCACGTCATTCGCTGCGGCGAGTGCGTCGTGCGCAGGACGAACCACGGGAGCGCGAGCCACGTCATCTGCGTCCCGGTGGACGAGACGACCTCTGCGACGAGCAGCGCGGCGAAGCGGCGGTCGCGCAGGAGCTTCACGCCGCGGCCGGCGCCGCCCAGGCGCGGAAGCCCTGCGAGGCGTACCACGTGATCCCGACCGCCTCGACGCCGACGAGTGCTGCGAGCACCGGCCGCGCGCCGAACGCGGCGAGCGCCGGCCCGGCGGCGAGGACGCCGACGGGCGCGAAGACGCCGTTCAGGCTGAGCGAGAAGGTCGCCGCCTGCTGGCGCAGCCGCGCCGGCACGCGCGCGCCGCTCACGCCGGACGCGGCCGAGTTGACGAACGGGTTGAAGAAGCCGAGCCCTGCCAGCGCTGCGACGACGACCCAGGCCGGCGTGTCGAACGGCAGGAGCGTGAGCGGCGCGATCTGCACGGCCATTCCCGCGCTCGCCATCAGCACCGGCTCCACCCGGTCGAGCAGCCTGAACGCGAGCGCGCTGCCCAGTAGCGCTCCGCCGCCGAACGCGCCGTAGGCGTAGCCGACGAGATGCGCGTCGTGATGGAAGTCCCGGTACGCGAGGTAGGCGATCGCGACGAAGAGCGACTGCCAGCAGACCTCGAGGAGCGTGCCGGCGAGCATCCACGCGCGCAGGAGCGGGTCGCGCCACACGAATCGGGCGCCGGCGAGCACGTCGCTGCGCGCAGGGGCGCAGTCGTGCGGGGCGGCGCGCGGGACGAACGCCGCGACGAGCGCGATCGCGACGAGGTAGCTCGCGGCGTCGATCCAGAGCACGTTCGTCGCGCCGGTGACGCCGATCAGCAACCCGCCGAGGACCGGCCCGGCGAGGATCGTCAGGCGATTCGACGCCTGGAACAGCGTCTGCGCCTTGCCGATCGCGCGCTCCTCCTCGCCGACGACGTCCGGGACGAGGGCGACGCGCGCACCGAAGGCGGGCGCACTGAACGCGCCGAGGCCGAAGCTCAGCGCGACGAGGAGCGCGAACGGCAACGCGCCCAGCGAGTGCAGCAGCGGGATGGCCGCCGTCAGCGGCACGCGCGCCGCGTCGCAGACGAGCAGTGTCGTCCGTGCGCCGGCGCGGCCCGCGATGTTCCCGCCGAGGACGCCGAACACGCCCATCCCCGCGATCTCGGCGGCCACGACCCACGAGAGCCGCGCCGCCGACCGAGTCGTGACGAGCACGAACCACGGGAGCGCGACGGCCGCCATCTGTGAGCACGTCGTCGACACGACCTCCGCGGCGAGCAGCGACGCCACCGTGCGGTTCCGGAGGATCACGGCTCGGCGACTGCGCCGAAGCTGACGACGACGCTCCGCGACCCGCGCCGCGCGCCGCGCCCGCGGAACTCGTCGAGGAGCGCCTCGAACCGCTCGCCGAGCTCGGCCAGCTCCTTCGGCGTCAGCTCGAGCGTCGCGGCCGACGTCTCCGCCGCGCGCCGCCACGCCGGCGGCAGCTCGTGCTCGCGGCGGAGTGCGTTGCGCACGCGCTGCTGCTGCCGCGCGACGAGCTCGTCGCGCAGGATCGCCGCCTCGTGGCCGTCCGACGGGAACTCGATGCGCGCGGCGGTCGCTCGCCATGGGCGCTCGCGGCCCCGGCCGCCGTCCGCCTCCTCGACGAAGCCCCACTTCGCCAGCGCGCGCAGGTGGTAGCTGCACGACGAGGGGCTGTCGCCGACGGCGTCGCCGCACTCCGTCGCCGTCGCGTGGTCGACGGCGTGGAGGTGGTCGAGGAGCGCGAGCCTCGTCGGGTGCGCGAGAGCGCGCATGGCGCGGGGGTCGGAGAGGGTGAGCGAGTCTTCGAAAGAGATCTTTCGAAACTATCCTTTCGAGAGCCAGGCGTCAAGGACGGCCTGCTCCTTGTCGCGGGCGAGGCCGGCGGGCGGCTCGATCGGCGCCTCGCCCGACTGCACCCACGCGAGCGTGTCGCGCACCGTCTCCTCGAGCGGCCGCGTTTCGAGGCCGGCGGCGAACGCCGGCGACGGGTCGACCGAGAGCATCCCGGCGTAGGCGGGATCGGCGAGCCAGAGCGGGAGCTCCATCCACTCGCCGACCTCGTGCTCGACGAGGAACTCGGGCTCGACCCAGACGAGCTCGGCGTCGCTCTCGGACACGCCGACGCACGTCTCGAAGAGCGTGGCGCGCGGGAGTGGGCGGTCGACGGCGTTGAACGTGCCGGCGAGCCGGTCCTCGGCCGCGCGCACGATCCAGCCCGCGAGGTCGCGCACGTCGATCACCTGCGCGTCGGCGTCGGGCGGCGCCGGCGCGAGCACGCGGCCGCCGGCGGCGATCCGCTGCGGCCAGTACGTGAAGCGGCCGGTGGGGTCCCACGGGCCGACGATCAGTCCCGGCCGCGGTACGAACGCGGCGGGGTGCCGCTCCCGTACGACGTCCTCGCAGTCGGCCTTCAACGCGCCGTAGGCCTCCATCACCTCCTCCGTCGGCTCCTCGAGCTCCGCCACGGCGGACGACTCGGTCGGCGGCGTCGACACGTCGGCGTACACCGAGATCGACGAGACGAACGTGTAGTGGCCGACGTCGCCGAGCGCGTCGATCGTCTGCGCGACGATGCGCGGGACGTAGCCGCTCGTGTCGACGACCGCGTCCCAGGTCGTACCGGCGAGCGCGGAGAGGTCGCCGTCGCGGTCGCCGCGCAGCTTCTCCACGTCGGGGAAGAGATGCGGGCTCGTCTGGCCGCGGTTGAACAACGTCACGTCGTGGCCGCGCGCGAGCGCGACGTCGACGGTGTGCCGCCCGAGGAACTGCGTGCCGCCGAGGATGAGAATGCGCATAGGCTCAGCCTATGTTCCCGCTCGTCATCCGGAACGCGGAGCCGGAGCACTACGCGCGAGTTATCGGGAACGTCGATGAGTGGTGGGGCGGACGCAACATGGCGCCGATGCTTCCGAAGCTCTTCTTCGTCCACTTCCGCGACACGTCGTTCGTCGCGCTCGACGGAGAGCGCCTGGCGGGCTTCCTGTGCGGCTTCCGGTCGCAGACGTACGACGACGAGGCCTACATCCACTTCGTCGGCATCGACCCGGCGTACCGCGGCGCCGGGATCGGTCGCGCGCTGTACGAGCGGTTCTTCGCGGCGGTCGCGCCGCGGCGGGTCGTGCGTGCCGTCACCTCTCCGCAGAACCGCGGCTCGATCGCCTTCCACGAGGCGATGGGCTTCGACGTGAGCGAGGTGGACGACGGCTACGACGGCCGCGGCGAGGCGCGCGTGCTCCTCGTCAAGCGTCTCTGAGCGAGCGCTCCACGATCTCCGCCGCGCCAGCGAAGCACCTGGAAGGGTGATGCGACGCCGCCGCGAGGCGGCCGACGATACCCCCATGGGGGCGCCGGTGTACCGGGGGAGCTTCGACGTACCGCAGGCAGAGCGGCTGCTCTGGCGCGCCGGCTTCGGCCCGCGTCGGGACGAGGCCGAGGCGCTCGCGAAGCTCGGGCTCGACGGCGCCGTGCGATCGCTCCTCCATCCGGGCCGGGAGAGGCTCGTCGGGCCGATGCCGCACGACGACAAGGGCCGGCCGCTCGCGCCCGCCGACGCCTGGGGGCACGACCATTGCTGGTGGCTCGACAAGATGGTGCGCACGTCGCGGCCGCTCGTCGAGCGCATGACACTCGTGTGGCACGACTGGTTCGCAACGTCGAACGACGGCGTCGGCAGCCAGCGGCTGATGCTCCGCCAGAACGAGCTCTTCCGTTCGCACGCGCTCGGCTCGTTCGAGCAGCTGCTGCTCGACGTGACACGCGATCCGGCGATGCTGCTCTGGCTGAACGGCACCGACAACTCGAAGGACGCGCCGAACGAGAACTACGCCCGCGAGATGATGGAGCTGTTCACGCTCGGCGCCGACCGCGGCGCCTACACCGAGCGCGACGTGCGCGAGCAGGCGCGCTCGCTCACCGGCTGGGTGAACCGGTGGAAGCCCGGCGTCGGCGACTACGACTTCCACTTCGATGCCAAGGAGCACGACACGGGCGTGAAGCACGTCTTCCGCTCGTCCGGTCGCTTCGACTGGAGGGGCGCGTGCCGCCTCTGCCTGTCGAACCCGAAGCACGCGTCGTTCTTCGTGCGCAAGCTCTGGGGCTACTTCGTGCCGACGCCGCCCGACGCGGCGACGGAGCGCGCGCTCGAGGCCGCGTACGGGAGCGGCCGGCAGGTGCGGCCGGTGCTCGAGATCGTGCTGAAGCACCCCGCGCTCTACGAAGGCCCGCGGATGACGAAGCCGCCGGTCGTGCACATTGCCGGGCTGCTGCGCCGCATCGGCGCCGGGGTCACGACCGACGCCTGGGCGTGGATCGGCGGGCTCTCGGGGCAGCAGCTCTTCTACCCGCCGAACGTCGCCGGCTGGGACGACTCGCGCTGGCTCGACACGGCGACGTTCCGCGGCCGCTGGATCGGCGTGCAGGAGCTCCTGCAGCACCGGCAGCTCGACCCCTCGAAGGCGAGAGATCCTGCCGACGCGCAGACGGTGCTCACGCGCGCGCTCGCGTTCTGGAACGACCCGCAGCTCTCCGAGGCGACGAAGAGCGCGCTGCTCCGGTTCGCACACGACGCGCTCGGCGACGCGGGCCGCGAGCGGTGGAAGCAGGTGCAGTACCCGGTGCTCGTCGAGAACGCGCTCCGCCAGCTGATCGCCATGTCCCCCGACCTCCAGACGTCGTGACGGCGCGCATCGGCTGCGACGAGTGCATCCGGGCGGGTCGCGGCCTGCCGTCGATCGAGCCGGGGATGCCGACGCCCGCAGGCACCGGCCTGTCACGCCGCGCGTTCGTCGCGAAGTCGCTCGGCCTCGCGCTGTCCGTGTACGGCGTCGGCAAGCTCGGCCTGTTCGAGGAGGGGATTGCGGCCGCCGCCGCGGCGCCGCAGCAGCCGATCCTCGTCACCGTCTTCCTCGAGGGCGGCGCCGACGCGCTCTCGCTCCTCTATCCCGACGGGGACCCGCTCTACCGCAAGCTCCGCCCGCAGCTCGCGCTCGCGGGCGGCACCCCGTTCGCGGAGGACGACCGCCTGCACTGGCACCCCGCGCTCTCGCCGCTCGCGCAGCTCCACGGCGAGGGAAAGGTGACGGTGCTGCCGGCCGTCGGCTACGACCACCCGGACCAGTCGCACTTCACGTCGCGGCACTTCTGGGAGGTCGGCGCGACCGACGCGCACCTCCTCACCGGGTGGATGGGCCGCTACCTCGACGCGGCGGGCACGCCGGACAACCCCCTGCAGGGGCTGTCGCTGACGGGCTCTCTGCAGCCGACGCTCGCGACCGTGAAGGTCCCCGTCGCTGCGATCGACGGCCCCGACCAGTACGACTTCTGGGTGCCCGGCGTCTGGGGCGACGTCGAGAGCCGGATGCTCGACGCGATCGGCCTCCTCGGCCGCGGCGGCGCGAACGACCCGGCGTCGCGGACCGCGGCGAACGTCGCGCGCCAGGCCGACACGCTGCGGCGCCAGCTCGCGCCGTTCGCCGGCGACACGCTCACCTCCCCGGTCGCCTACCCGAAGGTCGACGACGACTTCCCGCACCGGCTGCAGGGGCTCGCCGCGATGGTCGCGGCCGGGCTGCCGCTCCGCTGCGTCGCGCTCGAGGCCGCGGGCGAGTACGACACGCACGCCGGCCAGGCGGACGCGCTCGCGCCGGCGCTGCAGACGACGGCGCAATCGCTGTACGCATTCCAGCGCGACCTCGAGGCGCGCGGAGTCGCCGACCGCGTGCTCACGCTCGTCTGGACGGAGTTCGGGCGGCGGGCCGCCGAGAACGGCTCGGGCGGCACGGACCACGGCGCCGCCGGGACCGGCTTCCTGATCGGGACGCGCGCCGCCGGCACGCAGGTCGGCGAGTTCCCCGGCCTCGCGAACGGGCTCGACGACGACGGCAACCTCCGCGCGACCTCCGACTTCCGCGGCGTCTACGCCGCGCTCCTCGAGCAGTGGCTCGACTGCGACGCGGCCCGCGTGCTTCCGGACGCGTCGCGCTTCGCCCGCCCGACGCTCGTCAAGTGAAGACGCTCGCCGTCGTCGCCGCGGCCGTGGCCGCGCTCGCGCACACGGCGGCGCCGTCGCGGGTGCAGGTCTCGGCGAAGGAGTTCTCGTTCTCGCTCTCGCGCCTGCACGTGCGGGCGGGGACGGCGGTGATCGAGCTCGTGAACTACGGCCAGGACCCGCACGACCTGCGGCTGCAGCGGCTGGGCGCGCGGCACGTCGCCGGGACGGCCGAGGTGGCGCCGGGCGGGCGCACCGACCTGACGGTGAGGCTCGCGCCGGGGCGATACTCGTTCTGGTGCTCGATCGCGAACCACCGGGAGCTCGGAATGCGCGGCGTGCTGGTCGTCACGCGCTGAGCGTCGACGACGTCGGCGACCCCGACGGGACGCCGGTCGTCTACCTGCACGGGGGCGGCGACTCGCGCCTCTCGCGCCACCCGGACGACTCGATCGCACACGAGCTCGGCGTCCGTCTGCTCGCGGTCGACCGGTGCGGCCCACCGCGGCGGTTCGCGTCGCTCGCGGGGTGGGCCGAGGCGACAACCGCTGCCCTCGACGTCGACCGCTTCGCCGTCCTCGGCTGGTCGGCGGGCGGCCCGCACGCGCTCGCGCTCGCGGCGGCCGCGCCCGACCGCGCGACACGGGTCGCCGTCGTCGGCTCGATGCCGCCGCCCGACCTCCTCCGCACGCTGCCGCGCGACGTGCAGACCGCGATGCGCGTCGCACGCGTCTCTCCTCGCCTGGCCGCGCGCGGGCTCGAGCGATGGGGGACGCAGCCCGTCCCGCCGACCGGCGACCCGTCGAGCGACGCCGCCTACGCCCGCGGTCGCCTCGAGAGCTTCCGCCACGGCGGCCTCTGGCTCGCGCGCGAGCTCGCCTATCTCGGGCGTCCGTGGGGCTTCGAGCTGAGCGACGTGCACGTGCCGGCGACGCTGTGGTGGGGCGAGCGGGACACCGTTTGCCCGCCGGTGATCGCCGAGACGTACCTGGAGCGGCTCCCGCGCGCCGAGCTGCGTCTCGTCGACGGCACGCATCAGTTGTTGTTCTCCCGCTGGCGCGACATCTTGGAGAATCTGACGGCCAAAGAGACCTCGGAGGAAACGTGAAGAGACTGATCCCGTTCGCCGTGCTCGTCGCCGCGCTCGCACTCGTGGCGGCGGGGTGCGGCTCGAAGAAGACGACGAAGACCACGTCGACGCAGGCCACGCCGCCGCCGCAGCAGACGACGACCTCGTCCTCCGGCACGGGCTCCGGCAAGGGCGGCTCCGGCAGCTTCAAGGTCGGGCTGTCGACCGACATCGGCGGCCTGAACGACCGCTCGTTCAACCATCTCGCGTACCTCGGCCTGCAGAAGGCGGCGAAGGATCTCGGCGTGCAGACCCGCGTCGTGCAGTCGAACTCGCCGGCCGACTACATCCCGAACCTCGCCGCGCTCGCCAAGCAGGGCTATGACCTGATCATCGGCGTCGGCTTCACGGAGATCGACGCGATGAAGGCCGTCGCGAAGCAGTTCCCGAAGTCGCACTTCGCGATCGTCGACGTGGCGAACGCGGACGAGGGCGGCCTCCCGAACGTCGAGGGGCTGCTCTTCAAGGAGCAGGAGGCGGGCTACCTCGCCGGGTACGCCGCGGGCCTCGCGGCGAAGCAGCGCGGCGGCAAGGCGGTGTCGTCCGTCGGCGGCCAGAAGCAGCCGCCGGTCGATCGCTACATCGCCGGCTACCAGGCGGGCGCCAAGGCCGCCGATCCCGGCGTGCAGACGCTGAACGGCTATTCGCAGGACTTCGAGAAGCAGAACAAGTGCAAGGAGGTCGCGCTGAACCAGATCGGCCAGGGGTCGGTCGTCGTGTTCCAGGTCGCAGGCGGGTGCGGGCTCGGCGCGCTCGACGCCGCGAAGGAGCGGAACGTCTGGGGCGTCGGCGTCGACGCCGACCAGGGCTACCTCGGCACGTACGTCCTCACCTCCGCGCTGAAGCGCGTCGACACCGCCGTCTACGACGCGATCAAGGACGCGAAGAGCGGCAACTTCAAGGGGGGCCAGGATGCGGTGTACGGCATCGCGGACAACGGCGTCGGCATCGGCAAGTTCTCGCCGAAGACGCCGGCCGGGATCGAGCAGAAGGTCGCCGTCGTGGAGAAGAAGCTGAAGGCCGGGAAGATCGCGAACATCCCGACGACCGTGAAGTAGCGATGGAGAAGCTGACGCAGGCGCAGGTCGAGCTCTGCCGCGGCAAGAACTTCGCGGCGGTCGCGACGGTGAACGAGGACGGCACGCCACAGACGAGCATCGTCTGGATCGACACCGACGGCGAGAACGTCGTCTTCAACACGACGAACGGCCGCGCGAAGGGGAGGCATCTCCGCCGCGACCCGCGGGTGAGCGTCAGCGTCTTCGACGCACAGGACCCGTACCGCTACTTCGAGGTGGAGGGCGTCGCCGAGCTCCAGACCGGCGGCGCCCTCGACCACATCCACGCGCTCTCGCAGCGCTACCGCGGCACGGACTACGTCGGCGACTACGACCGCGTGATCGTGACAGTGAAGGCGCAGCGCATCTTCGACTACCAAGTCTCCTAGCTAGGCTGCGCCGGTGCGGCGCTCGTTCGGCATCGTCCTCGTCGCCGCCGCTGCGGCGCTGTGGGGGCTCGACCAGTGGATCCGCGGGCCACTGTCCGCGACGACGACCGCGGCCACGATCGTGTTCGGCGAGCACCTCGTGCTGGTCGTCCTGACGCTGCCGCTCGCGGCCGCGGCGCTCGCCGCCGTCGTCCGCCTCGGGTGGCGGCACGTGCTCGCGGCCGTCGCGATCGGCGCGGGCGCCTCGGCTGTCGCGACGATCCTCTTCACCGAGGCGCTCTTCGCGCACCACGACTTCGTGACGCCGGTCGTCCTGCAGAAGGTGCAGCCGCTCTTCGCCGCGGTCGGCGCCGTCGTGATCCTGCGCGAGCGGCCGCGGCCGTTGTACGGCGTCTACTTCGCGCTCGCGCTCGCCGGGACGTGGCTCATGGGCGTGCCGCAGCCCTTCCATCCGGAGGCGCACGGGCTCACGACGATGGCGTACGCCCTCGGCGCGGCGCTCCTGTGGGGCCTCGGCACCGTCTTCGGGCGCTACCTCGCCCGGGACCTGCGGTTCGAGCACGTGACGACGCTCCGGTTCGTCTTCGGGCTGCCGGCGAGCGCGATCGCGCTGCTCGTCCTCGGCGCCCCGGCGTTCGCTTCGTGGCACGACACGTTCTGGATCGCGGTGCTCGCCGTCGTGACCGGCTTCGCCGCGATGTTCCTCTACTACTACGGCCTGCGCTCGACGCCGGCACTCGCGGCGACGATTGCGGAGCTCGCGTTCCCGGTGACGGCGATCCTGGTCGGGTACTTCAGGTTCGGCCAGACGCTCACAGGGTGGCAGTGGGTCGGCGTCGTCGTGACGACCGCCGTCGTCGCGCTGCTCCCGGCACGGCCGCGAGCCGCGGTCGAGCCGGTCCCTGCGCCTGCGCCCGCGTGATGCGGCCGTCGGTCCTGCCCGGCGCGCGGCCCGCGTGGTGGCTCGAGGACGCCGACGACGGCGAGCGGTCGGCGCCGCTTCGCAGCGACCTCGACGTCGACGTCGCGATCGTCGGCGGTGGCTTCACCGGCCTCTGGGCGGCGCTCGCGCTGCGCGCGCAGGACGACCCGCCGCGCGTCGCGCTGCTCGAGGCGTCCTTCTGCGGCTTCGGCCCGAGCGGCCGGAACGGCGGCTTCTGCCACGGCTACTGGTCGTACCTGCCGACACTGCGGACGCTCTTCGGCGACGAGCGCGCGCTCGAGCTCTGTGCGGCGGGCGACCGGATCGTCCCCGGGATCCGCGCATTCCTCGCGGAGCGCGGCGAGGACGCGTGGCTCCGCGAAGGCGGGATGCTGCAGGTCGCGACGACGCCGTCGCAGGACGCAGCCGTCGACGAGCAGGTCGCCGCCGCACGCGCCGTCGGTCGGCCGGAGGAGGCCGAGCTGCGCGAGGCGCCGGGCATCTCGCCGCGCTTCCGTCGCGGTGTCCACTTTCGCGACGGCGCGACGGTGCACCCGGCGCGCCTCGTGCGCGCGCTGCGACGCGCCGCGCTCGCCGACGGCGTCGAGGTGTACGAGGGGACGCGCGCGCGCCTTCGCGCGGACGGCTGCCTCGACGCGAACGGGCACGTCGTCCGGGCGCGCGACGTCGTCGTCGCGACGAACGCGTGGGCGACGGAGTGGCGGCCGGTGCGCGGGCGCCTCACCGCGTTCGGCAGCTACGTCGTCCTGACGGAGCCCGTGCCCGACCTCCTCCGGGAGATCGGCTGGACGCAGGGCGAGGCGATCGTCGACTCGCGCATGTTCCTGCACTATTTCCGCACGACCGACGACGGCCGGGTGCTGATGGGCTCGGGCTCGGGGCCGATCGGGTTCGGCGGGCGCATCGACGAACGGTTCACGCACGACGCCGCGACGGCCGGCCGCGCGGAGGAGGGGCTCCGCCGGCTGCTGCCCGGCCTCGCCGAGGCGCGCGTGGAGGCGGCGTGGGGCGGGCCGATCGACGTCTCGGCCGACCACGTCCCGTTCATCGGCACGGTCCCGGGGACGCGGCTCCGGTACGCACTCGGGTACTCCGGCCACGGGGTCGGGCCCTCGTGGCTCGCGGGGCGCGTGCTCGCCTCGCTCGTCCGCGGCGTCGACGACGAGTGGACGCGGCTGCCGCTCGTCGACCGCCGGGTGGCGAGGGTGCCGCGCGAGCCGCTTCGCCGCCTCGGTGGGGGCGCGATCCGCGGCGCGATCCTCGCGTGCGAGGAGGCCGAGGAGCACGGCCGCCGCGCGTCGCGTGCCGCCCGCACCGTGGCGGCGGTGCCGCGGGTGCTCGGAATGCGGCTCGGCCAGCGCTGATCGCTGCGCATTTCGCACCGGACATGGGCGTCCGTTGACGAAATGCGCAGCCGTCAGGTAGAACCTCGCCTCGTGGCGTCTTCGTCCTCGGCGCGCGGCCCCGTCACGAGGCCCCGCTCGCTCGACACCGTCGACCGCGGGATCATCGAGGCCCTGCAGGAGAACGGCCGCGCGTCGTTCCGCCGCGTCGCGAGCCGCGTCGGCGTCGCGGAGGCCACGGTGCGCGCGCGGTACACGCGCCTCGTCGAGGACGGGATCCTGCAGGTGACCGGCGTGACGAACCCGCTCGGGCTCGGGTTCGAGGCGATGGCGATGATCGGGATCAACACCGCGGGCAGCCCGGAGCCGGTCGCCGACGTGATCGCGTCGTGGGACGAGTCGAGCTACGTCGTCGTCACCGCGGGCCGGTTCGACGTCCTCGTCGAGGTGATCTGCACCGACCGGCACCACCTGCTCGACCTGACGAGCCGCGTCCGGTCCCTCGAGGGCGTCATGACCACCGAGACGTTCCTGTACCTGGACCTCGCGAAGCAGGTGTTCGCGTGGGGCACCCACGTCGACGAGGAGGCGACCGCGTGACGAACGACGTCCGGCTCGAGCACGTGACGAAGCGGTTCCAGGACGTCGTCGCCGTCGACGACCTCAGCCTCGAGATCGAGAGCGGCCAGTTCTACGCCCTCCTCGGCCCGTCCGGCTGCGGCAAGACGACGACGCTCCGCATGATCGGCGGGTTCGAGGAGCCGAGCGAGGGGACGATCTACCTCGGCGACAAGAGCGTCACGGGCCTGCCGCCGCACAAGCGCGACGTCAACACCGTCTTCCAGAGCTACGCGCTCTTCCCGCACCTGACGATCTTCGAGAACGTCGCGTTCGGCCTGCGCCGCCGCCGCGTCAAGGGCGCCGAGCTCCGCCGGCGCGTCGACGAGATGCTCCGCGTCGTCGGGCTCGAGGGGTACGGCACGCGGCGCCCGCGACAGCTGTCGGGCGGCCAGCAGCAGCGCGTCGCGCTCGCACGCGCGCTCGTCAACAGCCCGCGCGTGCTGCTCCTCGACGAGCCGCTCGGCGCTCTCGACCTGAAGCTGCGGAAGGAGATGCAGCTCGAGCTGAAGCGGATCCAGCACGAGATGAAGTTCACGTTCGTGCACGTGACGCACGACCAGGAGGAGGCGATGACGATGGCCGACTGGATCGTCGTCATGAACCGCGGCCGCATCGAGCAGATGGGGCCGCCGGCGGATCTCTACGAGCGCCCGAGGACGGCGTTCGTGGCGAGCTTCCTCGGCGTGTCGAACCTGCTGCCCGGGACCGTCGCCGGCGCCGACAGCGTGCGTCTCGACGGCGGCCAGGTGCTGCAGGTCGACCCGCAGCGCATCGACGGGCACGCCGGGCGCGTCGCGGTCGGGATCAGGCCTGAGAAGCTGCACATCGGCGGTGCGGACGCGAACCGCATCTCCGGGAAGGTCGTCGAGAGCGCCTACATCGGCGCCTCGACGCAGTACGTCGTCGGGACGCCCGTCGGTGAGGTGACGGTGTCCGTTCCCGGCGCGGGGTCCCATGCGCCGGGCGACGAGCTCGAGCTGTCCTTCGCCCCCGACGCGACGTTCGTCGTATCCCGACCCGAGGAGGAAGACGCATGACCGACCAGGCCTTTTCCCGTCGCGAGCTGCTCCGCCGGGGGGCGGCGGGTAGCGCCCTGCTGACCGTCCCCGGGCTGCTCGCGGCGTGCGGGGGCGGCGGCTCGAAGTCGACGGCCGGCGCGACGACGACCGGCGGCGGCCAGACGCTGCCGAAGACGATCACGTTCTCGAACTGGCCGCTCTACATCGACATCAACGAGAAGACGAAGACGCACCCGTCGCTCGTCCAGTTCGAGAAGCACTACGGCGTCAAGGTCAAGTACGTCGAGGACATCAACGACAACGACAGCTTCTTCGGGAAGATCGAGGGGCCGCTGTCGCAGGGGCAGTCGATCGGACGCGACATCATCGTGATGACCGACTCGTCGGGCCTGCCCGGGCGCATGATCGAGCTCGGCTGGCTCGAGAAGCTCGACAAGGCGGCGCTGCCGAACATCAAGAACCTGCAGCCCTCGCTGCAGCACCCGAACTGGGACCCCAAGCGCGACTACAGCCTGCCGTGGCAGTCCGGCATGACCGGGATCGGGTACGACCCGAAGCTCGTCGGCGGCGACGTCACGACGCTCAAGGACCTGCTCACCAACCCCAAGCTGAAGGGGAAGGTGACGATGCTGACGGAGATGTCGGACTCGATCGGCGCGACGATGCTGATGAACGGCGATGACCCGTCGCACGTCACCGACGCGACGTTCAACAAGGCGGTCGCGACGCTGAAGCAGGCGGTCAACTCGGGCCAGATCCGCCAGTTCACCGGCAACGACTACGCGCCGCTCCTCGCGAAGGGCGACATCTACGCGTGCCTCGCCTGGTCCGGCGACATGGTGCAGCTGCAGGCCGACCACCCGGGCCTCAAGTGGGTGCTCCCGGACACCGGCGGGATGATCTGGACCGACCAGATGCTGATCCCGAAGGGCGGCAATGCGTTCGCCGCCTCGACGCTCATGAACTGGTACTACCGCCCGGAGATCGCGGCCGAGGTCGAGGACTACGTCAACTACATCTGCCCCGTCGTCGGCGCCGACAAGGTCCTCGAGAAGTCGGACCCGTCGGTCGCGCACAACCCGCTGATCTTCCCCACGAAGTCGATGCTCGCGAACACGCACGCGTTCGACGCGAAGGCGCTCCTCAATCCGAAGTACAAGAAGGCGTTCCAGGCGCTCATCTCGGGCTGATGCGTCTGCTGCACCGCCAGAAGTGGTCGATCCCGTACCTGCTCCTCGCACCGGGGATGGCCTGGCTCGTCGTCTTCTTCGTGGTGCCGATGTGGTACCTCGGGAAGATGTCCCTGTCGCAGGGGCTGTTCCCGCTCTTCACCTTCGGGTGGGTGTGGAGCAACTTCCACGACGCGATCACCGCGTACCAGACGCAGTTCGTGCGGTCGGGCGTGTACGCCGGGATCGCGACGGTGATCGCGCTCGCCGTCTCGTACCCGCTCGCCTACTGGATCGCGTTTCGCGGCGGACGCTGGAAGAACCTCTTCCTGCTGCTCGTGATCGCGCCGTTCTTTGTCACGTACCTGATCAGGACGCTCGCGTGGGAGACGATCCTCGCCGACAACGGGATCGTCGTCCATACGCTCCAGCACCTCGGGATCCTCGGCTCCGACGGCAGGCTGCTCGCGACGTCGGCGGCCGTGATCGCCGGCATCACCTACAACTTCCTGCCGTTCATGGTGCTGCCGCTGTACGTCAGCCTCGAGCAGATCGACGGCAGGCTGATCGAGGCTGCGGGCGACCTGTACGCGTCGAAGCCGCGCGCCTTCCTGCGCGTCACGCTGCCGCTCTCCCTGCCGGGGGTGTTCGCCGGCGTGCTGCTGACGTTCATCCCGGCGGCGGGCGACTTCATCAACGCGCAGCTCCTCGGGACGCCGCGCCAGTACATGATCGGCAACGTCATCCAGTCGGAGTTCCTCGCCGTGCGCGACTACCCGACGGCGGCGGCGCTGTCGTTCGTCCTGATGGCGGCGATCCTCGTGCTCGTGCTGATCTTCGCGCGGATCCTCGGCACGGAACGGCTGACGGTGTCGCACGTATGAGGTGGGTGCGGCACCACCTCCTGACCGCGTACGCGGTGCTCGCGCTCGTGTACCTGTTCCTGCCGATCGCGGTCGTCGTCGCGTTCTCGTTCAACAACCCGAAGGGCCGATTCAACTACACGTGGGAGGGCTTCACGTGGAAGAACTGGCTCGACCCGTTCGGGTACCCGGGGCTCGGCGGCGCGCTCCGCGTGAGCATCGAGATCGCGCTCCTCTCGTCGCTCGTGGCGACGATCCTCGGCACGCTGATCGCGCTGGCGCTCGTGCGCTACCGCTTCCGCGGCGGGGCGACCACGAACCTCCTCATCTTCATCCCGATGACGACGCCCGAGGTCGTGATGGGCGCGTCGCTGCTCGCGCTCTTCGTCAACTGGCGGATGCCCCAGGGGTTCGGGACGATCCTGATCGCCCACATCCTCTTCAACATCAGCTACGTCGTCGTCACCGTCCGCGCCCGGCTCGTGGGCTTCGACCGTCACCTCGAGGAGGCGGCGATGGACCTCGGCGCGAACGAGTGGGTCACGTTCACGCGCGTCACGCTCCCGCTGATCATGCCCGGCATCATCGCCGCGGCGCTGCTCGCGTTCGCGCTCTCGATCGACGACTTCGTGATCACGTACTTCAACGCGGGCTCGACGATCACGTTCCCGCTCTTCGTGTGGGGAGCGGCCCGCGTCGCGACGCCGCCGCAGATCAACGTGATCGGCACGGCGATCTTCGTCGTCGCCGTCAGCGCGATGCTCGCCAACATCCTCTTCCAGAACATCCGCTCGCGGAAAGGAGTGGTTCCCGTATGAGCCTCGACCTGCAGCAGGCAGCACGAGATCACCTGTGGCTGCACTTCACGCGCATGGGCGCGTACGGCACGGCGGACGTGCCGATCATCGTGCGCGGCGACGGCTGCTACCTCGAGGACGCGAACGGCAAGCGCTACCTGGACGGGCTCGCCGGGCTCTTCGCGGTGCAGATCGGCTACTCCCACGGAGAGGAGATCGGCCAGGCGGCGCTCGACCAGATGAAGGAGCTGCCGTTCTACACGAACTGGTCGTACGCGCATCCGCGCGCGATCGAGCTCGCGCACGAGGTCGCGCAGCTCGCGCCGGGCGACCTGAACAAGGTGTTCTTCGTCTCCGGCGGCTCCGAGGCGGTCGAGTCCGCATGGAAACTCGCGCGCGCCTACCACTCCGCCCGCGGCGAGCGCCGGTGGAAGGCGATCTCGCGCCGGACGGCGTACCACGGCACGACGATGGGCGCGCTCTCGATCAACGGGATCGCGGCGATCAAGAACGAGTACGAACCGCTCGTCCCGGACGTGCTGCACGTGCGGAACACGAACCGCTACCACCGGCCGCTCGACGAGTCGGAGGAGCAGTTCACGCAGTTCCTGCTCGACGACCTCGAGCAGACGATCGTCGCGGCCGGGCCGAAGACGGTGGCGATGGTGATGATGGAGCCGGTGCAGAACGCCGGCGGCTCGTTCACGCCGCCGGCCGGGTACTTCCAGGGCGTCCGCGAGATCTGCGACCGCTACGGGATCCTGCTCTGCGCGGACGAGGTCATCTGCGGCTTCGGGCGGCTCGGCGCGTGGTTCGGGTCCGATCTGTACGACATCCGGCCCGACCTGATCACGTCCGCGAAGGGGCTCTCGTCGGCGTACGCGTCGATCGGCGCCGTGATCGCGACCGACGGGGTCTTCGAGCCGTTCGGGGGCGAATCCGCGATGTACTCGCACGGGATCACCTTCGGCGGCCACCCGGTGATGTGCGCGATCGCGCTGAAGAACATCGAGATCATGAAGCGCGAGCGCATCGTCGAGAACGTCCGCGAGAACGAGTCGTACTTCCGTGGCCGGCTCGAGGGCCTGAAGGAGCTCGACATCGTCGGCGACGTGCGCGGGACGGGGTACTTCTACGCCGTCGAGCTCGTCAAGGACAAGGAGACGCGCGAGACGTTCGACGACGACGAGTGCGAGACGCTGCTGCGCGGCTTCCTGTCGCCGCGGCTCTTCGAGCGCGGGCTCATCTGCCGGGCGGACGACCGCGGCGACCCCGTCGTCCAGATCTCGCCGCCGCTCGTCGCCGGACGCGCCGAGATCGACGAGCTGACGGGGATCCTCGGCGACGTGCTCGGCGAGGCGCAGGAGCGCATGCACGTCGGCGCCGATGCGTCGCGGACGACGCGTGTGCCGGGACAGCGCGTACCGTGAGGATCCTCGTCGTGGGCACCGGGGGCGTCGGCTCGGCCGTCGCTCCCATCGCCGCGCGCCGCGACTTCTTCGAGCGGATCGTCTTCGCCGACGTCGACGCGGCCCGGCCGCGGGCGCTCGTCGACCGCCTCGGCGACGATCGCTTCGGCGCGGCGGAGCTCGACGCGTCGGACGCGAAAGCGATCGTCGAGCTCGCCCGCGCCGAACGGTGCGACACGATCCTCAACGCGGCCGACCCGCGCTTCAACCCGCCGATCTTCGCCGCGGCCCTCGACGGCGGCTGCACGTACCTCGACATGGCGATGACGCTGTCGGATCGCGACGGCACGAAGCTCGGCGACCTGCAGTTCGCGCGCGACGACGACTGGCGCGACCGTGGGCTGCTCGCGCTCGTCGGCATCGGCGTCGAACCGGGGCTGTCGGATGTCTTCGCGCGCTACGCCGCCGACCACCTCTTCTCGGCGATCGACACGATCGGCGTCCGCGACGGCGCCGACCTCGTCGTCGACGGCCATGCGTTCGCGCCGACGTTCTCGATCTGGACGACGATCGAGGAGTGCCTCAACCCGCCGGTGATCTGGGAGCGCGACCGCGGCTGGTACACGACGGAGCCGTTCTCAGAGCCGGAGGTCTTCGACTTCCCCGAAGGGATCGGGTCCATCGAGTGCGTGAACGTCGAGCACGAGGAGGTGCTCCTCGTGCCGAGGTGGATCGAGTGCAACCGCGTCGACTTCAAGTACGGCCTCGGCGAGGAGTTCATCGAGATCCTGAAGACGCTGCACAAGCTGAACCTCGACTCGACGGAGCCGGTGAACGTGCGCGGGATGCAGGTCGCGCCGCGCGACGTGCTCGCCGCGGCGCTGCCCGATCCGGCGACGCTCGGCGAGCGGATGCGCGGCCGGACCTGCGCCGGGACCTACGTCACGGGCACCGGCAAGGACGGACGCCCGCGCGCGACCTACCTGTACCACGTCGCCGACAACGAGGAGACGATGCGGCGCGACGGTGCGCAGGCCGTCGTCTGGCAGACGGCGGTCAACCCCGTCGTGGCGCTCGAGCTGCTGGCGTCGGGCGCGTGGCGCGGCGAGGGCGTCCTCGGGCCGGAGGCCTTCGACGCGGTTCCCTTCCTGGAGCTCCTCGCGGAGCACGGGTCGCCGCACGGAATCGACGAGCGCACGCCGTGAGGGCGGCGATATGAGAGAGCGCGCCCAGGAGCTGCTCGAGCGTGAGCTCGAGACGTTCGCCGAGCGTCACCCGCGGTCCCGCGAGCTCTCGCGCCGCGCGCGGTCGTCCCTCCTCGGCGGCGTCCCGATGCACTGGATGATGCGGTGGGCGGGCGGCTTTCCCGTCTACGCAGCCGAGGCGTGGGGCGCCCGCTTCCGCGACGTCGACGGCCACGAGTACGTCGACCTCTGCCTGGGCGACACCGGCGCGATGACCGGCCACTCGCCGCCGCCGGTCGTGGAGGCGGTGACGGAGCGGGCGCGCCGCGGCATCACCCTGATGCTGCCGAGCGAGGACGCGCTCTGGGTCGGCGAGGAGCTGACGCGGCGATTCGGTCCCGCGCGCTGGCAGTTCGCGCTGACGGCCACCGACGCGAACCGGTTCGCGATCCGCCTCGCCCGCCTCGTGACGGGTCGGCCGAAGGTGCTCGTGTTCAACTGGTGCTACCACGGCACGGTCGACGAGACCTTCGCGACCCTGCAGTGCGGCAGCGTGGTCGCGCGTGCCGGCAACCTCGGGCCGCCCGTGCCGCTCGACGAGACGACGCGCGTCGTCGAATGGAACGACGTCCGGGCGCTGGAACGCGAGCTCGCGCACGGAGACGTCGCGTGCGTGCTGACGGAGCCGGTGCTGACGAACGTCGGGATCGTGCTGCCGGAGCCCGGGTTCCACGAGCGGCTCCGCGAGCTGACGCGCGCGCACGGCGCGCTGCTCGTCATCGACGAGACGCACACGCTCTGCGCCGGTCCCGGCGGGTACACGCGGGCCGCCGGGCTCGACCCGGACGCCGTCACGGTCGGCAAGGCGATCGGCGGCGGCATCCCGGCGGCCGCGTACGGGTTCACCGAGGAGGTCGCGGAGCGGATCGACGCGCTCATCGACGTCGACGACTCGGACATCGGCGGGGTCGGCGGGACGCTCGCGGCGAACGTCGTCTCGCTCGCCGCGATGCGCGCGACGCTCGCGCACGTCCTGAACGAAGACGCGTTCACGCGGATGGTCGCGCTCGCCGAGGGCTTCACCGCCGGCGTCGAGGACGTGATCGCGTCGTACGGCGCGCCGTGGCACGTGACGCGGGTCGGCTGCCGCGCCGAGTATCTCTTCCGGCCGGACCCGCCGCGGAACGGCAGCGAGGCGGCGGAGGGGATCGACCACCTGCTCGACCGGCTCGTCCATCTGTACGCGCTGAACCGCGGCGTCCTCCTGACGCCGTTCCACAACATGGCGCTGATGTCGCCCGCGACGACGAACGGGGACGTCGACCGTCACACCGCCGTCTTCGCGGAGGCGGTCGCGGAGCTCGTGGGCTAGGACTCGCCGGGGTCGCCCTCGGCGGCGAGCGCGCGGGCGACGTCGAGCGACGACAGGATCCCGACGGGAAGGCCCTTGTCCGAGGCGACGAGCAGGTGCGTCGTCTCGTTCTCCGCCATCAGCGCGGCCGCGTGCTCGAGCGGCACGTCGGGCGTGACGGTGACGACGGGCGACGCCGCGACGGCGCCGGCGTTCGCGTGCGTCTCGATGGCGCGGATCAGGTCGAGGTCGGACACGACGCCCCACGGGTGCAGGCGGTCGTCCGAGCCGAACACGACGATCGCGTGCACGCGGTGGCGCGCCATCATCCGCGCGACGTCGCGCAGCGGCGTGACGGGGAGACAGGTGAGGATCCCGGGCGTCATCGCCTCGCCGACGGTGCCGGTGTGGAGCTCTGTGAAGGTGACGGTCATCGCGCGTTTGCCTCCTGGTGCTCGCGGGCGACCCCTTGTGCAACGGCGGCGTCGGCGACCGCGCGCGCCACGGCCGGCGCGACCGTCCGGTCGAAGACGCTCGGGACGATGTAGTCGGCGGAGAGCGTGTCGGCCGGAATGACGCCCGCCAGTGCCTGCGCCGCGGCGATCTGCATCCCGTGCGTGATCGAGCGGGCGCGGACGTCTAGCGCGCCGCGGAAGACGCCGGGGAACGCAAGGACGTTGTTGATCTGGTTCGGATAGTCCGACCGGCCGGTCGCGATCACCGCCGCGAGATCCTCGATCTCCTCGGGATCGACTTCGCTGCGCGGGTTCGCGAGCGCGAACACGATCGGCGACGGAGCCATGCGCGCGACGCCGGCGCGCGTGATCGCGCCCGGGACGGAGACGCCGATGAACACGTCGACGCCCTCGAGCAGCTCGTCGGCGGCTCCCTGCAGGTTGTCGGGGTTCGTGATCGCGGCGTAGTCGGCCTTCGCGCCGTCGAGGCCGGGCCGGCCGCGGTAGAGCGCGCCGTGCTCGTCGCAGCCGAGGATCCACTTCGCGCCGGCTGCGAGCAGGATCTTCGTCACCGCCGTGCCGGCGGCGCCACAGCCCGTCGTCAGGATCTTCACGTCCTCGAGCCGCTTCCCGACGACGCGCAGCGCGTTCAAGAGCGCCGCGAGGACGCAGATCGCGGTGCCGTGCTGGTCGTCGTGGAACACGGGGACGTCGAGCTCGGCCTGCAGCCGGTCCTCGATCTCGAAGCAGCGCGGGGCGGCGATGTCCTCCAGGTTGATGCCGCCGAAGCCGGGCGCGATCGCCTTCACCGCGGCCACGATCTCGTCGACGTCCTTCGTCGCGAGGCAGATCGGGAACGCGTCGACGTGGCCGAACTCCTTGAACAGCATCGCCTTGCCCTCCATCACGGGCAAGGCGGCCTCGGGGCCGATGTCGCCGAGCCCGAGCACGGCCGAGCCGTCGGTGACGACGGCGACCATGTGCTGCTTCGTCGTGAGGCTCCAGACCTTCTGCGGGTCGTCGGCGATCGCGCGCGAGACCCGTGCGACGCCGGGCGTGTACGCCATCGAGAGGTCGTCGCGCGTCTTCACGGGCGTGCGCGGCACGACCTCGATCTTGCCGCCGAGGTGCATCAGGAACGTGCGGTCGGAGACGTGCAGGACCTCGACGCCGTCGACGTCCCGCACGCTCGCGACGACCTGGTCGAGATGCGCGGCGTCGCTGCAGAGCACGGTGACGTCGCGGATCTTCGTGCCGCGCTCGACGCGGACGATGTCGATCGCGCCGAGCGACGCGCCCGCCTCCCCGATCGCCGCCGCGAAGCGCGCGAACGTGCCCGGCGAGTCGTCGAGCCGGGTGCGAAGGGTTGCGCTGAACGATGCCGACGGATGCATTGGCGCCAACGTAGGCTCGTCTCATCGTACGGGCATCAGGGGAAAATACGGCGGTGACGGTGACGATCTGCGATGTCGGGCCGCGGGACGGGCTGCAGAACGAGCCGGACGTGCTCGCGCCCGCGGTGCGGGCCGAGCTCGTGACGCGCCTCGCGCGTGCCCGCCTGCCCCGGATCGAGGCCTGCTCATTCGTGCGCGACGACCGCGTGCCGCAGATGGCCGGTGCGGAGGACGTCGTCGCCGCGGCGGACCGCGGCACGTCCGAGCTCTCGGGGCTCGTCCTGAACGAGCGCGGCCACGCGCGGTTTGCGGCGACGTCGCTCGACCGCGTCAACTGCACCCTCGCCGCGACGGAGGAGTTCAACCGGCGGAACGGCAACGCGTCGCTCGAGGAGGCGGTCGAGCGCGTACGCGCGATCCTCGCCGCCGCGGGCAAGCCGGCGACGGTCACGATCTCCTGCGCGTGGGGCTGTCCCTTCGAAGGGGAGGTCGACCCGGGCGCCGTCGCCGCGCTCTGCGAGCGGCTGGACGCAGCGGACGAGCTCGTGCTCGCGGACACGATCGGCGTCGCGACACCGCGCCGCGTGCAGCGGCTCGTCGAGCGCGTGTCGATCCTCGGCGCGCGCGTCGGGGCGCACCTGCACAACACCCGCAACACGGGGTACGCCTCGGCGTGGGGGGCGCTCGCGGGCGGCGCGACGGTCCTCGACGCGTCGGTCGGCGGGCTCGGCGGCTGCCCGTTCTCACCGAATGCGACCGGGAACGTCGCCACGGAGGACCTCGTGTGGCAGCTCGAGCGGGAGGGCGTGCACACGGGCGTCGACGTCGACGCGCTCGTCGAGGTGTCGCGGTGGCTCGAGGGGCTGCTCGGACGGCGGCTCGAAGGCAACGTCTACCGCGCCTCGCGCTGGCCGTGATCGCGACCGCGACGGACGGCCGCCTCGTCTGGGAGACGGAGCACCTCGATCTCGACGGCGCGCGCGCGAGCGGCGCGCAGCTCGCGTGGGTGCACACGAACGACGACCTGGGCGCGCACGGGTTCAGGCGCGCCGGAGCGTACGTCCGGATGCACGCGGACGACGTCCCGTTGCGGCGAAATCGCGAGCCGCCGCTCCTCGACCGCCGCGACTACGCGGCGGTGCTCGACCGTGCGTACCTCGGTCTGTGGGGGCACAAGCAGGTCACGCCGGACGCACGGCCGCCGCTCGACGCGGTCGTCGTCGGCGTGCCGGTCGTCGGCCTCTGCCGCGCGTGGCCCGACGACCGGCTGCTCGACGGCCCCGGCGTCCTCCCCGAGGCGCGGTCTCCGGACGCGTACGCCTCGCTCCTCCTGCACGCGTGCACGGCGATCGGCGAGGGCCCCGCCGACCTCGATTCGTGGGGCGACTCCGACGACGTGATCGAGGCGTACGAGGACCTGGGCTTCGACGTCGTCGAGCGGGTGCAGGGATGGGAGCTCGAGCTGTGACGAGCCGCGCGTACCGCCCGGGCGACTTCGCGCGGATGCTCGGCCTCGTCGCCGACCTGTGGCCGGACGGCCGGCACGGGATCGGGTACGCGTTCATGGCGCAGCGGCTCCCGTACGAGGACGAGTGGGACGCGCGGCTCTGGTTCGACGGCGACGACCTCGTCGCGTTCGCCTGGGCGACCCGGTGGCGCGAACGGCGGGGCCTCTCGTACGAGTACCGCGACGTGGGGCTGTTTCCGGAGCTCCTCGCGTGGGCGCAGCCGGAGACGACGACCGCGAAGAGCGGGGACGCGGACGCCGGCGCCGTGCTCCGCGAGCACGGCTTCGCGCACGACGAGGACGCGAACTCGAACCGGTGGAACGCGCGCGCGCTCGATCGCGTCGACGAGCCGAGGGTTCCGGACGGGTACCGGCTGACGACGATGGCAGACCACGTCGACTTCTCGTCCCGGGCGGCCGCGCACCGCTCTGCGTTCACGCGCCCCGGCTCGACGTCGCGGTTCACCGACGCCGTCTACGAGGCGGTGCGGCGCGAGGCGCCGTGGCGGGCCGACCTCGACTGCGTCGCCGTCGGCCCCGACGGCGAGGTGGCGGCGTTCGCGCTCGCCTGGCTCGACGATCGTCATCGCGTCGGCGAGCTCGAGCCCGTCGGCGTGCGCCTCGAGGACCAGCGGCGAGGCCTCGGACGCGCGGTGAGCCTCTTCGCGCTGCAGCGCCTCCGCGACTCGGGCGCCGACACCGCGCTCGTCGGCTCGAGCGCGCCGGTCCCGCAGCGCCTCTACGAGTCGATCGGCTTCCGCGAGCTCTGGCGCGACGACGTGTTCGCCCGCGCGTAGGCCGCGAGCGCGCGTTCGACGTCCGCCTCGCTCGTCTGCCAGTTCGACACCGAGACGCGGATCGCGGCGCGGCCGGCCCACGTCGTGCCGCTCATGAACGCCTCGCCGCCCGCCTGCACGGCGCCGAGCGCGCGCTCCGTCTGCTCGTCCGTCGCGAACCGGAACAGCACCTGGTTCAGCACGACGTCGTTCAGGACCTCCGCGCCGAGCTCCTCCAGCCCCGCGGCGAACGCGCGCGCATGTGCGCAGCACCGGTCGACGAGGGCCGCGACGCCGCTGCGCCCCAGCGAGCGGATCGCCGCGTACACCGCGAAACCGCGGGCGCGACGCGAGTGCTCGGGCACCCAGTGGAACGGCTCACGCGTCTCCGAGGTCTCCTTGAGGTACGCCGCCTGGGCCGCGAACGCCGCGCGATGCGAGTCCGGATGCGCGGTGAACGCGATCCCGCTGTCGTACGGGACGTTCAGCCACTTGTGCGCGTCGGTCGACCACGAGTCCGCCCGCTCGTGGCCCGCGACCAGCGCGCGGTGCGCCGGAGACGCGGCCGCCCACAGGCCGAACGCGCCGTCGACGTGCAGCCACGCGCCCGGCGCCCGCTCGCGGATCGCCGCGAGGTCGTCGAAGGCTCCCGTGTTCACCTCGCCCGCCTGTGCGCACACGATCGCCGGCCCGTCGAGCCGCGGGAGCTCGCCCGGCAGCATCCGGCCCTGGTCGTCGGCGCGGACGACGTCGGTCGGCGCGCCGAGCCCGAGCATGCGCAGCGCGCGGTCGATCGTCCCGTGGCGGCTCGCCCCCACGACGGTGCGGATGGGAGGCGCGCCGGCGAGCCCACGCGCCTCCACGTCCCAGCCGGCCTGCTCCAGCACGTGGTGGCGCGCGGCCGCGAGCGCGGTGAAGTTCGCGGCCTGGCCGCTCGTCACGAACCCGTACGAGACCTCGCGCGGCAGAGCGAGCAGGTCGACGAGCCACGCGGCCGCCGCCTCCTCGACCACCGACGCGGCGGGGCCGGCGACGTAGAGCGCCGCGTTCTGGTCCCACGCCGACGTGAGCCAGTCGGCGGCGAGGGCGGCCGGGAGGTGGCCGCCGATCACGAAGCCGAAGTAGCGCCCTCCCGCCTCGGCGACGACCCCGGCGTCGGCGGCGGCCGCCAGGTCCGTGACGACGGTCCGTGCGGGGACGGGATCCTCCGGCAGCGGCAGGACGAGGGACGCGCGGAGCTCCTCGAGCGACACCTGAGGAAGAACGGGCCGCTCCGGCAGCGAGTCGTGGAAGTCGGCCGCGAGCTCGGCGGTCAGCGCGAGCAGGTCGCGCAGGTCGTCCGTCATCGCGGGATCATGAAGCTGCGCTCGAACTCGCACACGACCTCGTCGCGCTGATTCAGGCCGCGCGTGCGGATCTCGACGATGCCGAAATGCGGCCGCGACCGCGACTCGCGCACGGACAGCACCTCCGTCTCCGACCGGATCGTGTCGCCGACGAACACGGGGTGGGGGAGCCGGATCTCCTTCCAGCCGAGGTTGACGCCGCCCGCCTCGGTGGTGTCGCGCACCGAGAGTCCGAGCACGAGCGCGAGCGTGAAAGTCGAGTTGACGAGCGGCTTCCCCCATTCGCTCGCGCGCGCCGCCTCCTCGTTGAAGTGCAGCTCGTTCGTGTTCATCGCGAGCATCGTGAAGAGGAGGTTGTCGGTCTCCGTCACCGTGCGCGCGAGCGCCGAGCGGTACACGTCGCCGGCACTGAACTCCTCGAAGCGGCGCATTCGGGAATCATCCCATCGTGATCCACTCCGCGTTCGAGCTCCTGTCGCACTCGCCGGAGGCGTACCTGATCGTGCTCGGGTTCGCGATCGCCGACGGTGTTTTCCCCGCGGTGCCGAGCGAGACCGCGCTGATCACAGCCGGCCTTCTGTGCGTCGTCGGCGAGCTCTCGCTCGGGTGGGTGATCGGCGCGGGCGCGCTCGGCGCCGTGATCGGCGACAACACGTCGTATGCGCTCGGGCGGTACGTCGGCCGTCCTGTGCAGCGGCGGTTCCTCGACGGACGGCGCGCACGCAAGGCACTCGACTGGGCGCGGGGGCAGTTCGAGACGCGCGGCGGCCTCGTCGTCGTCCTCGGGCGCTACGTCCCGGGCGGCCGCACCGCCGCGACCTTCACCGGCGGGATGATCCACTACTCCTGGCCGAAGTTCCTGGCGTTCGACCTCGTGGCCGGCGTCGCGTGGGCGACGTACGCCGCACTGCTCGGCTACGTCGGCGGGCGGTTCTTCCAGCATCACGCGTGGGTCGCGCTGCTCGTCGCGTTCGGGCTCGCCGCACTGGTGACACTGGTGGTCGAAGGGGTACGACGCCTCCGATCGTGAACCGCCTCGCCGACGAGACGTCGCCCTACCTGCTGCAGCACGCAGCGAACCCGGTCGCCTGGGAGCCGTGGGACGAGCGGGCGCTCGCGCGGGCGCGCGCCGAGGATCGGCCGATCCTGCTGTCGATCGGCTACGCCGCGTGCCACTGGTGCCACGTCATGGAGCGCGAGTCGTTCGAGGATGCGCTGACGGCGCGGGTGATGAACGAGAACTTCGTCTGCGTGAAGGTCGACCGGGAGGAGCGGCCGGACCTCGACTCGATCTACATGGACGCCGTCGTCGCGCTCACCGGTCAGGGCGGTTGGCCGATGACCGTCTTCCTCACGCCGGAAGGTGCGCCGTTCTTCGGCGGCACGTACTTCCCCCCGGAGCCGCGGCACGGCATGCCGGCGTTCAAGCAGGTGCTCCTCGCGGTCGCGGAGGCGTGGCGCGACCAACGTGACGAGGTGCTGCGGTCCGGCGCGAACCTGTCTGATCACATCCGGTCGAGCTCGCGCCTGCGGCCGTCGGCCGACCCTCTGTCGGACGAGATCCTGGTGCACGCCGAGCAGAACCTGCGCGCGGTCTTCGACGCGACGTGGGGCGGCTTCGGGCGCGCGCCGAAGTTCCCGCCGGCGCCCGTGCTCGAGTACCTGCTGCGCCGGGGCGAGGACGAGATGACGCGACGGACGCTCGACACGATGGCCGCGGGCGGGATGTACGACCTCGTCGGCGGCGGCTTCCACCGCTACTCCGTCGACGCCCGGTGGCTCGTGCCGCATTTCGAGAAGATGCTGTACGACAACGCGCTGCTCGCTTCCGTCTACCTGCACGCGGGCGGCGAGCGGTATCGCGTGATCGCGGAGCGCACGCTCGACTACATCGAGCGGGAGCTCGCGGTCGACGGCGGCGGCTACGCGTCTTCGCAGGATGCGGACACCGACGGCGTCGAGGGGCTCACCTACACCTGGGCGCCCGGCGAAGGCGCGCCGGAGGAGCTTCTCGAGCCCTTCGAGGACGGGCGGTTCGTCCTGCGCGGGGACCTGCCGGACGAGGAGCGCGAGCGGCTCTTCGAGCTGCGCGAGCAGCGGCCGAAGCCGGCGCGCGACGACAAGGTGATCGCGTCGTGGAACGGGCTGACGCTCGCCGCGCTCGCGCAGGCGGGGCGTGTCGACGCGGGCGCGCGGCTCGGGGAGTTCCTGCTCGGGCCGATGTCCACGGACGGGCGCCTCCACCGCACGTGGCGGAACGGCGTCGCGAAGGGCACCGGCTACCTCGAGGACTACGCGGACGTCGCATACGGCCTGATGGAGCTGCACGTCGCGACGGCCGACCCGCGCTGGCTGAAGGAGGCGCACCGCCTCGCCACGCTCGCCGTCGTGTTGTTCGCGGACGACGAGAACGGCGGCTTCTTCCAGACGCCCGCCGACGGCGAGCACCTCGTCGCACGGAAGAAGGAGATCGACGACCACCCGACGCCGAGCGGCAACGCGATGCTCGCGTACGTGCTGCTTCGGCTCGCGCGCATCTGGGGGGACGACGAGCTCGAGGCCCGGGGCGTGTCGGTGCTGCGGCTCGTGCGCGACGCGATCGGGGGCGCGCCGACGGCGTTCGGCTGGATGCTCGTCGCGCTGCACCAGCACCTCGCGCCGCGTCGCGAGCTCGCGATCGCGGGCGACCCGGCGGCGGCGGTCGCCACTCGCGCCGTCGCCGAAGCCGCGCCGACCGACGTGATCGCGTTCGGCCCGGCCGTCGACATCCCGCTTCTCGCGGGCCGCACGGAGGTCGACGGGAAGACGGCCGTCTACGTCTGCGAGCGCTTCGCCTGCGCGCTGCCGCTGACATAGGATCCGCCGCGTGGCGCTCCTCTCGGTTCGCAACGTCACGCGCCGCTTCGGCGGGATCGTCGCCATCGACGACGTCTCGCTCGACGTCGAGCCCGGGCAGATCGTCGGGCTGATCGGCCCGAACGGCGCGGGGAAGACGACGCTCTTCAACGTCGTCACGCGCCTCTACAAGCCGGACTCGGGCGCGCTCGACTTCGACGGCAAGAGCCTGCTCCGTACCCCGCCGCACCGCATCGTGCGCCGCGGCATCGCGCGGACGTTCCAGAACGTCGAGCTCTTCCGCACGATGACCGTCCTCGACAACGTGCTCGTCGGCGCGCACACGCGCACGCGGCCGTTCCGGCGCGGCAACGTGGAGGCGCGCGCGCACGAGGTGCTCGACTACGTCGGGATCGCGAACGTCGCCCGGCGCCCGGCCGCGGGCCTGCCGTTCGGGACGCTGAAGCGTGTCGAGCTGGCGCGCGCGCTCGTTGCGGAGCCGCGGCTGCTGCTGCTCGACGAGCCGGCCGGCGGCCTGAACCACGAGGAGGTGTCGGAGCTCGGCGCGTTCATCACCAGGCTCCGCGACGACTTCGAACTGACGGTGCTCCTCGTCGAGCACCACATGGGGCTCGTCATGGGCGTCGCCGACCGGATCCACGTCCTCGACTTCGGCCGCAAGATCGCCGAGGGGACGCCGGACGAGGTGCAGCGCGACCCGGCGGTGATCGAGGCCTACCTCGGGGCTGAGCCCACCGCCGCATGACCGCGCTCGTCTGGGACGGGTGCGTGAACGTGCGGGATCTCGGCGGGCTGCCGACGGAGGACGGCGCGCTGACGCGACACGGTCGCGTCGTGCGCTCGGACAACGTCCATCGCCTCAGCGACGCGGGCTGGCAGGCGCTCGTCGACCACGGTGTCACGCGCATCGTCGACCTGCGGTTCCCGGAGGAGCTCGCGGACGACGGCCCCGGCGATCCACCCGTCGAGATCGTGCACGTGTCGGTTCTCGGCCCGAGCCGGACTGCCGAATGGCAGGCCGAGCAGAACGACGCGATGGACGAAGCGGCGGATGCGGCGACGTATCTCGTCTGGTCGTACGGGAGCTTCCTCGACGCGTACCGCGAGCGGTTCGCCGCCGCCGTCAACGCGATCGCCGACGGCGGCGACGGCGCGGTTCTCGTCCACTGCATGGGCGGCAAGGACCGCACCGGACTCATCACCGCGCTGCTGCTGCGGGTTGCCGGCGTCCCCGTGGAGGTCGTCGCCGCCGACTACGCGCTGACGGAGCCGGCGCTCGCCGTCACCGCGGACGACTGGATCGCGGCCGCGCCCGACGACGCCGAACGGCGCCGGCGCGTATTGATGCAGCCGGCGCCGTCAACCGCGATGGCCGAGGTGCTGGAGGCGCTCGAAGCGCGCTACGGCAGCGTCGCGGACTACCTGCGCGGCGGCGGCGTCTCGGACGAGGCGATCGAGCGCGTCCGGGAGCGCCTTGTCGCTCCTTGAGCTGCGCGACGTCGGCGCGCGATACGGCGAGATCCGCGCGCTGCACGGCGTCACGCTGACGGTCGACGAGGGCGACTTCGTCGCGATCCTCGGGGCAAACGGCGCGGGGAAGACGACGACGCTGCGAGCGATCTCCGGCACCGTCAAGACGAGCGGAGAGATCCTGTTCGACGGCGAGCGCATCTTCCGCCGCACGCCCGAGGCGGTGGCGCGACGCGGCATCGCGCACGTGCCCGAGGGCCGCGGCACGTTCACGACCCTGTCGGTCCTCGAGAACCTGCGGCTCGGCGCGTGGACGCAGCGCGGTGAGTCGGCGCGCGACCTCGCGCACGTCTTCGAGTTCTTCCCGCGGCTCTACGAGCGCCGGGACCAGCAGGCGGGGACGCTGTCGGGAGGCGAGCAGCAGATGCTCGCGCTCGGCCGCGCGATGATGGCGAAGCCGCGGCTCCTGCTCCTCGACGAGCCGTCGCTGGGCCTCGCACCGCTCGTCGTGCGCGAGATCTTCGACACGCTGAAGACGATGAACGAGCGTGGCACGACGATCGTCGTCGTCGAGCAGAACGCATCGCTCGCGCTCGCCGCCGCACGGCAGGCGTTCGTGCTCGAGACGGGCCGGGTCGTCCTGTCGGGCGCCGCCGACGACCTGCGGCGGAACGAGTCGGTGCGGCGGAGCTACCTCGGGTACTGATGGCGAACTTCGCGCAGCAGGTGGTGAGCGGGCTCGCGTCCGGAGGCATCTACGGGCTGCTCGCGCTCGCGATCGTGCTCATCCACCGCGCGACCGGCGTCATCAACTTCGCCCAGGGCGAGATGGCGACGCTGTCGGCGTTCGTGTGCTGGACGCTCCTCGATCACGGCTGGGCGTTCTGGCCCGCGTTCGGCGCCACGCTCGCGCTCTCGTTCGTCGGCGGCGCCGCGCTGCACACGACGGTGATCCGCCCGATCCAGAACGGGCCGCTGATCGGCATCGTCATCCTCACGATCGGCCTCCTGATCGCGATCAACGGCCTCGACACGTGGATCTGGGGGGGAGCGTCGAAGCAGTTCAAGGGGCCGTTCTCGACGTCGCCGATCCGCGTCGGCGGCGTCGCGTTCTCGAAGCAGGACATCGGCGTGATCGTCGTCGCGATCGCGTGCGTGCTCGTGCTCGCGTTCCTGTTCGAGCGCACGAAGCTCGGCCTCGGCCTGCGCGCCGCCGCCGTCAATCCGGCCGAGGCGCGGTTCGTCGGCGTGCCCGTCGGCGCGATGCTCGCCGTCGGGTGGGGGCTTGCCGCGGCGCTCGGCGCGGTCGCGGGCGTGATGGCCGCGCCGTCGCTGTTCCTCGACCCGAACATGATGCAGACGGTCCTCCTCTACGCGTTCGCGGCGGCCGTGCTCGGCGGCATGGACTCGCCGCTCGGCGCGGTGATCGGTGGGCTCGTCGTCGGCGTCGCGCTCAACCTGCTCGGCACGTACGTGCACTGGATCGGCGGCGAGCTGCGCCTCGCGACCGCGCTCGCGCTGATCCTCGTCGTCCTGCTCGCGAAGCCCTCCGGGCTCTTCGGGCGCACGCTCGTGAGGCGCGCGTGAGGCTGCGGGTCGCAGCGTTCGCAGCGGCCTGCGTCGTCCTCGCAGTGCTCCCGTTCGTCCTGAACGACTTTCGCACGGGCCAGCTCGCGACCGTCGGCGCGTACTTCATCGCGATCCTCGGGCTCGACGTCCTCACCGCGCACAGCGGCCAGATCTCGCTCGGGCACGGCGCGTTCATGGCGATCGGCGCGTACACGACCGCGATCCTCGTCGGCCACCACGGCGTGCGGGACGTCTGGACGATCCCGCTCGCCGCACTCGTGGCCGGGGGCCTCGGCCTGCTCGCGGGCGTGCCTGCGCTCCGCCTCTCCGGTTTCTACCTCGCACTCGCGACGTTCGGTCTCGCCGTCGCGTTCCCGACGATCCTGAAGAAGTTCGACCACTTCACGGGCGGGTCGACCGGCATCTCGTTCTTCGGGTCGCCGCACCAGACCGGCCACGGCCTCGGTGTCTTCGGGCTGACGAACGCGCAGTGGCTGTACGCGCTGACGTGGATGATCGGCGGCGTCCTCTTCCTGCTCGCGTGGTGGCTGCTCGCGACACGCTTCGGCCGGTCGCTGCGGGCAGTGCGCGACAGCGATCTCGCCGCGGCTGCCTCCGGCGTCAACCGCGCCGCGTACAAGGTGTCGGCGTTCGGCCTCTCGGCGGCGTACGCGGGCGTCGCCGGCTCGCTGTTCGCGATCAACATCGCGTACGTCAGCCCGGACTCGATCCCGATCCAGCTCTCGCTCTACCTGCTCGTCGGCGCCGTCGTCGGGCTCTTCGGCTCGATCTGGGGCGCGATCCTCGGCGCCCTGCTGATCGAGTTCCTCGCCGACGTCGTCGGGCTCGTCCCGCACGTCGATACGAAGCAGGCGGGGCCGACGACGTTCGCGTTCGGCGCGCTCCTCGTGCTGCTGATGCTGCTGCTGCCGCTCGTGCTTCGCGTTGCGACGAGCGTCGCGAATCGCGGCTACCCTCGCGCGCAATGAGACTCTCGCTGCTCGCGGCGCTCGCCGCCCTCGTCCTCGCCGGCGTCGCCGGCGCAACGTCCACGGGAACGCCGGGCGTCACGTCGTCGACGATCGCGATCGGCTCGAGCGGCCCGTTGTCCGGCGAGGCCGCCGCGGCGGCCGGCGTGCTGCGCGGGGCGGACGCGTACTTCAAGTACGTCAACTCGCGCGGCGGCGTCTACGGGCGGAAGATCCAGTTCACGTACCTCGACGACGGCTACGACCCGTCGCGGACGGTGCAGAACGTGCGACAGCTGGTCCAGCAGTCGAACGTCTTCGCGCTGTTCTCGGTCGTCGGCACGAACGGCAACCTCGCGATCCGCGACTTCACGAACGCCGCCGGCGTCCCGCAGGTGTTCTCCGCGGCGGGCGCGACGACGTTCGGGCGCGACTACGCGAAGTACCCGTGGACGATCGGCTACCTGCCGCCCTATGCGGAGGAGGGCGCGATCTACGCGCGCCACATCCTCGCGACGAACGCGAAGAAGGCGAAGGTCGCGGTGCTGTACCAGTCCGACGACTACGGCCGCGATCTCCTTGCGGGCTTCCGGCGCGGCCTCGGCGCGAAGGCGCGCTCGACGATCGTGCAGACGGTCGGCTACGACCCGACGTCGACCGACGTGCAATCGCAGGTCGCGCAGCTGAAGGCGAGCGGCGCGAACACCTTCGCGATCTTCGCGTTCGGCAAGTTCGCGATCCAGGCATTCGTCTACGCGAACAAGCTCGGGTGGAAGCCGCAGATCTACGTGAACGACGTCGCGTCCGCGTCGTCGATCATGAAGCTCGACCCGCAGTCGACCGCGGAGGGCGCGATCTCGATCCTCTGGGGGAAGGATCCCGCGACGCCGAAGTTCGCGAACGACCCGGGCGTCGAGCTCGCCGCGAAGATCATCAAGAGGTTCGCGCCGGGCCAGAATCCGAGCGACGGCTTCCTCGTCGCAGGCATGGCCGAGGCCTTCTCGTTCGTCGACGCGCTGAAGCGCGCGGGGAAGAGCCTCACGCGCAAGGGCCTCATGACAGCCGTCACGCACATGAACGAGGTCTCCAACCCGTTCCTCGTTCCGGGCGTGAAGGTGCACACGACGCCGACCTCCCGGTTCCCGATCTCGGCCGTCCAGCTGCAGCGCTGGCACGCCGGGCACTGGGTCCCGTTCGGCGGCGTCGTGTCCGCGAAGCCCTAGGAAGTCGTGTTCGCAGCGGGCCCGGCCCCCAGCCGGGCCCGCATCTCACGCTCGTAGCGGCCGTCGAGCACCGCGCCCCACACGAGGAGGCCGATGCCCGCCAGTGCGATCGCCGTCACGACCGCGCCGACCACGAACAGCCCGATGCCGCTCATCGCGCGGCCGGGCGCACGAACGACGCGAGCGACAGGATCGACGGCACCCACAGCCCGACGAAGATCCCCTCGTCGTGGCTGCCGGTGAACCAGAGGCTCACCGACAGCACGAACGAGAGACCGGCCGCGAGCAGGATCAGCGCGGTACCGAGGGCGCCGTGCTCTGCAACGACCGAGGTCACGACGGGATCAGCACCTTGTCGATCACGTGGATGATCCCGTTGCGGGCGCTGATGTCCGCCTTGACGACCTTGGCGCCGCCGACGGTGACGGTCGAGCCGTCGACCATGATCGGGAGCGTCGAGCCCTCGAGCGTCTTCGCGCTCGACATCCCGACGACCTTCGACGCGGGGACGCGCCCGGCGACGACGTGGTAGAGGAGCACCTTCCTCAGGAGCGCCTTGTCCTTCTTCAGCTTGGCGATCGTCGCCTTCGGCACCTTGGCGAAGGCGGCGTCGGTGGGAGCGAAGACGGTGACGGTCTTCGTGGAGAGGGCGCCGGCGAGACCGGCCTGCTTGACGAGTGCGACGAGCGTCTTGAACTGGCCGGCCGCGACGGCGGTCTGGACGATGTTCGGCTTTGCGGGCGCGGCGTTCGCCGTGCCGGCGACGACCGCGGCCACTGCGACCGCGGCGACGAGTGCGATGCGACTGAGCATGACGTGTCCTCCGTTCAGTGGGAATGGGCGAGGTGCGCGGTCTGCTCCCCGCGCGCGAGCGCGGGGAGCCGGATCGCCTCGGTGACGGCGGCGATGCCGACGAGGCCGTAGACGATCCGCGAGACCGCGTTCGTCTGGCCGAAGTCGAGGCCGCCGCAGATCGTCGCCACGAGGTCGAACTTCGCGAGGCCGACGAGGCCCCAGTTGAGGCCGCCGACGACGACGAGCGTCAGGGCGGCGAGGTCGAGCTTCTTCACTGCAACCCTCCTGTCCAGATGTTGTCCAACTTCTGTCCGGAAGAGTACGAGCGCAGCGGGCGTCTTGTCAAGGGTTTGTCCAAGTTGTGCTACGGTTAACGCATGTACAGGATCGGAGAGCTCGCCCGGCGCACCGGCACGTCAGTCGACCTCCTGCGGGCCTGGGAGCGGCGGTACGGCCTCCTCCGCCCGGAGCGGACGGCCGGCGGCTTCCGCGTGTACACGGACGACGACGCGGCGCGCGTCGAGCGGATGGTGCGGGGGCTCGACCGCGGTCTTGCCGCCGCGGAAGCCGCGCGGTCGGCGCTCGCCGAGGCGCCGGAGCCCGTCCTCCTCGACGCGCTCCTCGACTTCTCCGACGAGCGCGCCAACGCGATCCTCGACGAGGCGTTCGCGCGCCTCAGCATCGACGCCGCGCTCACACGGGTGGTGCTGCCGACGCTCCGCTCGATCGGCGCCGGGTGGGCCGGCGGGAGCGTCTCCGTCGCGCAGGAGCACTACTCGGCGAATCTCATCCGCGGGCGCCTGCTCGCGCTCGCGCGCGGGTGGGACCGCGGCGCGGGCCCGCGGGCGCTGCTCGCGTGCGCGCCCGGCGACCTCCACGACCTGCCGCTCATCTGTTTCGGGCTCGCGCTCCGGCAGCGCGGGTGGCGAGTCCTCTTCCTCGGCGCGGACACGCCGTTCGACGTCGTCGCCGACACCGCCGCGTCGGAGGCGCCCGACCTCGTCGTCGTGGCGAGCGCCCAGGTGCGCCCGGAGCTCGCCGACGCCGCGCTCGGCCGCATCGCGGCCTTCGCACCGCTGGCGCTTGCGGGCGTCTGGCCGGAGACGGACGCCCCGGCGCTGCGCCTCCAGGGCGATCCCGTCGAGCTCGCCGGTACCGTAAGCGCGATGTAAGGCGCGAGAGGAGGCCCGGCGGCGGGGCCGAATCGGACCGGCCCGTGACCCGTTTCGCCGTGATCCTCGCCGCGGCGGCGCTAGCGGCGCCGGCGCTCGCCCGCGCGGACGTGAACCCGCAGATCGCCGGGCTCCAGGTGGCGCTGCGCGCGCACGGGCTCTACCTCGCGCAGATCGACGGCATCGCGGGCCCGAAGACGGCCGCCGCCGTGCACGCGTTCCAGCGCACGCATCACCTGCCCGTCGGCGTCGCCGACACGCGTACGCGGCTGGCGCTGGGACCGCTCGGGCGCCCGCTCTTCGGTGCGCGGATCCTGCGGCGCGGCGACTTCGGCTTCGACGTCGCGGTGCTGCAGTTCCTGCTGACGCGGAACGGCCTCTACACCGGCGCCCTCGACGGCTACATGGGCGCGGAGACCGCCGCGGCGCTGAAGCGGTACCAGCGGCGGATGCACCTCGCCGCGGACGCGGTCGTCGGGCCGCGGACGCTGACGGCGATCGTCCACCGCGACCGCGTCCCCGTGCGAACGCCGGTGCGACCCGTCACCGCGATCCACCTCGTGCGCTCCGGTGACACCCTGACGGCGATCGCGGCCGCGGCGGGGACCACCGTGCGCGCGCTCGCGGCGCTGAACGGGATCGATCCCGCGAGGCCGATCGTGATCGGGCAGCGGCTGAAGCTCCCGTCGCGGACGGCGTCGCTCGAGCCCGCGGCCACCGACGTCCGCGCGAAGCTCGACGCGTGGTCGGCGCGCCTCGGCGTCGACCCGCACCTCGTGCGCGCGCTCGCGTGGATGGAGTCCGGCTTCCAGACGAACATCGTCTCGCCCGCCGGCGCGCGCGGCGTCCTGCAGACGCTGCCGACCACGCGCGCGTACGTGGAGACGGTGCTCGCCGGACAGGCGATCCCGCACACGGTCGACGGCGACATCGAAGTCGGCCTGCTGTACCTGCGGCACCTCCTCCAGGTGTTCTCGGGCGACGAGAGCCTCGCACTTGCCGGCTGGTACCAGGGCGAGCGTGCGGTGAAGGAGCACGGCGTGTACAACGTGTCGAAGCCGTTCGTCGCGAACGTGCTCGCGCTCAAGTCCCGCATGTGAGAACGCCGCTCCTGATCGCCGCCGTCATGTTCGCCGTCTCGGCGGGCGCGGCTCTCGCGGCGTTTCAGCCCGTCGACTCGGCCCGGCCGTTCGTCGTCCGCGCCTGGGAGCAGCACCGTGCGATCGCGGCAGCGCTTCGCCGCGGCGAGCCCGTCTACTGCGGCGGCGGCCACGCGCCGATCGTCGCGCTGACCTTCGACGACGGGCCGGGCCCGTACACGAATCAGATCCTCGCCGAGCTTCGCGCCGCCGGCGCCCACGCGACGTTTTTCCTCGTCGGCAACCGGATCGAATACTGGCCCGAGGCGCCGCGCGACGAGACGCAGGTCGGAGCCGTCGGGAACCACACGTGGTCGCACGCGCCGCTGACCGAGCGCCAGCCGTGGCTCGTGTGGCTCGAGCTGATGCGGACGCAGTTCGCGATCGACGCCGTCGTCGGGTGGAAGCCGAAGCTCTTCCGCGTCCCGTACGCGCTGCACTCGCCGAAGGTCGACGAGATCGTGCGGCGCATGGGCCTCGTCGAGGTGTTCTGGGACGTCGACTCCCGCGACGACGTGCCGAACGCGCGCGTCGCGGACGTCGTGCGGAACGTGGTACGCGGACTGCGCCCCGGCGCGATCGTGATCCTCCACGACATCCACCCGTGGACCGCCGTCGCGCTGCCGAAGATCCTCGCCGCGATCGAGAAGCGCGGGCTGCACGCGGTCTCCGTCCCCGAGCTGCTCGCGCTCGACCCGCCGACGCGAGGCCAGCACTGCCCGTACGGCGCGGCCGGGACCGGCGACTAGTACTCGCTACCGAGGCGGCGCCGGCGCGGCGTCCCCACGCTTTCGTCATGAAGTGGCTCGTGCGCGTGCTCCTCGCCGCCGCCGCACTGTTCGTGCTCGCGCAGGTCGTGCCGTACGGCCGCAACCACACGAACCCGCCGGTGCTCGCGGAGCCGAGCTGGGACTCGGCTCAGACGCGTCGGCTCGCACGGGAAGCGTGCTTCGACTGTCACTCGAACGTGACGGCATGGCCGTGGTACACGAACGTCGCGCCGGTCTCGTGGCTCACCTACAGCGACGTCACCGGCGGCCGCGCCGCGCTCAACTTCAGCGAGTGGAACCGCCCGCAGGACGGGGCGGGCGACGTCGTCGAGGCGGTGCAGTCGGGCTCGATGCCGCCGTGGTTCTACACACCGCTGCACCCGAGCGCGAACCTCTCGGCGTCGGAGCGCGACGCGCTCGCGCGCGGCCTCTCCGCGACGCTCAGGCGCTCGCCGCCGCGCTGAGCTGCGCGAACGCCATCCGGAAGACCTCCTCCGGCTGGGCGCCGGGCACGAGCAGCTTCCCGTCGATCACCCAGCCCGGGATGCCGTTGATCCCGATCGACTGCGCCTGCGCCGTCGACGCGTGGACGCGGTCGCGGTACGCGTCGGTCGAGAGCACCCGCTCGACCTCGTCCGGCGGGAGGTCGTGGCCGAGTCGGCGCAGCTCGTCGTCGTCGGTCAGGTCGACGCCGTCGTCCCAGTAGGCGTCCATCAGCCGGTCGTGGATCTCCTGGTGCCGGCCGAGGTCGCGCGCGAGCTCGGCGAGCCGCAGTGCGTCGAGCGTCCGTGGGATCACGTCGCGGTTCGGGTTGTAAGCGAGGCCCTCCGCCTCGAACCTCGGCGCGATCCGGTCGTGCCAGTCCTCGCGCGGCTTTCCGGTGGCGGGGTACTCCGGATGGAGGTCGAACGGGAGCCAGGTGACGTCGGCGTCGAACTCGCGCCGCAGGAAATCGGCCCGCTTCTGGCCGATCCGGCAGAACGGTCAGATGAAGTCGGACCAGACGAGGATCTCGTGCGTCACGTCGTTTCCAACGCGAGCAGGTCGTCGACGGTTTCGCGGCGGCGGATGAGCCGCGCGCTGCCGTTCGCGACGAGGACCGCCGCGGGCCGCGGCACTGCGTTGTAGGTCGACGACATCGCGAGCGTGTACGCGCCCGTCACCGGCACCGCGAGGACGTCGCCCCGCCGCGGCTCCGGAAGCTCGACGCGCTCGATCAGGACGTCGCCGGACTCGCAGTGCTTCCCGGCGACGGCGTAGGCAGCGGTGGGGTCGGCGTCGGCGCGCGACGCGATCAGCGCCGCGTAGCGCGCGTTGTACATCGCCGGCCGTGGGTTGTCGGACATGCCGCCGTCGACCGTCACGTACGTCGTCGCCGCGCTCGCGCGCTTGACGCCGCCGACGGTGTACAGCGTCACGCCCGCCCGCGACACGAGCGAGCGGCCCGGCTCGAGCACGAGCGACGGCTCCGGCAGCTGCTGCAGCTGCCACGCGCGCCGCAGCTCGCCGACGAGACCCGAGACGTACTCCTGCACCGAGAAGAACGGCTCCTCGAGCACGTGTCGCACACCGAGCCCACCGCCGAGGTCGACCACGCGCGGCGTCCAGTCGAGCTCGGCGCGCAGGCGCGCGGCGAACTGCGCGACCCAGTCGACCGTCATCAGCGCTGCGCCGAAGTGCATCAGCTGCGACCCCACGTGGACGTGCAGCCCCTCGCAGTCGGGAACGCGGCGCAGGAGCTCGACGGCGTCCTCCGGCGGCAGCCCGAACTTCGAGCCGTGGTGCGCGGTGCGGATCGCCTCGTGCGTGTCCGCCTCGATCCCGGGCGTGACGCGGATCAGCGTGCGTGAGATGCCGGCGATGCGCGCGCGGTCGATCTCCTCGAGCGAGTCGAGGACGACGAGCGCCCCGAGCTCGGCAGCCCGTTGCAGCAGCTCG
>DATDNT010000055.1:0-3425 GCA_036518135.1 Gaiellaceae bacterium | reverse complement strand
GACGTAGACCGTCCCGTCCGTCGCGCTCAGCTCGAGGCCGACGCGGCCGCCGTCGGGCGTCCAGCGAAACGCGTTCGAGAGCAGGTTCGAGATGATCTGGAGCACGCGGTCGCCGTCCGAGACGATCACCGGCTCGGCCTCGACCGCGCAGCGGTAGTCGATTTCGCGCCGCCTCGCCTCCTCGCTGAAGGCCGCGTAGGCGCTGTCGACGAGGCGCCCCATGTCCACCTCCTCCTGCAGGACGGTGAACCGGTGAGCGTCGAGCTTCGCGAGGTCGAGCACGTCGCCGACGAGGCGCTCGAGCCGCTCGGCCTCGGCGGCGATCACGGTCAACGACGCCACGCGGAGCTCCTCGTCGGTGACGACGCCCTCGCGCAGCGCCTCGACGTGGCCGCGGATCGCCGTCAGCGGCGTGCGCAGCTCGTGCGAGACCGACATCAGGAAGTTGCGCTCGAGCGCCTCCGCCTCTGCAAGCCTGGACGTCATCTGGCCGAAGCGGTCGGCGAGCTCGCCGATCTCCCCCGCGCCGCCGGTCGGCACCTCGACGTCGTAGCGCCCGGCGGCGACCTCGTCCGCGGCGGCCGAAAGCTGCAGCACCGGCGTTGTGATCCGGCGCGAGAGGTACCACGCGAAGGCGGCGGCGACGACCACGCCCGCGGCGAACGCCAGCAGCAGCCGCTCGATCAGCGCGAGCCAGCGCTGGTTGAGCAGCGTCTTCGGTTTCGCCACGACCAGGACCCCCAGTGTCTGGTGTCCGATCGTCACGCGCTGGGCGGCGGCGAGCAGCGTCTCGTGCGTGCGCGGCGCGCGGAACTGGAAGCGGAGGGGCTTCGTGCGGTTCCGCAGCGCCCGCGGGTTCAGCACGCCCCTCGGCAGCGGCGTGAACGCAGGCGACTGTCCGGGGAAGAGGTTCAGCCCCGTGTAGAAGATCCGGTCGCCGGTCGCGAGCTCGAGGTTCTTGGCCGAGAGGCGCTGGAACCCCGCGCGTCGCACGTACAGCTGCGTCAGGCCGGTCGCCTCGCGCGCGACCTCGTCGTAGGCCTGGTCGCTCGCCCGCGTCTGGGCGTAGCTCTGGAAGAGGCGGAGCGCGATGGCCGCCGAGATGAGGCCGGATACGACGATCCCGAGGAGGAAGATCGCCGGGAGCTGGAAGCGCAGCGACCGCAGCACCGCGGCCCTCGAGACCTAGGCGTTGACGGCCGCGTCCCGCGGGGGAGCGACCTTGTAGCCGACGCCCCAGACCGTGACGATCGGCGAGGCGTCGCCGAGCTTGCGGCGCAGCTGGCGCACGTGGACGTCGACGGTGCGGGTGTCGCCCGCGAACGTGTAGCCCCAGACGCGCTCGAGCAGCTGGTCGCGGGTGAGGACGAGGCCACGGTGGTCGAGCAGCTCCCAGAGCAGGTCGAACTCCTTGGGCGCGAGCTGGACCTCTTCGCCGTGCACGCGCGCCTCGCGGCGGCCGGCGTCGATCTCGAGGTCGCCGTGCACGATCTGCTTCGACTCCATCTCGCGCCGGTCGGGCACCGAGCGGCGCAGGATCGACTTCACGCGCGCGACGAGCTCGCGCGGGTTGAACGGCTTCGTCAGGTAGTCGTCGGCGCCGACCTCGAGGCCGATGATCTTGTCGACGTCCTCGTCCCGGGCAGTCAGCATCAGGATCGGCACGTCCGAGGTCTTGCGAATCCGTCTGCAGACCTCGATGCCGTCGATGTCCGGGAGCATCAGGTCGAGCACGATCAGGTCGGGGCGCTCGGACTCGGTCTGCGCCAGGGCGTCCCCGCCCGTCGCGGCCGTGCGCACGCCGTAGCCAGCGTTCTTCAGGTAGAGGGCGACGAACGACGCGATCGAGGACTCGTCCTCGACCACCAGCACCGTCTGCGCCTGAGCTGCCACGGCCTCAGGATGCCAGACCGGTCCTACCGCACCGGCGGCGACGGGGGCGTGCCGAGGTAGAACGTGGTCTTCGCGTCCGGCAGCGACTGGTACGGACCGTTGTCGATCGACATCAGCCCGTCGGCCACCCCGGTCTCGCCGGTGCCGTCGACGTCGAACGCGCCGCGCCCCACTGCCGAGATGGAGATGCCGTTGCCCTTGACGCTGACGTTGAAGCGGCCGTCGTTGACCCGAAAGCCGATGCTCTTGCCCGTGCAGACGGTCACGCCGAGCGAGAGGTGCCTCGGCTTGGGCTGACACGTCAGCTGCGGGGTGTTCGTGTCGAACGGCTTGAAGTCGCGGATCTGGACGCGGCCGTTCGTGTTCACGCGGCCGATCACGGTCCCCTTCAGCTTGAGCATGAGCGCGCCGCGGCCCTTCTTGACCGAGAGCGTCCCGTCGCCCTGCGAGGTCCCGGCCTGCGCGAGCGGTACGGTGAGGGCCGTGAGCACGGCGGACATGACGAGGACCCGCCTCATGTGCTCGTAAGTATCGGCACCCTTGGTGTGTTGGGGATAAGCGGGTTGTAAGGAATGCGTAAACGGATATTCGCGGCCCTCGCCGCGGCGCTCGCCGTCGCCGCGACCGCGTCTGCGGCGGCGCCGCCGGGACCGCCCCGGCTGCTCGGTCTCCGCGTCTCCAACGGCGGGACGCCGTTCGCCGGCGACACGCCCTGGCTGACGACGGTGAGCCCGAACGGGGACGCGTTCCGGGACCGCGCGCTCATCCGCTTCGCGCTGAACCGGCCCGCGACGGTCGAGCTGCAGATCGTGGCGACCGACGAGGTGCGGCGGCCGGTGCAGACGATCTGGAGCACGCGCCGGCAGCTTGGCGCCGGGCCGCACACGATCGTGTGGCGCCCGGCCCGCGGCACGCCTGACCGCACGTACCTCGTCCGCTTGGTCGTGATCGGCGCGAACGGCGCCCGGCGCGTGTACGGGTACGAGCCCCCGCGAAGCGGAAGGCTGACGAGCGGCGTCGTCGTCCGCGTCCAGGGCGTCGACGTCGGCTTCCTCGCGCGGAGCTACCCGGTCGGCGGCGTGGCGACCGCGGCGATCTCGACCGACGCGCGTCGCGTCAAGCTGCAGCTGTTCTCGTTCGCCAACGTGGCGAACCCGTCGGTGCGCGATCTCCGCACCGGCGGCGTCGCGGTCTCACCCGGCGTGCAGCTCGACTGGGGCCGGCACGGCACCTCGACGCGCTACGTGCAGATCAGCCCCGCCGGCATCCCGAGCGGCCTCTACTTCCTGCGCGTGACGGCGTCGGACGGGCGGGTCGGCTACGCGCCGCTGATCCTCCGGCCGAGGACGCTCGGCGAGCACAGGGTCGCGGTCGTGCTCTCGACGAACACATGGCAGGCGTACAACTTCCTCGACGCGAACGGCGACGGCTGGGGCGACAGCTGGTACGTCGGCGGCGCGACCCCGGCCGTCGACCTCTCGCGCCCGTTCCTCGACTTCGGCGTCCCGTTCCGCTTCCGCGACTGGGACCTG
>DATDNT010000054.1:0-2323 GCA_036518135.1 Gaiellaceae bacterium | reverse complement strand
CCGTCAGCGACGACGACGCCGTCGCCGAAGATCACCCGTTCATCTCCGCAAGCCGCCGCGCGACCTTCGCCGCCGCCGTCGCGAGCTCGCGCGCAGCCTCGGCGTCGCCGACGACCGCCGTGCGGAGCTGCTTCCGCACTTCCTCGGCGAGTGCGGCGACCTCGTCGGCGCACTCGGCGACCTCGAGCGGCACCGCGATGATGCGCTCGCGCGTCTCCTCGCTTCGGTCGGCGAGGAACGCCGTGTACGCCGCCGCGTCCTCGTCGGCGAGCTCGGCGAGTCGCGCCCAGAGCGTCTTCGCGCGGACGACCGCGTCCTCGGCGCCCGCGAAACGGCCTGCGAGCTCGACGAGAGCCGCGGCGAGCGCCGCGGTCAGCGCCGTCGCGGCACCGGACGCGGGCGTCGGCGTGCGCTCGCCGAGCGCCGCCAGGAACTCACCGACTGTGCGTTCGCTCAGGCTCATGGACGTAGAAGGAGACGTCGGCAGGAGCGAGCGGCGTCACGCCCCTGATCAGGTCGGCGGCGCGCTCGGCGACCATCATCGTCGGCGCGTAGATGTTCCCGTTGGTGACGTACGGGAAGACGCTCGCGTCGACGACGCGGATCCCGTCGAGCCCGTATACGCGCATCGTCGCCGGGTCGACGACCGAGCCCATCGCGCACGTGCACGACGGGTGCAGCGCCGTCTCGGCGTCGCGAGCGACCCAGTCGAGGATCTCCTCGTCGGACGCGACGGACGGCCCCGGCGACAGCTCGCCCGCGTTGAACGGCTCGAGCGCGGGCGCCTCGAGGATCGACCGCGCGGCGCGCACGCATTCGGGCCACTCGCGCCGGTCCTGCTCCGTCGAGAGGTAGTTGAACCGGAGCGCCGGCTTCACGCGCGCGTCCGGAGACACGATCTTCACCGAGCCGCGCGCGTCCGAGTACATCGGCCCGACGTGCAGCTGGTAGCCGTGCCCCTGCGCCGCCGTGCCGTCATAGCGCACCGCGATCGGCAGGAAGTGGAACATCACGTTCGGGTAGCGGACGTCGTCGTTCGAGCGGATGAACCCCCCGGCCTCGAAGTGATTCGACGCGCCCGGGCCGCTCTTGAAGAGCAGCCACTCGACGCCGACCTGCGGACGGCGGCGCCACCTGTAGTACGGCGCCATCGTCACCGGCTGCTTCGACGCGCACTGCACGTACACCTCGAGGTGGTCCTGCAGGTTCTGCCCGACCGCGGGCAGGTCGTGGACGACGTCGACACCGACGGACGCGAGGTGATCCTGATCGCCGACGCCCGACACCTGCAGCAGCTGCGGCGAGTTGATCGCGCCGCCGCAGAGGATCACCTCGTTCGCGCGGATCGTCTCGCCGTTCGCGACGACTCCGACGGCGCGAGTTCCGTCGAAGACGACGCGCTCGACGAACGCGCGCGTGCGCACCTCGAGGTTCCGCCGCTTCATCGCCGGATGGAGGTACGCGCGCGCCGCGGACCAGCGCCGCCCGCGCGTGATGTTGCGGTCGAACTTCGCGAAGCCCTCCTGGCGGTAGCCGTTCACGTCGGCGGTCAGCGCGTAGCCGGCCTCCTGCGCCGCGGCGAAGAACGCGTCGAAGAGCGGCCCTTCGGCGGGGCCGCGCTCGAGCACGAGCGGCCCGTCGCCGCCGCGCCACTCGTCGGCGCCCGCGACGCACGTCTCCATCCTCTTGAAGTACGGGAGGACGTGCGCGTAGTCCCAGTCCTCGAGGCCGGCTTCGTCCCGCCAGCGCTCGAAGTCGAGCGGGTTGCCGCGCTGGAAGATCATCCCGTTGATCGAGCTCGAGCCGCCGAGCACCTTGCCGCGCGCGTGATAGATGCGGCGGCCGTTCATGAACGGCTCCGGTTCCGACTCGTACTTCCAGTCGTAGAAGCGGTTGCCGATCGGGAACGACAGCGCGGCCGGCATGTGGATGTAGAGGTCCCACCACGAGTCCGGGCGCCCCGCCTCGAGCACGAGCACGCGCGTCGACGAGTCCTCCGTCAGCCGCGCCGCGAGCGCGGATCCCGCCGAGCCGCCGCCGACGATCACGTAGTCCCACGTCAGGGCGCGATCACCACCGTCTGCAGCTCGGTGAACGACTCCATCAGCGAGGCGCCGCCGACGCGGCCGATCCCGCTCGCGGTGCCGGAGCGGCCGCCGAACGGCAGGTGCGCCTCCCAGTAGTTCGACGAGTCGTTGACGTTCACCCAGCCGGTCTTCACCTCGTCGGCGTACCGCAGGCCGCTCGCGAGGTCGCGCGTGAAGATCGCGGAGAGGAGCCCGTAGGGCGAGTCGTTCGCGAGGCGGATCGCCTCGTCGAGCGA
>DATDNT010000053.1:0-65647 GCA_036518135.1 Gaiellaceae bacterium | reverse complement strand
GCGGCGTTGACGACGCGGGCGCGCCACCAGTCGAGGTCCGTGGCGCCGACCTGCGAGCGCAGGTCGGCCTCACCGAGCGACAGGCCGCGCACGTTCGGGTGCGCCGCGATCTCGAACGCCGCCTCGATCCCCCGTGCCGTCTCGATCAGCGCATGCACGGGCACGTCGGGCACGTCGTCCGGCGATTCGACCTTCGGGACGAGCACCCCGGCGAGCGGCAGGGCGGCGACGAGCTCGATCTCCGCCGGTTCGTGCGCGTTCACGCGCACGTACGCCGGCTTGTCGCGCGGCGCGCTCAGAAGCTCCGCGACGTTCGCGCGCGCGGCGTCCTTGGCGTCGGCCGGAACGCCGTCCTCGAGGTCGACGATCACGGCGTGCGCGCGCGAGGCGAACGCCTTCTCGACGCGATCGGGGCGGTCGCCCGGGACGTACAGCCACGTGAGGACGGGCGGGCTCAGACGACGCCCGTCCGCCGGAGCCGCGCGAGCTCCGCCTCGTCGACGCCCACCTCGGCGAGCACCTCCGCGGTGTCCGCGCCCTGCTCGCCGCCCGCGTGCTCGATCGCACCGGGCGTCTCGGAGAGGCGACTGATCACATTCGTCATCAAAACACCGTCGACGCGCGTCAGCGCACGGATCGCCTCGACCTGCGGGTCGGCGACGATGTCGCGCGCGTCGTAGACGGGTGCGATCGCCGCCTCCGCCTCCTCGAACGCCGCCAGCACCTCGTCGCGCGGCCTCGCGGCGATCCACTCCGCGACGGCGGCGTCGATCTCGTCCACGTGCGCGACGCGTCCGGCGCCGGTCGAGAACCACTCCTGCTCGACGAGGTCGGCGCGGCCGACGAGCCGCAGCACACGCTCCGCGATCGACGTCGCGCTCGCGGACACGGCGACCCACGCGTCGTCGGCGGTGCGATACACGTTGCGCGGCGCGTTGTGGCTCGAGCGGTTGCCGGTGCGCGGCGGGAGCTGCGCGAGCTCGTCCCACATCGTCACCTGCGGTCCGAGCAGCGTCATGAGCGGCTCGATCAGCGACGTGTCGACGACCTGGCCGCGGCCGGTCTCCCCGCGGGCGTGCAGCGCGACCATCACCGCGAACGCCGTCGCGAGCGCGGCGACGCCGTCTGCGAGCGCGAGCGGCGGCAGGAGCGGCGGCCCGTCCGGCTCTCCGTTCATCGCCGCGAACCCGCTCATCGCCTCGGCGAGGGTGCCGAAGCCCGGACGGCGCGCGTACGGGCCCGTCTGGCCGAAGCCGCTCACGCGCGCGAGCACGAGCCGCGGGTTGCGCGCCGACAGCTCGTCCCACCCGAGGCTCCACCGCTCGAGCGTCCCCGGGCGGAAGTTCTCGATCACGACGTCCGCGCGCTCCGCGAGGCGGAGGAACAGCTCGCGGCCGTCGGGATGCGAGAGGTCGAGCGTCGCGAGGCGCTTGTTGCGCGCGAGCGACTTGAACCAGAGGCCGCCGGGGCCGTGCCCGCGCGCGGGGTCGGACCGTCGCGGGTGCTCGAGCTTGACGACGTCGGCGCCGTAGTCGCCGAGCAGCATTCCGGCGATCGGCGCGGCGAAGAGCGTCGCGGCCTCGACGACGCGGATGCCTTCGAGCGGCCTCACAGGTCGACCGCCGTCCGGAAGGCGATGCGGTCGCTCCGCTGGAGGGGGCCGGGCAGCAGGTACTTGAGTGACATCTCCGGCGGCTGCGGCCCGCCGTCGACGTACCAGTCGGAGCCCTCGGCGCGGAACTCCGAGCCACCCTTGAGGATGCAGAAGCGCGTGATGCCATCCGAGTGCTCGCTCTCCGTCCACTCCCAGGTGCGCGCACCGTCGAGCACGCCCGCCTCGGCCGCGATCTGCCACTCGTCCTCCGTCGGGAGGCGCCGGCCGCGCTCGGCGGCGTACGCGCGCGCGTCGGCGAGCGACAGCCCGGCCGGGCCCGGCTCGCGCGCGATCGCGAACCGGCCGCGGGGCGCCGGGCGGTCGACGTGCACCCAGTCGTGGAGCCGCGGCGGCAGCGGCTTCCACTCCTCCACGTACGGCACCTCGCCGTACGTGCCCGTCTCGCGGCGGCGGAAGCGGGCCGTCACGGAGCGCGGCTCGAACGGGACGAACCCGTCCGGCGCTTCGTCGACGTGCGCGACCGGCGCCTCGCGGCGCACCGTCTCGCGGTAGGGGAACGTCGCGTCTCCCCCGCCCGCGACCGCGACGACCTCGCCGTCGACGACCGCGGCGATTCCACCCGCCGGGATGGTCGAGCCGCCCAGGTCGTAGTCGCCGCCTTTGTTCGCGTACGCCCAGAGCTCCGTGCCGGCGTCGCGCCAGCGCGCTGCGAAGACGTCGCCGTCGCCGAAGGCGAGCGGCGTCCACTCGCCGTGCGCGAGCAGCCGCCAGTGGCGCCGCTGTACCGACAGCATCGTGCGCAGCAGCTCCTTGTCGCGCGCGTTCCACCCGACCCACGAGCCGAACACGCTCTCCCACACGAGCATCCCGACGCCGTTCAGCCACGCGCTGTGCAGCTCGTCCAGGTGGCTGCGGTTCCAGCGGCGCGTGTGGTGGAGCATGTGGCGCTGCTCGAACCACTTCGCCCGGATCACGCCCGGGACGCGAGAGTCGGCGAACCACTGCGCCCAGGAGAGATGGTGGTCGCGGACGCGCTCGGTCGGCAGCGTCGACTCACCCTCGAACGCGGCGTCGGGAAGCGCGGCGCGCAGCTCCGGCATCGCCTCCTTCATCGTGTCGAGGAAGACGCCGTCTGCTCCGAGGTCGCGCACGACCTGCGCGACGGCCTCGGCGTCCGTCACCGGCTCTCGGCGCGTGCCGACGTCCCACGGGTTGTAGTCGACGAAGACCTTGACGCCGCGCGCGCGGAAGGCGTCGACGAGCTCGCGCAGCCCGGGCACGTCGCGGTACCAGTCGAACTGGTTGCGCTCGTCGATCCCGATCACGGGGTACGCGTGCCAGAGGACGACGCCGTCGTACCCGCCGAACTGCTCCTCCGCCTCGTCGAGCAGCCGGTCGGGCGTGAACCGCAGCGCGTCGTGGTCGTAGAGGCGCTCGTCCCACAGCCACACGAGCGCAACGGCGAAGCAGCGCTGCGTCCACTCGAGGCGGTGGTACGCGCTGCCGTCGTAGCCCTCGCGCGCGCGGTCGCGCCACGCCACGAGCGCATCGCGCCACGCCGGCCACTGCGCCGGGTCGTCGGGCGCAGCGACGATCTTCGCCCTGTCGAGCTCGCCGCCGATCGGCGTCGGCAGGTCGAGCTCACGCGGGACGAGCGGGTCGAACGTCATGCGACCGCGAGCGTCCGCGCGACGAGCTCGTCGAGCGTGATGCCGTCGAAGCCGGGGAGCGAGCTCGCGAACCGGCCGCGCAACGGCGCCGACCAGTACTCCGGCACGGGACGGAGCGCGCCGAGGACCGAGCCGACCGCCGCGCCGTTCGTGTCGGTGTCGAGGCCGCCCTGCACGACCCCGCAGATGGCCTCGGAGTAGTCGTCGAACGCGTACAGCGCCGCGGCGACGAGCGCCGTGTTGTTGAGCGCGTGCACCCAGTGGTAGGGAAAGCGCTCGTAGATCGCATCGACGCGATCCTCCCACGCGCCGTCCAGCGCGCGCGCGAACGCGAGCGCCTCGGCGAGGCGGCTGCCGCGCGGGACGACGGACGCGCCGGCGTCCGCACACTCGGCGGGCGTGTCCGCCCAGAGCGACGCCGCGTGCGCGGCCGCCATGAACATCGCCGCGTACACGCCGTTCGCCGTGTGGCTGAGGCGCGCGTCCTCGTACGCCATCCGCGCGGCCGCGACGGGATCGCCGCCGGCCGTCCACCCGTACACGTCGACGCGCAGGCGCGCGCCGATCCACTCCCGAAAGGGGTTCCGGCGCGTCGCCGTTTCCGGCGGCAGCTTCGCCTCGAGCAGATTGCGGAGCGCGACACGCTCCGCGGTGAAGATGCGCCCCGCCGGCAGGAAGTCCAGCCACAGCTTCGCGACGTCGAGCACGTCGAAGCCGCGACCCGCGCGCTCGAGCAGCACGACGGCGAGCATCGTGAAGTTGAGGTCGTCGTCTTCGGGTATCCCGTCGATGTTCTCCCTCAGGCTCGTCGGCCGGCTCGCCCTGTTCCACGGGTAGCGCGCCTCGACGGCGGGGTCGAGGCCCTCGGCGGTGAACCAGCGCGCGACCGGCCAGTTCCCGGTGCTCTCGGCGATCGCGCGGATGCCCGCGCGCGGGATGCTCTCGACCGGCTTCCCGAGGACGCAGCCCGCGGCGCGGCCGAGCCACGCCCCGCGGATCCGCCCGAGATCCGGCGTGCGCGCGACGGCCGGATCCGCCGCGGCGAGGATCGCGTCGAGCTCGTCGGGCTCCTCCGCCGCGCGCGGTCGCGGGAGCGCGTCGAGCTCGTCGAGGAGCTCCTCCGCGAGGCGGACGAGGTCCGGCGGCGCGGGCTCCGGCGAGGCGCCGCGCGCGGGCGCGGGCCGTCCGCCGGCGTCGAGCCACCGCGCCTCGATCGCGTCGACGTCCTTCCCCTCCTCGCGCGCCTGTCGCAGCTCGTGCCCGACGAGATCCTCCGGTTGAATCCAGGTGACCCTCACGCAGGCGCCTCGGAGGCCGCGAACACGCGCGCGCGCTCCTCGAGCCGCGCGCGGTCCTTCGCGAAGATCTCCTCGGCGACGGCGGCCATCGTGCGGCCCGGCTTCTCGAGGTCGAGCTTCGACGCCTCGGCGACCTCGTCGATCCACTCGCGCGGCACCGGCGACCCGAGCGCCGCCGCGAGCGCGCCGCCCATCGACGCGATCGAGTCGGAGTCGCGGCCGTAGTTGACACCCCCCAGCATCGTCTCCGAGTAGTCGCCGCCGCTCGCCACGAGGAGGCCGAGGGCGATGGGCACCTCTTCGATCGCGTGCAGCCGGCTCGGGATGCGCGCGTTCTGCGCCGGCTGCGCGTAGTGGTCGCCGACGGAGTCGAACCGCGCGAACGCCTCGCGCAGCACGGCAAGGCCGTCGTCGCGCCAGCCGTCGAGACGCGACGCCGCATCGCACACCGACTCGATCGCGTCGCGGGTCGCGTCCTTCGCGAGCCGGAGCGCGGTCGCTACGACCGAGTCGACCGTCGCGTTCGGCTGCAGCGCCTCGGCGAGCGCAGCCGCGAGCACGCCGGCGGCTTCGCGGCCGTAGCTCGACTGGTGCGCGCCGGTGAGGTCGATCGCCTCGACGTACGCTGCGTCGGGGCCGCCCGCGTTCGCGATGCCGACCGGCGCGATGTACATCGCGGCGCCGCAGTTGACGATGTTGCCGACGCCCGCATCACGCGGGTCGGCATGGCCGTAGCGAAGCTTCAGCACGAGCCACTTCTCCGCGAGGAACAGCCGGTGATACAGCAGGTCCTCGCGGTCGAGCTCGGGAATCCACGTCGCCTCGTCGACGATCGCGGGGACGACGTAGCGCTCGATGTCGTACGCGTCGAGATGGTCGCGCTTCTGCGCGTACGCGCGCACGAGCACGTGCGTCATCAGCGTGTCGTCCGTGACGTGGCCGTCGCCCTTCCAGAACGGCGAGAACGGCTTCAGCATGTTGCGCTGGTGGCGGATCGACCGGATCACGCCTTCCACCCACCCGCGCTGGTGCGCGAAGATCTCGCGCGACTCCCAGCCCTCGGTCGCGCCGCCGAGCGCGTCACCGACGGCCGCGCCCGCGAGCGCACCGACCGCGCGCTCCGCCAGCTCGTTCCCGTTCACTGGAGCTCCCTTCTCTTCTTCGGTGACGCAGACCGGGCCGGCCGCGAGGCCGGCCCGGAGCGCCGTTTCTCTACCCGCGGATCTGATTCCAGCCGTCGGTCAGCTTCTGCGACAGCGTCGGCAGGTCGATCTGGTTCGCGAGGTACTGCCGGAAGAGCGGCGTCGCAACCTCGGCCTTCCACCGGGCGTACGGCCCGAGGGTGACCCAGTTCGCCTTCTTGAAATGCGGCACGGCCGAGACCGCGTTCTTCCAGCTGCCGTAGTGCTTCGTCGAGCGCACGACGATCTTCGCCGCCGACGGCGCGGCCGGGATCAGCCAGTCGCCCGCGGACAGCTTCGCCATGTTCTGCGCATTCAGCGCGTACGCGATGAACGTCATCGCCTCGGCCTTGTGCTGGCTCTGCGCCGAGATCGACAGCGTCTGCGGATCCGCCGCCTGGTCCTGCGTCTTGCCCTTGAGCGGCGGGAACATCGCCCAGTTGAAGCCCTTCGGGGCCTGCTCGATCATCCCCTGCGCGTTGTAGTTGCCCTGCACCGTCATCGCGCACTTGCCCGCGAAGAACGCCGGGAGCACCGCCGACCCGGAGAGGCCGACGCCGGCCGGATCGACCGTCTTCGCCCCGTAGATCATGTTGTGCATGATCTGCAGGATCGTCTGCTCCGGCTGGCCCACGTTCAGGACCCAGCGGCCCTTCTGCAGGTAGTTCCACTGCGCGCCCCAGTTCAGCGACAGCGTCTGGATCGTCGCAGTCGGTGAGCGGAGGCCCCAGCAGACACCGTAGTTGCCGTTCGTCGTCAGCTTCTTCGCCGCCGACTGGAACTGCGCCCACGTCCACGGGCTCTTCACCGTCGGCGCCTTGATGCCGGCCGACTTGAGGATGCTCATGTTGGCGAAGACGTTGTAGGTCTGGAGCATGATCGGCACGCCGGTGATCTTGTGGCCGAAGTTCGTGACGTCCCAGACGGACTTCGGGATCTCGTTCTTCAGCGACTTCGGGATCAGCGGCGTGAGGTTCGCCAGGTAGCCCTGCTGGGTGAAGCCGGCGATGTCCGCAGCCTCGTCGTGGACGACGTCGGCCGAGGTGCCGCCGACGAAGCTCGTCAGGAGCTTGTCGTGCACCGAGTTGACGTCGACCGGAACGATGCTGACGTGGATCTTCGGATGCGTCTTGTTGAACGACGAGACGATGTTGTTCATCGCCGCGACCGTCGTGGGCTGCCACACGTACGTGGCGAGGGTGATGTTCGTGACCTTCGAGGACGCCTTGCCGGCCTGTGCCGACCCCGCGACGAGCGCGAGGGCCAGCACGATCGCCGTGCAGAGGCCGAGGGACTTTCTCATCGAACCGCCTTTCCGTTGACGTTGCACTAGCCCTTGACCGCCCCTGACAGGAGGCCGCGTGTGAGCCAGCGCTGGATGACCGTGAACAGCAGGAGGCTCGGAAGCGTTGCGAGCAGCGCGCTCGCTGCGAGGGGGCCGAGCCGGACGACACCTTCGACGCCGACGAATCGTGCCAGCAGAAGCGGCAACGTCGTGAGCCCCGGCGTCTGGAGCAGCACGAGAGCGAGGAAGAACTCGTTCCACGCCGTGATGAACGCGAACAGCGCCGTGACGACGACGCCGGGCGCGAGCAGCGGCGCGATCACGGTTCGGAGGACGGTGAACCGCGAGGCTCCGTCGACCATCGCGGCCTCTTCGAGGTCGCGCGGGATGCCGCGGACGTAGCTCTGCAGCATCCAGAGGATGAACGGCAGCGTCCACACCATGTAGACGAGGACGAGGCCGGTGTGCGAGTCGGTGAGGTGCAGCGTCCTCAGCAGCAGGAAGAGCGGGATGATGATCAGGATCAGGGGGAACATCTGGCTGAGCAGGATCCACGCGAGCCCGAGCCGCGACACCAGCCCTTTCGCGCGCGCAAGCACGTACGCGGCCGGCAGCCCGACGAACGTCGTCAGGAGCGCCGTCAGGAACGACACCTTCGTCGAGTTCCACGCAGCGTGCAGCAGCGTCACCCCGCCGATGCCGATCTCGCCGTGGAGCGCGTCGTGGAAGTTCTGGATCGTCCACTGGTGCGGCACGAGGTTCGGGTGCAGCTCGACGAGCTCGCGCGGGCCCTTGAACGACACCGAGAGGAGCCAGAGCAGCGGGAACGCGAGGAAGAGCATGTAGACGACCAGCGCGGTGTACTGGAACGTGCGCGCGGTCCTGGGGCGGGACGACACCATCAGCGCGCCTCCCTCAGGCGGCCCCAGAGCCAGAACATGAGCACGATCGAGATGACGAGCACCATCAGGTCGCCGAGCGCGGCCGCGTAGCCGAACATCCCGTACTTGAACGCCTCGTTGTAGCCGAACAGCATCGGCAGCTCCGTCGCGTGGCCGGGACCGCCCTGGGTCAGCACGTACGCGAGGCCGAAAGAGTTGAAGTTCCAGATCAGGTCGAGCGTCGTGATCGCAACGATCACCGGCCGCAGCTGCGGCAGCGTGATCGTCCAGAAGCGGCGGAGCGCGCCGGCGCCGTCGACGGCCGCCGCCTCGTGCAGCTCGTCCGCGATGGACTGCACGCCGGCGAGCAGCGCGACCGTCGTCTGCGGCATGCCGGCCCAGACGCCGACGAGGATCACCGCCGGCAGCGCCCACTTGAAGTCCGACAGCCAGTCGATGTTCGAGCCCGGCAGGTGCGCGCGGTAGAGGAGCTCGTTCAGGACGCCCGCCTGCGGCTGGAACACGAGCTTCCACATGATCCCGACGACGACCGGCGGCATCGCCCAAGGGATCAGCGCGAGCGACCGCGCGAGCCAGCGGAAGCGGAGCGGCTGGCTCAGGAGCAGCGCGAGGCCAAGGGCGAGGCAGAACTGGATGAAGGTCACCGACCCCGCCCAGATCGCGCCGATCTTGAACGAGTTCACGAACAGCGAGTCGTGGATCGCGGTGTGGAAGTTCGCGAGCCCGATCCAGTGCGTCTTGAAGCCGAAGCCCGCCTGCGAGTTGGTGAAGCCGAGGTAGATCCCGCGGACGAGCGGCGCGACGCTGAGGATGACGATCGGGAGCATCGCCGGGATGAGGAGCAGGAGCGACTCGCGGCCCGAGAGGTCGACGCCGGCGCGGCCGCGCGGGCCGCGCGGCCGCCGCGTGAGCCGGATCACGCGGCGGGGCTCGGGGACGGCCGTCACGCTGCCGCCCCGCAGGACTCGCGCACGACGAGCTTCGGCGTCACCTCGAGCGTCCGCGGGCGCCGCGTCGGGCGCTCGATGCGCGCGAGCAGCAGCTCGGCCGCCATGCGTGCGCGCTGGGCCGAGCCGAGGTCGACGGACGTGAGCGGCGGCGAAGTGACCGCCGCGAGGTTCGTGTCGTCCATGCCGACGACGGCAACGTCCTCCGGCACCCGGAGCGCCCGTGCACGCAGCGCCGCGAGCGCGCCGATGGCGAGCAGGTCGTTCGCGCAGAAGAGCGCGTCGGGCGTCGTCCGCTCGAGCAGCCGCTCGGCCGCGAACCGGCCCGCGTCGATCGTGAAGTCGGTCGCGACCTCGACGAGCGCGTCGTCGCGGCCGAGGCCGCACGCGCGGAGGCCGTCGAGGTAGCCGCTCCGGCGCGAGGAGCCCGGCGCCGTGTGCTCCGGCCCGTTGACGAAGCCGATGCGCCCGCGGCCAAGCCCGTGCAGGTGGCGGACTGCGTCCGCGGCGCCGGCGCGCGAGTTCGCGCGGACGGTGTCGATCCTCGCCCCGGGCGGCGGGTTCCCGATCACCGCGACCGGGATGGGCGCCGCCGCGACCGCGAGGGCGTGCGCCTCGGTGAACTCGAGCGAGCAGAGGATCAGGCCGTCCACGTAGCGCTGCTTCAGGTCGGCGAGGAACGAGAGCTCGTCGGCGCGGTCGGCGTCGGTCGAATGGAGGATCAGCCGGCTGCCGCTCGCCCGGACGATCTGGCCGATCGAGCCCACCATCGACGTGTAGACGGGGTTTGCGACGTCGGGCATCGCGAACGCGATCTGGCCGGTGCGCCGCGAGCGGAGGCTCCGCGCGGCCGCGTTCGGGACGTAGCCGACGGCCTCGGCGGCCTCGGTGACGCGCCGCAGGGTCTCGGGGTTCGTCTTGATCCCGTTGAGGACGCGCGACGCCGACGCGACGGAGACGTTCGCAAGGCGCGCGACGGTGGCGAGGGTGGGCGGGGCGTCGTGGAGCGGCTGCTGCAAAGGATTTCTGAAAACGTTTCGAGAGAACGTTTACAGGATGGTCGCATCTCCGTATGATCGCCGTCAAGTCGATGGCCGAGATCACGCTCGACAAGGTGACCAAGGAGTTCCCGGGCGGCGTCCGGGCGGTCGACGAGGTCGACCTCCGCGTGGGGAGCGGCGAGTTCCTCGTCCTCGTGGGCCCGTCGGGGTGCGGAAAGTCGACGCTGCTCCGGATGATCGCCGGGCTCGAAGAGGTCTCGGGCGGCCACATCTCGATCGGCGAGCGCGAGGTGACGAACCTGTCGCCGCGCGACCGCGACGTCGCGATGGTCTTCCAGAACTACGCGCTCTACCCGCACTACACGGTCGAGAAGAACCTCGCCTACGGGCTGCGCGTCCGCGGGACGCCGAAGGCGGAGATCAACCGGCGCGTGCACGAGGTCGCCGAGATGCTCGGGCTCGCGGATCTCCTGCAGCGGCGTCCGTCGGCGCTGTCCGGCGGGCAGCGGCAGCGCGTCGCGATGGGGCGCGCGATCGTGCGCGAGCCGGCGGCGTTCCTGATGGACGAGCCGCTCTCGAACCTCGACGCGAAGCTCCGCGTCGACATGCGCGCGCAGCTCGCGCGCCTGCACAGCGAGCTCGGCGTCACGACGGTGTACGTGACGCATGACCAGGTCGAGGCGATGACGCTCGGCCAGCGGGTGGCGGTGATGCGCGACGGCCACATCCAGCAGGTCGCCGCGCCCCAGACCCTCTACCGCACGCCTGCCAATCTGTTCGTCGCGGCGTTCATCGGCTCGCCGCCGATGAACCTCGTCGAGGCGGACGTCGTCGACGGCGGAGTGGCGTTCGCGGGGATCCGGCTCGCGGTTCCGACCGCACACCTGCCGAGGCGCGTGATCCTCGGCATCCGGCCGCAAGACCTCTCGGAGGCGCCCGACGGACCGTTCCGCGTCGCTCCCGCCGTCGTCGAGGAGCTCGGCTCGGCCACGCACGCGATCTTCCCGATCGACGCACCGGCCGTCGACGCCGAGGCAGTGCGCGCGGCAAGCGACGACGGCGAGCGCGGCGTGCTGCTCGCGACCGACGAGCGTGCGCTCTTCACGGCCGCGCTCCCCGAGAACGCGACCGCGGCGATCGGCGAGCCGCTCCGGCTCGCCGTCGACACGTCACGGGTGCACTTCTTCGATCCGGACTCAGGCGCGCGGCTCGATCCACAGGGCGCGCGCGAGACCGAGCAGCTCGCCTGACTCGGTGAAGAGCGCCGTCACCGCGCCGTGCTTGCGCCCGTCGCTCCCGAGGCCGCGGCCGACGACGACGCAGCGTTCGCCTGCGGCGGGAACGCGCTCGACCTGCGCCGTCAGCTGACCGAGGACGACGGTGCCGCGGCCGGGAACCCCGGTCGCGTACGCGCCGGGGCAGTCGAGCGCCGCCCAGACGAACTCCGGCCCGACCGTGTCCTCGGCGACGACCCACGGCGCCGCGACCACGGGCCGGCCTTCGACCTCGCCCGCGTGGATGTGCAGCGCGTCGTCGCCGCGGGCGTGGCCGCAGACGAAGCACTGCGGGAACGGCGAGCCGAGGTCCTGCTCCTGCGCTGCCTCGGCGTCGCCGAAGGACACGGGATCCGGCGGAGAGACGCCGAGCTCCGCGTCGCGCACCTCGGCGACGAGGTCGTCGCCGGCGAGGATCCGACCCTCAGAGAGCTCGAGCGGCGTCCCGAGCGGCGGCGGGAGACGGAGCGTCACCTCGACGCACTCGCCGCCGTGCGCGAGCGCGAACAGCCCCGCCGAATAGCCGCCGTTCCCCGATCCCTCGGGCCCGCGAAAGCGCGGGTCGATCACGATGGCCATACTGGCCGCCAGTATGGCCGACCGTTACCGCTGGCAGCTGATCGCCGTCCTCGCGGTCGCTGCCGTCGTGACCGGCGTCGGCAACGCGACGCACGTGCCCATCGTCGGGTGGGTCGGTTTCCTGGTCTTCGGCGTCGCGCTCGTGCTCTACGCGCGGTGGCGGCGGGCGGCGCTCGCCGAGCGGCGGGAGCGGAACTCCCGCTAAAGGAATCGCGGCGCGGGAGGCTCTCTAGACCGGATGGGCCCGCTCGAGCAGCTCTACCGCGACCGCTACCTCGGGTTCCGGAACGCCCTGGCGCCGGTGTGCGGCTCGCGCGACGCCGCGCACGACGTCGTCCAGGAGGCGTTCGCGGTCGCGCTCCGCGAGCGCGCGAAACTGCGCGACGAGGCGTCGATCGCCGCCTGGGTCTGGCGAATCGCCTACCGGCTCGCGCTCCGGGAGCGCGCACGCACGGCGACGACGGAGCTGCCGGCCGACCTGTCGATCCTCGATCCGGAGCGCGACCCGGCGCTCGACCGCGCGATCCGCTCGCTGCCGCCGCAGCGCCGGCTCGTCCTCTTCCTGCGCTTCTTCGCCGACTGCTCGTATGCCGAGATCGCCGCGGCGCTCGAGATCTCCGAAGGGACGGTCGCGGCCACGCTCGCGCAGGCGCGCGACGCGCTGCTCGTCGAACTGCAACCGGAGGAGGCCGCTTCGTGATGATCGACCCGCTCGCGGAACGGTTCTTCCCGCTTGCAGACGTCGACGACACGGGGGACTGGCTCGACGTCCGCCGGCGCGCGCGGCGGAGCCAGCCGATCGTGCTGATCGTCGTCGTCGCGGTGGCAGCCGTGCTCGCGGCGGCGGCGCTGTCGGCGACGAACACCTGGAAGTTCGGCACGAGCATGGGGCAGCCGACGGCCGAGCGGACCGTCCTGCTGCACGGCAGGCCGTACACGCTCCGCATGTCGGTGATCGACGGCACGGGCCGGTTCTTCGCGCTGCTGCTCTACGGCGGCGGGCCGCACGCCGAGGAACTGACGGCGTGGTACGGCGGGCCGTTCTTCCGCCCGTCCGCCGCGCAGATCGCCTCCCCCGGAGTGCATGGTCCGGCGACGGTCGCGATCAACTACCGCAAGGGCGACGGCGAGATCTGGTACGGCGACGCTCGGCCGGACGTGCGCCGCGTCGTCATCTACGACCCACGCGGGCGGGGATTCGCCGCCGACACCGTTCAGCCGCCGAAGCAGCTCGTCACGCGGTTCCGGTTCTGGGCGATCGCGCTCGACTCGACGTACGGGCGATCGATCGTCGCCTACGACGCCGACGGGCGGGTCGTCGAGCGTCGGCGGCTGTTCACGCTGATGGCCGCCGGCTGATCGTCGCGGCTCTCGCTCTACTGAGCGAGCCGCTGCAGCACGACACCGAGGATCGGCAGCGTCATCGTCAGCGAGTAGCTGACCCAGCCGATGACGACGAGCGTCGGTCGCGTCGGCTGCGGCCCGCCGGCGCGCACCTCTGCCTGCACACGCGGTCCGTAGACGAAGTTGTGCAGGTACGAGACGACGAGGAGCGCGACGAACACGACCGCCTTCACCGCGAGCACCGCCTCGAAGCTCGTCGTGCTCTGCCAGTCGCGGCCGGCGAGCACGGCGCCCGTCGCAGCGGCGACCACGAGCGAGCCGTAGCCGAGCGGGCGCCACAGGACGCCGAGTTGCTTCATCGCGCGGCCGCGCGGCTCGCCGTCGAGCGTGCGGATCGCCGGAACGCCGACGAAGACGAGCGCCGTCGACCCGCCGAACCAGATGCCGGCCGCCAGCAGGTGGATCGTCACGAAGATCGCGGTCACGTGAGCAGCGTACGCACGCGCTCCGCCAGATCCGCCGGCGCGAACTGCTCACCCGACGACGCCAGCTCGTCGAGCGACCACCAGCGGACGTCGGCGACGCCCTCCGGCTCGAGGTCGATCGTGGCGACCGGCTCGTGCTCGGCCACGCGCACCAGGTACGTCGTGTTGCGCTGGTCGTAGAGCGCGCCGCCCCAAGCGAACCGGCCGTCGTGCTCGAAGAGGAGCGGCCCGATCTCGAAGTCGTGGAGGCCGACCTCCTCGCGGAGCTCGCGCCGCAGCGCCTCCGCGTGCGTCTCGCCGGCGTCGATTCCCCCGCCCGGCGATCCCCACCATGCCTCGTCTCCGACCGGCCGCCGGAACTGCACGAGCAGTATGCGGTCGTCGCGGTCGACGACGAGCGCGCGCACGGCTTCGCGCTGCACCGGCTCGATCCACGTCCTCAGCTCCGCGAACCACCCCAGCCGCTCCGCGTACGGCACGGCGGCGTTCGCCGGTGACGTCGACGGGAGGACGAAGAGGCCGGTGGCGCCGACGACGCGGATCTGCGGGCCGAGCTCCGGCCGCTCGCCGAAGAGGCCGCGGTAGGCCTCCTTGCCGACGAACGCGAGCGCGCGCGGCTGGAACGCGCGGACGCGCTCCTCGAACGCGTCGCGGTCGAAGTCGCCGCGACGGAGGTCGCCCGAGCCCGGCGTCGTCCGGTAGGCGGCGTTCGTGACGCCGTAGCCCAGCTCGAGCAGCGCGAACTGCTCGTGCGGGTCGTAGAGCCGCGGCGTGAACCCGGCGTCGTGCAGGAGGCGCCAGAAGTCGTTGCGCGGGTTCGCGAAGTGCGCGGCCGCGGCGGCCGAGACACGGCCGGGGTTGATCCCGCAGAAGACGCACGCGAGGTGCTCCGCGAGGACGTCGGGGACGGCGCTAGGAGTCGGTGCGGCGGCCACGCGGCTTACAGCGTGGCACGCGCTGCGTCCAGGTGGCGGTGCAGACCCACGAGCTCGGAAGCGGCGGCGCCGGACGACGCGCGGCGTTGACCTTCGGCGTGCGGCGCGCGGTCCAGGTGCGGCACGCGCGCGTCACGCCGCCTCCGCCTCCGGCCCGCGCCGGTCGAGGCGCTCCTCGAAGAGCTCGCGCAGCCGCTCGCCGGAGCCCGTCGCGGACGTGACGCGGCGCGGCCCGACCCGCACGAGGCTCACACGCTCGTCGCCGTGCCCGCCGTAGCAACGGGCATAGCACTCGGCCTCGGAGAGTCGCCTCAGCCTCATCGGTCCGAACCCTAGGACCGGGACCGGACGGATACCGTTCCCCGGATGGCAGTGACCGCGAAGACGTTCGAGTACGCCGTCGAGCTCGACGGCGCGGGGCGCATGACGATCCCCGGCGGCGGCCAGTTCGTGCCGCCCGAGGGGTGGTCGGCCGACCACCTGTTGCTCGCGGCGCTCGTGCGCTGCTCGATCGACAGCTTCGTCTACCACGCGCGTCGCGGCGGCCACTCGGTCGCCGCATCCGGGTCCGCTCAGGGCACGATCACGAAGACCGGGGACGACGGCCGCTACCGCTTCGCCTCGATCGCCGTCCGCATCGACGCGCAGCTCGAGCCGCGCACGAACGAGGCGGACGACCTGATCGCGAAGGCCGAGCGCGACTGCTTCGTCGGCGCGTCCCTCAACGTCAAGCCGGAGTACGAGTGGCACGTGTCCTGACGACGGTCGACGCGGTGCGCGCGCGCTTCACGGCGCTGCAGCGCGACCTCGCGTTCTTCGACGGCCCCGGCGGCACGCAGGTTCCGGACTCCGTGATCGACGCGATCGCCGGCTATCTGCGCGACGCGAACGCCAACCTCGGCGGCCCCTTCGAGACGTCGCGCCTCTCGGACGCGCTCGTGACCAATGCGCACGCGGTCGCGGCGGACTTCCTCAACGCGACCGTCGACGAGGTCGCCTTCGGCGCGAACATGACGACGCTCAACTTCGCGCTCTCGCGTGCGGCGTCGCGCGACTGGCGCGAAGGCGACGAGATCGTCTGCACGCAGCTCGACCACGACGGCAACGTCTCGCCGTGGCTCGAGATCGCGCACGACAAGAACATGACGGTGCAGTTCGCGCGCGTCGACGACGAATGCCGTCTCGACGTCGATCACCTACGCTCGCTGATCGGAGAGCGGACGCGCGTCGTCGCGTTCCCGTGGGCTGCGAACTCCGTCGGCACCGTCACGCCGGTCGCGGAGATCGCAGCGGCCGCACACGACGCGGGCGCGCTCGCGTGGGTCGACGCCGTGCACTACGGCCCGCACGGCCCGATCGACGTGCAGGCCGCGGGCGCGGACGTCCTCGTGTGCTCGCCGTACAAGTTCTACGGGCCCCATCTCGGGCTCGCGTTCGGCCGCCACGAGCTGCTCGAGGCGTGGCGCCCGTACAAGGTTCGGCCGGCCGACCCGTTCCCCGTCGGCCACCGGTACGAGACGGGGACGCTCGCGCACGAGCTGCTCGCCGGCTTCGTCGCCGCCGTCGAGTACCTCGAAGACGTCGGCTGGGACTTCGTGCTCGAGCACGAGCGCGAGCTCGGGCAGCGGTTCCTCGACGGGCTCCCCGACGACTGGACGCTGCACGGCATTCCCTCGATGGACGGGCGAGTGCCGACCTTTGCGATCACGCACGGCGCCGTCGGCGCGCAGGAGGCGGCGACGCGGCTCGGCGAACGCGGCTTCGCCGTGTGGCACGGCAACTACTACGCCGTCGAGATCATGAAGCGGCTCGGCCTCGAGGAGGGCGCCGTCCGCGTCGGCATCGTGCACTACAACACCGCCGCCGAGGTCGACGCACTCCTCGACGCGCTTCGTCACATCGCCTGATACGCGATCCGGTAGGCCGTCCCCACCTCGCGGCCGGAGGTGATGATCAGCACGACGTTGCTGCGCTCCCTCGCGGTGCGGAAACGCGTCATGAAGTACTGCAGGTGGCCGTGGTCGCGCAGGACGCCCTCGACGACGCGGCCCTTCGGCCCGCCGACGACGAGCTTCACCTCCGGGTTCGGGCCGCCCGCGGCGCCGATCCCGACGCCGATCCGGCGCGCGCCCGTCGGCACGGCGATCGGCACGTAGTGCGTGGAGAGCCCGCGCACGACGCGCACCTGCGTCGTCCGGATGGACGGACTCGCCGTCAGGCTGTACGCCGCGGCCGGGCGGTAGTTCGAGCGGTACACGTCGTACGCGAACCGCGTGAACACGGAGTAGAGGCTTCCGCCCTCGACGTCCTTCTGCAGCACCTCGTCGAGCGGCTGCAGCCCGTCGAGGATCCGACGGTTCGCATGCTCGTAGCCGTAGAGGCGGCCGAAGTAGTCGCTCATCACGTGGTCGCCGAGGTGGAACACGAAGCGCCAGAAGAGCGCACCGCCGTAGCAGTGGACGCAGCCCTGCGCCTGGTCCTCGAGGGAGCGCCACGGCTGCATCAGCCATGCATCGAGGTACTCGAACGTCGCGGCGTCGGCGATCTGCGGGTAGACGTACGTCTGCATCGCGGTCGCGCTCCCCTCCGCGGCCCATGCCGGGATGTTCCCGTCCGGGACGTACGACAGCTGGAACGCGTGGAACAGCTCGTGCGCGACCGTCTGCTGCAGGCTCCCGTGCTGCGCGAGGTGCGCCTCGTCGAGCTGGTTGTCGATGACGAGGAACGTGCCGCCTTCCCCGACCGTCGCGGGATAGGTGACGCCGTACTCGCCCTGCGGCAGCGCCTTCACGTAGATGTCGAGCTTCGAGTCCGGTCCCGCCTTGTCGGGGAGCGGCGCCTTGAAGCCGTTGTGCGCGTACCAGAGCCATGCCTTGTTCGCGGCGGCGGCGAGCTTCTGGATGTAGTTCGGGACGCCGTTGTGGTCGTCGTCCTTCATGAAGCGCGGATGATCCGGCCCCGTCCGCGTGTAGTGCACGACGACGTACGGCGACGAGACGGTCTCCTCGCGCGACGTGTACGTCGGCCGCTTCACGGTCGCCGCCGACGCGCCCGACGCCGACGACGCACACGCGACCACGGTGAGAACTGCCGCGACGACCCCCTTCATGCCTCCTGAACGACGGAATCAGGCGTGCGGATACGCGGAGCCGGCGGCGGCCGCCCAGGGCGACCCCGGCGTGCGCCGGATCGGGTCGGGGTCGATCCCCCGCGCCTCCGCGACGGCGAGCGTCAGCAGATGGAAGGGGACGATGTCGACCACCGGATGCTCCGTCGGCAGGAGCGTCACCGTGCACCCGAGCGTCTCGAGCGCCGCCGCGGCCTCGGCCGAGCGCTCGGCGGCTCGGCCCTCGCCCTCGAGGACGAACGCGCGGGTCGCAGGCTCGAACGCCGCGAGGTACCCGTGCAGGAGCTGCTCGGTCTCGTACGCGACCGCGTCGACCCAGGCGCCCTCGCGCAGCTTGAGCGCCGCCTCCTGCGCCGTCGGCCAGGCGGCGCCCGCGCCGACGATCACGACACGCTCCTCCTCGAACGGCTCGACCGGCTGCTCGAGCGCACGCTCGACCCTGTCCGGCAGCTCCGAGATGTCACCGCCGTGCAGCGCCTCGATCGCCGCGACCGCGCACGTGTAGCTCGCCGTGTGGCACCACGACGTCTCGACGACGGGCGTGCACACGATCACCTCGTCGGCAGTCTCGGCGAGCGGTGAGTCGGCTTTCCCCGTGACGAGCCAGACGTCGCCGCCGAACGCACGCTCTGCCTCCATCGTCAGCGCCGTCTCGCCCTCGTGCGAGACGCACACCATGATGTCCGCGTCCGTCGGCGGGTCGAGCACCGCCTCGAGCGCCTGCATCGCGCGGCCGCCCGTCTGCGCGGCGTGGAACGACGTGCCGCAGCCGGTGTGCACGACGGTCGCGTCGCGCGGGAGCTCCAGGTCAGTCGGCACGAGCCGCAGCCACGCTGGCTGGTCGAAGACGGCCTCTCTCGTCGCGCCGGGCATAGACGCGTCTATACCATCGCGCGGTGCCCGTCCGCGCGTTCCTGTTCGACTTCGACGGGCTGATCCTCGACACGGAGACGGCGTCGCGTGCGGGCTGGGAGTGGCTGTACGCGCAGCACGGCCACGTGCTGCCTGCGGAGAAGTGGGCGCTCATGGTCGGCACGGTCGACGGCTGGGACATCTGGGGTCACCTCGAAGAGCTCGCCGGCCCGCTCGACCGCACCGAGTGGAACGACCGGCGGTACGCGCACGAGCTGTCGTTGCTCGAGGCGGAGGAGCTGCGGCCGGGCATCGGCGACTACCTCGAGTACGCGGCGGCGCACGGGTTGAAGCGCGCGATCGTGTCGAGCGCGTCGCGGCGGTGGATCGACATGCACCTCGAACGCCTCGAGCGCGCGATCGGCTGGGACGCGATCCTGACCGCCGACCACGATCCCGATCGCGCGAAGCCGGCGCCGACGCTGTACCTCGAGGCGCTGGAGGCGGTCGGCGTCGCCGCGGCCGACGCCGTCGCGTTCGAGGACTCGCCGAACGGCGCGAAGGCGGCCAAGGCCGCGGGGATCTTCGTCGTCGGCATCCCGAACGAGGTGACGAAGGACTACGGCCTCGGCGACGCCGCCGACCTGGTCGTCGACTCGCTCGCCGACCTGCCGCCGGACGAGCTGATCGCGAGGCGCACGTGAGCTGGATCGTCCGTGAGCGCGTCCGCTTCCGCGATTGCGACGCGATGGGCCACGTCAACAACGCGGTGTACTCGACCTACCTCGAGCAGGCGCGCATCGCGCTGATGGGCGGCCTCGGCGAGATGATCCTCGCGCGCGTCGAGATCGACTTCCGCGCGGAGCTGCGCGCAGGCGAGGAGGTCGAGGTGCGCTCGCGCTGCCCGCGCGTCGGCACCAAGAGCTTCGACCTGGAACACGAGATCTGGGCCGGCGAGCGCCTCGTCGCAGAGGCGAAGAGCGTGCTCGTCGGGTACGACTACTCGCAAGGCCGATCCGTGCCGTTGACCGACGAGCAGCGAAGGAGACTTACTGCATGAGCGTGTACGAGCGTCACACCCTGTCGAACGGGCTGCGCGTCCTCACGGCGCCGCTCGACCACGCGCAGTCGGTCGCGTGCTACGTGATGCTCGCGGCGGGCTCGCGGTACGAGCACGCGTCGAACCGCGGCATCGCGCACTTCGCGGAGCACATGTTCTTCAAGGGGACGCAGCGCCGGCCGACGGCGCGCGACATCGCGATGGAGGTCGACTCGATCGGCGGCGAGTTCAACGCCTTCACGTCGAAGGAGTACACGGGCTACTACATCCGCTGCGCTGCCGAGCAGCGCGACCAGGCGTACGACGTTCTCGTCGACATGCTCCGCAACTCGAAGTTCGACTCCGAGGAGGTCGAGCGTGAGAAGGGCGTGATCGTCGAGGAGATGAACATGTACTTCGACACGCCGCGCGACTACATCGGCTCGGTGTACGAAGAGCTGCTGTTCGGGGCGAACCCGCTCGGCTGGGAGACGCTCGGCACGAAGCAGACGATCCTCGACGCGAGCCGCGACACGTTCCTCGACTACATCGGCACGTGGTACACGCCGGAGCGCATGGTCGTCGGGTGCGCCGGCGCGGTCGGCGACGACCTGCTGCCGATGCTCGAAGGGTTGCTCGGCGATCTCTCCGGGACGGCGCCCGGGTCGCCCGCCCCGGCCGACGTCGAGCGCGTCGCGGAGCCGCGGGTGCGCGTGCACCGGAAGGACTCCGACCAGGCGAACGTCGCGCTCGGTGTCCCGTCGTACCCCCTTTCGCATCCCGACCGCTACGCGCTGCAGCTGCTCGGCACCGTGCTCGGCACGGGGATGTCGTCGCGGCTCTTCCTCGAGGTGCGCGAGCGCCGCGGCCTCGCGTACTACGTGTTCGCGTTCAACAACTCGTTCACGGACGCGGGGACGCTGTACGCGCAGGCGGGCGTCGACCTGAAGCGCGCCGAGGAGGCGGTCGAGGTGATCGCCACGGAGTTCAAGAAGCTCGCCGACGAGCCGGTGCCCGCCGCGGAGCTGGAGAAGGCGCGCGCACTCGCGAAGGGCCGCTTCGTCCTGCAGACGGAGTCGCCGAACGGGCTGATCCTGTTCGGGCTCCGCCGCGAGGTGCTCGAGGGCGCCGCCGCCGAGCCCGAGGAGATCCTCGCGGGCCTCGACGCGGTCACCGTCGAGGACGTGCAGCGTGTCGCGCAGGACGTGATCGGCTCGCAGGCCCTCCGCTGCGCCGTCATCGGCCCGTTCGACGACGAAGAGGCCTTCCGCAAGCTCCTTTAGGGGCGCGTCCTCCCGAGCCGCGTCCGGTCGCCAGACCACGGACCGGAAGTGCGACGAGCGATCCGCAGGATCGCCGCCGCGAGCGCGCCGACGAAGACGAGGCTGACGAGCCAGAACGCCGCCTCGTTCCACCGGTAATGGCCGAGGACGACCATCCGCGCGAGGACGCCGAGGGTGACGCCGCCGAGCCACGTCGGAACGAAGCGCTTCGTCCACCACGCGAGCGCGAGCCAGCACGCGAGGAGGGGCAGGACGTCCGCCGCGTACCCGCCCGGCGACACGCCGCCGCGGTGTGAGAGCTGGCCGATCGTCGCGAAGACGACGATCGCGGCGGCGCCCGCGGCCGCGAGCCTCACAGGAAGCGGCGGACGCCGCGGAAGTCGTACGTGCGCACCGGGACGATGCGCACCTCGCTCCGCGAGTTCGGCGCCTCGATCATCTTGCCGCCGCCGACGTACATCGCGACGTGGCCCACGACGGGGTGCTCGTAGAAGAGCAGGTCGCCCGGCAGCATCTTCGCGAGCGGCACCGGCGTCCCGGCGGCGAACTGCGCGTCGGCGTCGCGCGGGATCGTGATCCCGTGCGCGCGGTACACCGCCCATGTCAGCCCGGAGCAGTCGTAGCCCCACCGGGACAGACCGCCCCACAGGTAGTGGAGCCCGAGGAACTGCTCCGCCGTGCGCACGAGATCCGCGCGCGTCACCGGGAGCTGCCGCGTCGCCGACGCGGGGAGCGCGCCGCGCGGCACCTGCGACCCGAACCCGACCTCCGTCCCGTTCGCGAGCCGCGCGGTCTTCGCCGTGACGACGAGCGGCGCGGAGATCGCGGGGCCGAGCTGCCACGACCGCACCCAGCCGGGGTACCCGCGCCGATCGAGCGGCGACGGCTGGTCCGGCACCGCGATCCTCGTCCACCCACCGCTCCGATCGAGCACGCGCACGCGCTCGCCGTAGAGCACCTGCGTCGGCATGTGCCCGACGAGCGCCAGTCGGTCGGCGACCGTCAGCGCCGCCGTCGGCCACACGTGCGGGTCGAGCGGCAGGTGCCCGGCGTTCGGCGCCTCCCACACGTTCGCGACCGGCACCCGCACCGTCGCGTTGGCCGGCGGCGTGACCGCGAGGACGAGGGCTGCGGCGAGTGCGGTGAACACTCGCCGCAGGGTAGCCCCGCCTAGAGAGGATGGTTCGAGACGATCAGCCTCTCCGGGTCGTACTGGTCCTTGATGCGCTTCAGCCGCCGGTGCGCCGCCTCCGTCCAGAGCGTGCGCGGGTCGCGCCGGCTCTCGGCGAAGTTCAGGTACGTGTGGCCCGCCTGCCACGGCTCGAGCGCATCCATCAGCGCGTCCACCGCCGCGTGCACCGCCGCGCCCACCTCGGGTGTCGGGGCCATCCCGACCGCGAACATGATGAACGGCGCGCCGAACGCGGACACCGCGCCGTGCTCCGGGCGGGGCCGTGCGACGGCGCCGCCGAGGTGGCGGATCTCCGCCCCCAGGACGGGCTTCCCGACGACGCCCTCGACGAGCCTGTCGATCGTCGCGTCGGTGACGTCCTCGAGCATGCCGCCGTCGCCGTGACCCGGCACCGGATGCTCGGGGTCCATGTGCAGCTTGGAGAGCTCCGTCATCGGCGTGACGTGGAACGTGTCCATGACCGGCCCGAGCGCGCGCAGCGGCTCGAGGAGCGCGTCCATCGCGGCGACGTCGTCGCCGGCGTAGACGGCCTGCACGAGCACGAACGACTTGCCGCGCACCGGCTCCGGGATCTCGGGGATCGGCGGGAGCTGCAGGATGCGCCCGACGCTCGTCACCTCCTCCGGCACCGTGTCCGTCCACGCGCGCCAGGCCTTCAGGATCTCGGCAGCGCGCTCGACGGGGAACCAGAGATGCCCGGCGTAGACCGAGTCGATCTCGAGCAGCTTCATCTCGACCGCGGTGACGATGCCGAACGAGCCGCCGCCCCCGCGCAGCGCCCAGAAGAGGTCGGGCTCGTTCTCCGCGTCGACGCGGCGCCACTCGCCGTCCGCCGTGACGACCTCGATCGCCGTCACCTGGTTCGCGGTGAGCCCGTGCTTGCGCGCGAGGAACGAGATGCCGCCGCCGAGCGTGTAGCCGACGACGCCGACGTCCGGCGAGGAGCCCGCGAGGGCGCCGAGCCCGTGCTCGGCGGCCGCCTCGACGATCTCGATCCAGATCGTGCCCGCCATCGCGCGTGCCGACCGCGCCTCGGCGTCGATCTCGACGCCGCGCAGCTCGTGCATCTTCACGAGGACGGTGTCGGCGAGGCTGCCGAGCGCGGACGCGTTGTGGCCCGTCCCCTGCCCCGTCACCTTCAGGTTCATCTCGCGCGCCCAGCGCACGACCTCGACCACCTCGTCGACCGTCGTCGGCACGGCGACCGCCGCCGGCCGCTGGTCGACCGCGAGGTTCCACGCGAGGCGCGCCTCGTCCCAGTTGTCGTCGCCGGGGAGCACCACGCTCTCCGGCACACGACGAATCTCAACATGCAGCATCTCGATCTCCTTCGTCTTCGTCGCCCGAAATGTCGAAGGAGAGATTGCGTGCGCAACCGATGCGCGGAATCGGCCGCGCGGGCGATTCGCGTCGCTCTCGGCGACGACGCTGCCGTCGTCCCTGAGGACGACTACGCGATCGGCCAGACGATCTCTGTGACCGGCACGCCGTCCTCCTCGCCGAGGTACCGCTCGCGCGGCGCCGACACGGGCGTGAAGCCCTGGTCGTGCGCCTGCGAGAAGAGCTCGGAGTAGAACGAGCCGCCGAGATCCTCGTACGGGCCGACGTGGCGGTGGATGATCGCCACGGACGCGGGCAGCGTGCGCACCTCGACCGGCGGCTCGGCGGTCGTGCCGGGCGCGACGGTGAAGCCGACCTCGAGGACGAGGCCGCCCTGCTCGTCGGGGGCCGAGGACACCGACATCGGCGGGCCGAGGATCGCGGGGCCGACGGCGCGGCCGACACGCTCGAGCGCGCCGGCGACGAACTCGCCGATCTGGTCGGGCGCGACGCGGCGGACGACGTACGCGAAGGTCTGCTCGGGGACGTGCGTGATCGTGAAGTCGAGTGCGAGGGTGGACATGCGGACACCGTCGCCGCGCAGCGGCGAACGGGCATCCGCGGAAACCCCGACCTAGTCTTCCTTCGACTGCTCTTCGTGGCCGCGCGAGCGGATTTCGTCCACCACCGTCGGGTCGGCGAGCGTCGTCGTGTCGCCGAGCGGGCGGTTCTCGGCGACGTCGCGAAGGAGCCGGCGCATGATCTTGCCGCTGCGGGTCTTCGGCAGCTCCGGCGTGAACACGATGTTCGCCGGCTTCGCGATCGGGCCGATCTTCCGGGAGACGTGCTCGCGCAGCTCGGCGAGCTTCTCGGGCGTCCCCTCCGCCCCGCCTTTCAGCGTCACGAAGGCGACGATCGCCTGCCCGGTGGTGGCGTCGTTCCGCGCCGCGACGGCGGCCTCGGCGACCTCGGGGTGGTCGACGAGCGCGGACTCGACCTCGATCGTCGAGATGCGGTGGCCGGACACGTTCATGACGTCGTCGACTCGGCCGAGCAGCCAGAAGTCGCCGTCCTCGTCGACGCGCGCGCCGTCGCCGGCGAAGTAGACGTCGCCGTACTTCGACCAGTACGTGTCGACGTAGCGGTCGTGCTCCTTGTAGAGGCCCCGCAGCATCGCCGGCCACGGCCGGCGCAGCACGAGGTAGCCGCCGCCGCCCGGCCCGACCTCGTCGCCCATCTCGTTGTAGATCGCCGCGTCGACGCCGGGGAACGGCTTCGTCGCCGAGCCGGGCTTCGTGGTCGTCACACCCGGGAGCGGAGTGATCATGATCATCCCGGTCTCCGTCTGCCACCACGTGTCGACGACGGGGCAGCGCCCGCCGCCGACGTGCTCGTGGTACCAGATCCATGCCTCCGGGTTGATCGGCTCGCCGACCGACCCGAGCAGGCGCAGCTTGGAGAGGTCGTGCTTCGCCGCGTGCTCCGGCCCCCACTTCATGTGCGAGCGGATCGCCGTCGGCGCCGTGTAGAGGATGGTCACGCCGTAACGCTCGGCGACGTCCCACCAGCGGTCCTTGTCGGGGAAGTCGGGCGTGCCTTCGTACAGCACCGACGTCGCGCCGTTGCAGAGCGGGCCGTAGACGATGTAGCTGTGGCCGGTGACCCAGCCGACGTCCGCGGCGCACCAGTACACGTCGCGGTCGGGCTTCAGGTCGAAGACGTACCAGTGGGTCGCGGCCACGCCGACGAGGTAGCCGGCGGTCGTGTGCGCGATCCCCTTCGGCTTCGCGGTCGTCCCGCTCGTGTAGAGCAGGTAGAGGAGGTCCTCCGGGTCCATCGGCTCGGCCGGACACTCCGACTCGTCCGTGGCGATGTCGTGCCACCAGTGGTCGCGGCCCTCGGTCATCGGCACGTCGCTGCCGGTGCGCCGAAGGACGACGACGCTCTTCACCGACGGGGACGCCGCGACGGCCTCGTCCGCCGTCCGCTTCAGCGGCACCGTCGTGCCGCGCCGCCATGCCTCGTCCTGCGTGATCAGCACCTCGCACCCCATGTCGTGCAGGCGCCCGGACAGCGAGTCGGCGGAGAAGCCGCCGAAGACGACGGTGTGCGGCGCGCCGAGACGGGCGCACGCGAGCATCGCGATCGGCGCCTCCGGGACCATCCCCATGTAGATGCCGACCGGCGTGCCCTTGCCGACGCCGAGTCTTCGTAGTGCGTTGGCGAGCGTCGTCACCTCGCGCAGGAGGTCCGCGTAGGTCAGCTCGCGGCGGTCGCCCTCCGGCTCGCCCTCCCAGTAGTAGGCGACGCGGTCGCCGTTCCCCGCCTCGACGTGCTTGTCGAGGCAGTTCCACGCGACGTTGAGCTTCCCGCCGATGAACCACTTCGCGTACGGCCTCTCCCACTCGTAGAGCTTCGTCCACGGCTCGAACCACGCGACGCGCTCGTTGCCCTCGCGCGTCCAGAACGCGTCGAAGTCCTCGTCGTAGATAGCCGGCTGCGCGTTCGCCTGCGCAGCGAAATCGGCGGGCGGCTCGTACCGCCGCTCCTCGAGGAGCAGCGTGTCGATGTCCTGCGGCGCCCTCATGGCTCGAGGTCGTACGGGTACTGGGTCAGGTTCTCGGCGCCGTCCTCGGTGACGAGGATCAGGTCCTCGAGCCGGACGCCGCCGTAGCCCTTGCGGTAGAGGCCCGGCTCGACGGTGACGACGTCGCCGGGGACGAGCTGCTTGTCGGAGATCATCCCGAGCCCCGGCTGCTCGTGCACCTCGAGCCCGACGCCGTGGCCGAGCCCGTGGAAGAAGCCGTCGGACAGCGGCTTCCCCTGCTCCTTCGTGCGCTGCGTCGGCTCACCCGCCGCCTCGAAGATCTCGCAGGTGCCGTCGTAGATCGACTTCCCGTCCGCGCCCGGCTTGATCTCCGAGATCGCGCGGTCGAGCGCCTCCTTGCAGAGGCGGTGCCACTCGCGGACGTCGTCCGGCACGTCGCCGACGACGAACGTGCGCGTCATGTCGCAGAAGACGAAGGACTCGTTGTCGCGCGGCCAGATGTCGATCACCACCGGCACACCGGGCTGGATCGGGCCCGAGCCCATGTCGTGGCCGACGGCGCCCTGCGGCCCGGGAGCGACGATGAAGTCGTCGGCGGTCGTCGAATGCTCGGCAAAGACGACGTTCATCGCCGCCTTCACCTCCTCGACCGTCAGGCCTCCGTTCTGGACCTTCGTGCGCAGCAGCTCGCGCGCGGCGTCCATCGCCGCCTCCGCCGCGCGCTGCGCGCGGCGCATCCCGGCGAGCTGCGCGCCGGTCTTCGCCCGTCGGCGGTCCTCGAAGAAGTCGCGGTCGACGGTGAGCTCGACGCCGTTCGCGCGGAGGTGGTCGGCGAGCCACAGCGGGAAGCTCTCGGGGACGACGGCGCTTGTCACGCCGACCTCCTTCACGCCGCGGAGCGCGAGCTCGGCGCGCATCTCCGACGGCGTGATCCCCGAGCGCAGTAGGTCGTCGAGCCCCAGCTGGTCGGTGAGGATCAGCTCGAACAGGCCGAGCTCCTCGAGGCGCGCCGCCTCCATCGAGTGGGTGACGATGTGCTTCGTCCCGTCCTTCTCGGCGTAGAGGATCGGATCGGGGACGCCGAGCGGCACCTCGTGCCGCATCTCCGGCGACCGGAAGGTGTCTGCGTACATCAAGACGTCTGGCATGGGCCGGACCTTAACTAAGGTTCGCCCGATGGACGCGCGCGCCAGGGCGCTCGAGCTCGTCGAGCAGTGGAAGGGGGAGCTTGGGCGCCTCGTGCCCGACGGCGCCGACGTCTTCGACGCGCATCTCCACCTCGGTCACGACATCGACGGCATGGTCGGCGACTACGACCAGCTCGAGCAGATCATGCGCGACTACGGCATCTCGCGCGCATTCATGTTCTGCCTCGACGAGCCCGACCGGCACCCCGCGTTCCGCGCCGCGAACGACCGCACGCTCGCGTACGCGGGGCGGTCGAACGGCCGGCTGATCCCCTTCGTGCGGCTCGACCTGAACGAGTCGCCGATCGAGGAGGCGACACGCTGTCTCGACGCGGGTGCGCGCGGCATCAAGCTGCATCCGCGCGCCCAGAAGTTCACGTCGACCGACGAGCGGCTCGAGCCGGTGTTCGCGCTCGCGGCGGAGCGCCGCGTGCCGATCCTGATCCACGCCGGCCGCGGTCTGCCGCCGATCGCCGACGGCCTCGCCGCACTCGTCGAGCGCCATCCCGAGGCCTCGCTCATCCTCGCCCACGCCGGGATCGCGGACATGGCGGCGCTCGCGGGCGCGATGGCCGGACGCAAGGGCGTCTTCTTCGACACGTCGACGTGGAGCCCGATCGACCTGCTCGACTTCTACCGCCAGGTGCCGCCCGAGCAGGTGCTCTACGCGAGCGACTACCCGTACGGGCAGCAGCCGTCGTCGCTCCTGATCGCGGTGAAGACCGCACGCCGCGCCGGGTACTCCGACGACCAGCTCCGCGGGATGCTCGCCGGCAACGCGAACGCGCTCGCGGACGGCAAGGATCTGCCGGAGCCGACGTCGCCGATGGGCAGCGAGACGATCGCGACGCCGCTCCAGCTCGCGCGGATCCAGCAGTACCTCTCGATGGCGACGCCGCTCCTCTGGGGCCGCCAGCCCGACCACGTCGGCGTCCTCGGCCTCGCGATCAACACGTGCGCCGAGCGGAACGGGCACGCCGAGGCCGTCGACGGGATCCGCGAGCTGCTGGAAGCGGCGCGCGACCTGTGGCTGACCGTGCCCGACATCGAGGAGGAGGTCGAGGCATGGCAGACGCTCCGCCTCACGCACCGTCTCGTCCACATCGCGCACATCGAGGCGGCGACGACCGCGTGAAGCTGAACGTCAACGACCACCAGTACGACGTGCACGCGGCCGTCGGCACGACGCTCGCCGAGGCGCTCCGCGACGAGCTCGCCCTCACAGGAACGAAGATCGCGTGCGCCGAAGGGCACTGCGGCGCCTGCACGGTGCTCGTCGACGGCGAGCCGGTGCTGTCGTGCATCACGCTCGTCCACTCGGTCGAGAACGCGAGCGTGACGACGATCGAGGGCCTTCGCGAGCACCGGATGATCGACTCGTTCGTGCGCAACGACGCGCTCCAGTGCGGGTTCTGCACACCCGGCCAGATCGTCAGCGCCGTCGCGCTCGTCGAGACCAACCCCGCGCCCTCGACCGAGGAGATCCGCCATGCGATGGCGGGGAACCTCTGCCGCTGCGGCGCGTACCCGAAGATCGAGGAGGCCGTCAGAACGTGGCGAGACTGATTCGCACCGAGAAGGAGGTCGAGGGCCGCTACGAAGAGGTGTGGCTCGTCGTCGAAGAGGACTCGCTCGACCAGTGGCCGGCCGGCGCGCGCGACATCGTCGGCCGCCCGGCCACGCGCGTGGACGCCCTCGAGCGCGCGACCGGCCAGGCGGTCTACACCGCCGACCTCGCACTTCCCGGAATGCTCCACACCGCCGTTCTGCGGTCGCCGCACCCGCGCGCGCGCGTCACGCACCTCGACCTCGCGCCGGCCCTCGCGCTGGCAGGCGTGCACGCGGCGATCGGCCCCGACGACCTCGAGCAGCTGACCGCCGAGCCGAACTACCAGGGCGCGCCGATCGCGGCCGTCTGTGCCGACTCGCTTGCGCAGGCGCGCGCGGCGCTGCGCGCGATCGACTGCCGGTTCGACGTCCTCGAGCCGCTCCTCGACCCGGACGAGGCGGTGCGCCGCGGCGAGCTTCTCGGCGAAGCGCGCGTCCGCGAGCGCGGCGACTACGAGCGCGGGCTCGCGGAGGCCGACGTCGTCGTCGAGGCGGAGTACCGCACGCAGGTCGTACTGCACAACTCGATGGAGACACACCAGGCCGTCGTCGAGTGGACCGGCGACGACCGCGTCGACGTGCACATCTCGACCCAGTACATCTGGGGGATCCGCGACGCGGTCTCCGACGGGCTCGGCCTGCCGAAGGACAACGTGCGCGTGATCTGCCACTACATGGGCGGCGGCTTCGGCTCGAAGAACGGCCCCGACGACTACACGTTCATCGCCGCGGAGCTCGCGAAGCGGACACGGCGGCCGGTCAAGTGCGCGCTGACACGCCGCGAGGAGAACACCGCCGCCGGCAACCGCAACGCGACGATCCAGCGCCTGACCGTCGGCGCTCGCAGCGACGGCACGATCACGGCACTCGGCGGCGAGTTCGTTAACGCCGTCGGTTGGAGCGGCTGGTCGTCAGGCACCGAGGGCCCGATGCAGATGCTCTACGCGTGCGCGAACGTGAAGACGACCACGTACGGCGCGAAGCTCAACCTGCCGCCGATGAAGGCGTTCCGCGCGCCCGGGTTCGTCGAAGGGACGTTCGGCCTCGAGGCGCTGCTCGACGAGCTCGCGGCGAAGCTCGACGTCGACCCGCTCGAGTTGCGCCGCCGCAACTACGCCGAGCACGCGCCCGAGGGCGGCGACTACAGCGCGAAGAACCTGCTCGAGTGCTACCGCCGTGCCGAGCCGCACTGGGAGCGCCGGCACGAGGTGCGCGCGCGCTCGACGGACACGGTGAAGCGCGGCGTCGGCATGGCGTCGCAGATCTGGTACGGCGGCGGCGGCCCGCCGAGCTACGCGTGGATCCGCGTCGGCTCCGACGGCCGCGCGCAGGTCGTGACGGCGATGCAGGACATCGGGACCGGCACGAAGACGGCGATGGCCCAGATCGCGGCGGAGGAGCTCGGGGTGCCGCTCGAGCACGTCACCGTGTCGCTCGGCGACTCCGCGCGCGGCCCGTACGCGGCGATCAGCGCCGGCTCGTCGACGACGCCGTCGATGGGACCGGCCGTGCGCGCGGCCGCCGCGGACGCGCGCCGCCAGATCGAGGAGATCGCGGAGCAGCGCGGCCTCGCCAAGGACGCGCCGGTGCACGAGGTCGTCGACGTGCTCGAGGACGCGCAGATCCTCGGCAAGGGAGCGCGCGGGCCGAACCCGACGGGCATGCAGGTGCTGACGTTCGGCGTGCAGGTGGCGGAGGTCGCCGTCGACGTGGAGACCGGCGAGGTGTGGGTCGAGCGGATCTACGCCGTGCACGACGTCGGCCGCGTGATCAACCCGCTCGGTGCGTCGAGCCAGATCGAGGGCGGGATCATCCAGGGGATCGGCCACACGCTGTCCGAGGAGCGCCTCCACGATCCGCGCACGGGCCGCCTGCTGACGACGACGCTCGACGCGTACAGGCTGCCGACGATCGCCGACGTCCCCGAGATCGTCAGCGAGCTCGTCGACGAGCCCGACCCGCAGCTCACGAACCTCGGGTCGAAGGGGCTCGGCGAGCCGCCGATCATCCCGACCGCCGCCGCGATCGCGAATGCCATCCGCGATGCGACGGGCGCCGACGTCCGGCAGCTGCCGATCACGCGCGAGGAGATGCTCCGCGCGCTGCGCGAGTCGAGGGAACGGCATGCAGCTCCAGCGCGCGTCTAGCACGGACATCGGCGCTGCGACGCCGATCCACGGCGGCACCGAGGTCGTCCCGCTCCTGCGCGCCGGCCTCCTGCGCACGGACGAGCTCGTCGACATCCGCGGCGTCGTCCCGCGCGGGATCGCCGACGGCCGCATCGGCGCCGGCGCGCCGCTCGCGGAGCTCGAGTGCGATCCGACGATCCCGGACGCGCTGCGCGAGGCGTGCCGCCTCGCCGCGAGCCCGCAGCTGCGCAACATGGGCTCGCTCGGCGGGAACCTGCTGCAGGCGACCCGCTGCTGGTACTGGCGCCTTGGCTGGCCGTGCCGCCTCCACAGAGGTGCAGACGGCTATGGCGACGAGTGCTTCGCGCGCGAAGGCGAGCACCGCGAGCACGCGATCTTCGCGAACGGCTACTGCGCCTCGGCGCACCCGTCGGACGTCGCGGCCGCACTTCTCGCCCTCGACGCGCGGCTGCGCACGAACCGCCGCGAGCTGCCGCTCGCCGACCTGTACCGGCTGCCGACGGAGGACGACCGGCGCACGACGACGCTCGAGGACGGCGAGGTGATCCTCGAGGTCGAGGTGCCGCCGTGCGACGCGAGCGTCTACCTCAAGGCGATGGAGCGGAAGCGGTGGGCGTTCCCGATCGTCGGCGTCGCCGCGGTGCGCCGCGGCGGCGAGACGCGCGTCGCGCTCGCCGGTGTCGCTCCGGTGCCGTGGCTCCTCGACGGGTTCGAGGCGGCGACCCCGCTGCCGCGGAACGCGTACAAGGTCGAGGTCGCGCAGGCGCTCGTGAAGCGCGCCGTCGCCGCGATTCGGGGCTAGGATCCGGACCCTCGTGGAGGGCACGACTCATCGCCGCTTGGCGCTGCTCGGCATCGTCGGTGCCGTGGCGGCCGCATTCGTGATCAAGCTGCCGAGCGCCCCCGACGTCGCCGGGGTCGCGAGCGCCGCGGCCACGCCGCGCGCGTCCGCTGTGCGGTCGGCGCCGTGCCCGTTCCCGCCGCGGCTCCGCGGCATGTTCGACTCGGCCGCGGCGGACGCCGGCATCCCGCCTGCGCTCCTCTACGCGGTGGCAAGGGTCGAGTCGAGCCTTCGCGAGGACGCGCAGTCGGCGGCGGGGGCGCGCGGCCTCCTCCAGCTCATGCCTGCGACGGCGCGCTCGCTCGCGCTGAACCCGGACGAGCCGCGCTCGAACGTGCTCGCGGGCGCGCGCTATCTGCGGGAGCTCCTCGACCGGTTCGATTCCGCCGACCTGGCGCTCGCGGCCTACAACGCCGGCCCGACCGCGGTCGCGGCCGCGGGCGGCGCGCCGTCGCAGGACGTCCTCACCTACGTCGCGAACGTGACGTCCATATGGCGTTCCGTCGCCGGCTGCCGCTGATCCTGCTCGTCGCCGCCGTCGCAGGCTGCGGCGGCGGGAAGAAGACGATCCCGAACCAGCTCCCGCCCGGTTCCACCGACGGCGACGGCTGCGTCGCGATCGCGACGACGCCGAACCCCGAGAAGCGCAGCGCGCCGAAGCCGACGAAGCGCCTCGACGCGTCGAAGACCTACGACGTCCACTTCTTCACGAACTGCGGGACGTTCACGATTCGGCTCGACGTCCGGACGTCGCCCGCGACGACCGCGTCGTTCGCGAGCCTCGTGCAACGGCACTTCTTCGACCACACGATCTTCCATCGCATCGTCCCCGGCTTCGTCGTGCAGGGCGGAGACCCGACGGGCACGGGCACGAGCGGCCCCGGCTACTCGACGGTCGACCCCGTTCCGAAGAGTGCGAAGTACACGCTCGGCGTCGTCGCGATGGCGAAGACACAGCGGGAGAAGGCGGGCACCGCGGGCAGCCAGTTCTTCATCGTGACGACGAAGAACGCGAACCTGCCGCCTCTGTACGCGATCCTCGGCAAGGTCGTCGAGGGCATCGACAACGTCGAGCGGATCGGGCAACTCGGCGACGCGAACACCGGCTCGCCGGTACGGCTCGTCGAGATCCAGAGAGTGACGCTCGACGTCCACTAGCACCTGCGCCGCCGTCGTCCTCGCCGCGGGCGCATCGACGCGCTACGGCGGCGTGAAGCAGCACGACTTCCTGCCGCGCGTGCTGGCGGCGCTCGCCGAGAGCTCGGTCGACGACATCGTCGTCGTCGAGGGCGCGCATCCGCTCGGCGACGTGCGCGGCGCACGGGTCGTGCCGTGCGAAGAATGGGAGCGCGGGCCGGGCGCCTCGCTTCGCTGCGGCCTCGCCGCGCTCGCTCCGGACGTCACCCGCGCGGTCGTCGTCCTCGCCGACGGGCCGGAGCTCGACCCGCGCGCCGTCGACCGGGTCGCGTTCGATCGCGCACCCGCCGCCGCGGCGTCCTACGACGGCACGCGCGACCATCCGTTCGCCGTCGACCGGGCGCTGTGGCGGACGATTCCCGACGAGGGCGGGCGGGCATTGGAGCCTGTCCTCGTCGATTGCGCCGACCTTCGGCCTCCAGGAGACAGGGATGTGCGCCGATAGAGAGAACGAGGTCCGTCGCAGATGCTCGAGCTCGCACATCCGCTCGACGCCGTCCCGCAGCTGTCGCCGCTGCGGGAGGCGCGGGAACGCCGCGACCTGACGGTTCGCGCGGTCTGCCTGCGCAGCGGGCTGACCGAGGAGGAGGTCGAGTGGCTCGAGGAGAGCCGCATCTACCGCTTTCCGTCGCAGCAGGCGGCGATTCTCGCGGCGGTTGTATACGGGTCGGCCGTCGGCATCGACACGTGGGAGGCGCAGTCGCTCGCCGGGCTGCCCGTCGGGCGCCGGATCGGCGTCAACGCGAGAGCACGTCTCGTCGTCGTCGGCCTCGTGGCGGCGCTGCTCTCGGCGCTCGCCGTGATGGTCACCGCGCCGAACGTGCGCCTGACGCGCACGCGTACCGTCGAGGCGATCCCGAACGCGAACCTGCCCGCGCCGTGGAAGCTGCAGATCAACGTCGAGAACGGGAGCGGCGACATCGGGTGGACGCGCGAGTTCGCGTCGCGCATCGGCGCGATGGGCTACACGATCGCGCACGTCGGCCGCGCGGACCGCTTCTCGTACGCGCATTCGATCGTCTACTACGGCCCCGGCGGCCGCGACGTCGGCCTCCGGCTCGCGCGCCAGCTCGGCGTCGCCGACCTCGAGCAGTCGATGTCGCTGACGGCGAAGCAGCTGCTCGTGATCGTCGGGCCGCAGACGGTCGCGGCGAGCCGCTGACCCGCGCCGGGCGTCGGAAGTCAGGCAAAGCGGCGCGTTCCCGGGCGTAGGCTGCAGCCGTGGAGCTCGCGAGTCAGCGGCTCGTGTTGCGGCCGGTGGCCGTCGACGACCTGGACTTCTCCGTCCAGTTGCGAAACAGCCTCGATCACCTCGCATCGCCGCGACCTGAACCACGTCCACGCGCGGAGGCCGAACGGCAGTTGCGACGCGCGGTCGAGCAGTGGCGGGAGCAGGGATTCGGCTCCTGGACCGTGGTCGATCGCGGATCGTCGGAGCGCCTCGGGCGGATCGAGCTCGAATCGATCGGGCCCGGCTGGCCGGCGATCGCGCCCGACGAGGTCGAGGTCGGCTGCGTCCTCGATCCCGCTCATTGGAACCACGGGATCGCAACGGAGGCGACGCAGCTCGCGATCGAAGACTTCTTCGGGCGAGTCGGCAGGCGTCGCTTGGTTGCTCTTGCGTCGGCAGACAACCCGGCGTCTCTCCGCGTGCTCGAGAAGCTGGGGATGCGCTGCTGTGGCGAGACTCATCGCGAAGGTGACGTAACCCCTTACCTGCTCTTCGAGCTCGTCCGGCCGGACGCCTGGGCGTGACGCCGCCGGCGCTCACCGCACCGACGTGATTCGCGGCGCGGCGTGCGCGGACCGTTCCACTTCGGGCCCGCGCACGGCTCTACAGCGGCGACACGTTCAGGTCAGCGAGCCGCGCGGGCGATCATTGCTCCCGCGATCGATCTGCGCGACACGTCAGGCCGGGACTTTCGTGTGCACCAGTTGCGAGGTGCCGTATACGTCGACACCCGGATCGTGTACCTCGAACGTGCAAGAGAGCGGTGTTCCGAAGCCGGTCTTGTCTCCGCGGGTCACGTCGACGGCCCCCACGAGCTCTCCGCCCGAGAACACCTGTGCCTGGATGCGCTTGATCAGGAAACTCGGGCCGTCTTGGACGTCAGAGGTCGAGATGTCCCACATGGCGCTGCCGCCCTCGCCGGGGTGCATGATCAGGGTGGCGGAGGTTCCGTCACATGCCACTGTGACAATCCTCTTTGCTACCGGAGCGGCAGTGGCGCCGCCCGCTGCAACTGCGACGAGCACGACCGCGGCAAGAAGCGCTACGACGCGTGCATGCACTGAACGCACGATTACCTCCTCGAATTGTCGGATGTGTTCACGGCGCAGCGCGTGGCTGCGGTCATCGCCCGTCTGATCGTCAACCTCTGAGTTACTTCTTCACGGGCTGGAAGTTGTGCTGCAGGTCGTACCGGCTGACCTGGGCGCCGAGATTGACGCCGGCTGTGGTGGAGAAGCGGTAGTGGAGGCCGGCCCAGACGCGGGCGTCGGCGACGTTCTGGAGCAGGTCCTGCGTGGTGTTGAAGTGATGCGTCGTTGTCAGCGTGGTGGCGCCGCCGGTTGCGCCGGGCACGTCGATGTTGATCGTCTGCGACTTGAGCACCGAGGCGAGAACGCCCATCACTGCCGCGCTGACGCAGCCGTGCGCACTGGGATACTCGGGATGGTTTGGAGTCGTCAGGAGCGGTGTCCAGGCCCCGTTCGCAGTGGTTGCCGGGTTTGAGTCGAGGTCGGCGTTTCGGATGGCCGTGACGGGCCGCCAGAGCAGGTAGTGGTATTTGGAGTCCATGCAGGCGATCCCTGCGTCCGCGGCGACCATGTCGCCCATCGCGAGCAGGCGGACGGTGTCGACGAGATCGAGGCCGTGATTGGCTGCGACGTCGCGGAAGACCTGGTTGTACTGGTTGACGGTGTTTGCGTTCCAGAACTGCGCAGTCGCAGTCTGCTCCGGCGTGCGCGCGCTGCCCGTCGCTCCACCCATCGCCTCGACTTCGTTGAGGCCCGTTGCGTATTCCGGGCTGTCGATCCCGGGAGGAGGCGGCGAGCGGAATTGGTCGGCGCTCGTCAGCATGAACGGCTTCAGGGCCGCCACCCACGGCGTCTGTGCCGACTGTCCCGAAGGCGACGGTGCGAACACCCAGGTTCCCGGCGGCTGCGGTGCCACACCGAACGGGGCGGTAGAGGGTGCGTCGCGGCCGTCTCCGAAGCGGCTTGCGATCAGTTGACTCGCCGCCTCCGTTCCGACGGCTATGCCCGCGAGCCTCGCCTTCTCGGGGACCTGCGCGAGCGTCGCGTTCAGATAGTCCGTGTAGGTGGACACGAGCGACGCTGCCAGCGTCGGGAAGTAGTAGACCAGCGTCGTGTAGGCAGCAGCGGCCACCGCCGCACGTGGAGAGGCGCCGGCGGGCGCGGTCAGCGTCGAGTCATAGGGTGCGTACCGGCCGCTGACCGCGATCACGGCGTTGTATTCCGCGGCCTGCACGTAGGACATGTAGATCAGGCCTTCGATCTGGAACTTCGTCGGCGAGAGCGACGGCGAGAGCACCGTGCTGACTGCGATCTTGTTCCAGTCGATCGCTGTCTGCGCTGAGACCTTGACGCCGTTCTGTCGTGCATTCGAGGCGCCGGAGCCGGTGATGCCAACGGCGAGCCCGGTACAAACGATCGCGAAGGCCGCGATCGGAATCCGGCCTGGCTTGAATCTCACGTGGAGCTCCTCTCGTGCCGCCGCGAGCAGCGCGGCAATGTCCTTTCTTGCTGTCGATGCAGCGTCAGGCATGGCAGCGCTCGCAGCAATTAGACGTTCGTCGTATCTGCACCACCGCGGAGCGGGTGTATCGTCGGCTCATGGCGGACATGAGCTCGCGCGACGTGCGCGAGGCGCAATCGCTGATTCACAGCGCGTACTCCGCCTCCGGACCGGCGCAGTTTGCCGACCGAACCGTGCAGGAGCTCGCTCAGCTCGTGCCCGGCGATGTTGTCGGCTACAACGAGCGAGAGCTCGGCAGCCAGCGGCTGCTCGTCGCCGCCGAGACGCCGTCGATCGGTCGGCAACTCGAAGTGTCCGAGGCCGTTACAAGCTTCTGTAGCGAGTATCCGCTGAGCATGCAGCGCCACCATGCAGAATCGCGCGCGCTCATGATCTCCGACTTTCTCACAGCCGGGAAGCTCCACCAGCTCAGCTATTACAACCACGCGTTGCGACCGCTCGGGCTTGAACACCAGATTCGTCTCTGGCTGTCTGCGCCGCCCGGGATCGCGCGCTACTTCTACATCAGCCGGCGAGCGGGAGAGAAGGACTTTGTCGAGCGCGACCGAGACGTGCTCCATCTCTTGCGACCATTTCTCGTCGCGCTGCACGAGCGCTTCGACACGCCCGGCCCGAACCTGACCAACTGCGACGGCTTGACGAGTCGGGAGGTCGAGATTCTCGGCTGGGTTGCCCGGGGAAAGACGAACCACGAGATCGCGGCGCTCCTCGTCGTTTCGCCACACACGATCCGGAAGCATCTCGAGCACAGCTACGAGAAGCTCCGAGTCCATACGCGAACCGCGGCCGTCGCGCGCGCCTTCGCCGCCTGAACACACCTCGGGCTGAAACGCGGCGGCGGTTGCCGGATCGATGCGCGGCTGTGTGCCCTCTCAGCTCGGCGGGATGTTCTGGTTGATGCGGAAGAAGTTCGTCGGATCGAACCTGCGCTTCAGCGCAACCAGCCTTTCGAACTTCTCCGCTCCATACGCCTCGAGCACGCGCCCCGCGCCCTCTTGGCCGAGGAAGTTGACGTACACACCGCCGGCCGTGAACGGTCGCGCCGCCTCCCAGAAGTCCTGGGTCCAGGCAACGTGCCGCTCACCCTCGCCGTCGTCCCAGCGTGTGTTGATGTTGAGGATGAACGGCGCCGCGCGGTGCGTGTACGCACTCTCTTCGGGCGGGACGTCGCCGATCGCCCCGCCGCCCAGCACGCCGATCTTGATGTCGGAGAGCGGCGATGTCAGCGCGCCGAAGTGCTCGACCACCACCTCGATCAGCTCGTCGCTGAGACTCGCGAGGTACTCAGCCTTCCAGTAGTTGTCGAAGCCACGCGTCCAGTTCGCGTCGAGCGCCTGCTGCCAGACCGTGTACGGGCGCGGCTCGATCGTCTCCGCGATCGGCTCCAGTGACCGACGCAGCGGCTCGAGCACGCGCTCTCCCTCCTCGAGCGAACCCGAGTAGAGGCAGCCGACGGCAATCACTTTCGTCCCGTGCGCCGTCTCCGGCAGGAACGCCGCGAAAGGGGCAACTCGCAACGTCGCAGCCACGAAGAGCTCGCGCGGCGCCGCAGGACCGAACTCGCGCACGACACGCAGCACGTCAGCAATCTGCTCCTCCGCGAAGAACACCATCCCGCAGAGAACGCTCGGTCCGACCGGGTGCAGTCGGTATTCGAACGAGGTCACGATCCCGAAGTTCCCTCCGCCACCCCGGAGCCCCCAAAACAGATCCGCGTTCTCGTCAGGAGCAGCACGAATCAACTCGCCGTCCGCGCCGACGACATCCACCTCGAGCAGGTTGTCGCAGGCCAGTCCATACAAGCGACTGAGCCAGCCGAAGCCACCACCGAGCGTGAAGCCCGCGATACCGGTGGTCGAGTTCAGCCCACCCGGACTCGACCATCCATACGCCTGCGTCTCGTAGTCGTAGTCCCGCCACAACGCACCAGCGTCAGCACGCGCTGTACGCCGACGCGCATCGACGCGCACCGTCCGCAATGCCGAGAGGTCGATCATCACGGCGTCGTCCCAGACCGCGAGACCGGCAATGTTGTGGCCGCCACCACGCACCGACACCAACAGTTCACACTCGCGCGCGAACCGCACCGCCTCCTGCACGTCTCGAACACCGCTGCAGCGCGCAATCAGCGACGGACGCCGATCGATCGCGCCATTCCACACCGCCCGCCGCTCGTCGTAGGCGGGGTCCCCGGGCATGATCAACTCGCCGCGAAACCGGTCGCGAAGCGATTTCGGCGCTGTCACAATCGGCGCGCGAGCAAACTCGACAAGTTCACCGCCGCCATCGGCCGATCCTGGCGCAGCGGGACCGCCGGTGCAAGTACGCGTGAGTCGACTCGCAGAGCGCCCCGGCAATGTCTTTCCGGAGCGCTGGCGGAAGCGACTACTGCTCATTCCCCGGCACGCGGCTACGGCTTCCCGGCGCCAATGGCGGCGCCGGGAAGACCGGCCGCGGCTACGAGACCGTGAGGGTCCCGGACATGCCGGCGTCCTCGTGACCCGGCACCGAGCAGTAGAAGTGGTAGACACCCTTTGCGAGGTGAACGGTCACCTGCGTCGTGCCGTGACCGATCGTCTTGGTGCCGCCGTACTCCTTCTCGCCGATCTCGAGCCGCACGTTGTGCCGAAGGTGCGACAGGTTCGTGAACCGGATCGTCACGGCGCCCGCCCTCGCCTTCAGCACCTTCGTGTTGTACTTGAGGCCGCTCGCTACCGCCGAGATTCGCACGACATGTGCGTTCGGTGTAGCGAGCGCAAGTGGCGCCGCGGCGGCACCACCGACGAGCGTGGCCGCCGTTACGGCGGCGATGGCATTCCTCATGTGGGCTGTCCTTTCGTCGTTGTCGCCGCGACCGTAGGGCTCGTCGATGAGGTGGCTCTGAGTCGCTCGTGCCGACCGCAACAACGCACTGCCTGCCCGGGCGGGACTCGAACGGCCGTTGCTTTCGTCCTCGCTCGACCGCAGACTCTGATCCGTGGCTCGTGAGGCTGCTCAGCGAGCGAGTGCGGAGACGGCGCGCTGTCTTCGCTAGCCGATGGTGAGGGCTTCGCTTCGGGCGGGCCGTGGCTGCCTTCGGACATGCCCGAGACGCGGTATGCGAGGTCGGGAGACGCGTGGATCGCGTATCAGGTGACAGGCAGCGGGCCGTTCGACGTCGTCTTCATTCCGCCACATCTGACGCACGCGGAACTGATCTGGACGACGTCGTTCGCTCCAGCGCTTCGCGCGTTCTCGTCGTTCTGTCGGCTGATCCGCTTCGACAAGCGCGGCACGGGCATGTCCGACCGTGTCAGCGGTGCGCCGACGCTCGAGATGCGGATGGACGATGCGCGCGCGGTGATGGACGCCGTCGGCTGCAGAAAGGCTGCCTTCTTCGGCTCCTCCGAGGGCGCGGCCATGAGTCTGCTCTTCGCCGCCACGCATCCGGATCGGACCGCGGCGCTCGTGCTGCGGAGCGCCTTTCCGCGCTCGATGTGGGCGCCCGACTACCCCTGGGGCCGCACCGAGGAGGACTACCGGCGCGACGTCGACCGCGAACTCGGTCTCTATCGCTCGCGGCGGGAGGCTCTCGAGTCGGTCCTTTCGCACGGGCTGCAGTTCGAGAACGACGACGAGGCGCACCATTGGGTCACCTATTACCGCTGGAGCGGCAGCCCCGGCGCGGTCGAGGCGCTCGCGAAGATGAACAAGGAGATCGACGTGAGGCATGTGCTGCCCGCGATCCGTGTCCCGACGCTCGTCCTGCACGGCCGGAACGACACCGTGGTTCCGATCGACGTCGCACGCTACGTCGCCGATCGCATCCCGGGCGCACGGCTCGTCGAGGTCGAGGCGGGGCACCTCGCCACCGGCCGTGCGGCAACCCAGATGAACGCCCACCTCGAGTCCTTCCTCACCGACGTCTGGGACGCAGGCGGCTGGGACGAGGCCGAGCGCGACCGCGTGCTCGCCACGGTCCTGTTCACCGACATCGTGTCGGCAAGCGAGAGAGCCGTGACGTTGGGCGACCGCGCCTGGCGCGACCTCCTCGAGCGCCACCACGCACTGATACGCCGAGAGCTCGTGCGCTTTCGCGGAAACGAGGTCGACACGGCCGGTGACGGGTTCTTCGCTTCGTTCGACGGGCCGGCGCGCGCAATTCGCTGCGCCTGCGCGATCGCCACGCGCGTCCGCGAACTCGGCCTCGAGATCCGGGCCGGCCTCCACACCGGCGAGTGCGAGCTCGTCGAAGGAAAGGTGGCAGGCATCGCCGTTCACACCGGCGCCAGAGTCGCCTCCCTCGCGAGGCCCGGAGAGGTTCTCGTCTCGAGCACGGTGAAGGACCTCGTCGCGGGCTCCGGCCTGGCCTTCGAAGACCGAGGGTCGCACGAGCTGAAAGGCATCCCCGGCGTCTGGAGCCTGTTCAGCGTGTCCGAGGACAGCCCGCCCTAGAGCGGGGTGCGCAGCGCCGCGAGCTTGGCCTTGAGCTCCGGCGGCATCGGCTCCGAGACGGCGACGCGCACATAGTGGCGGAGGCGCTCCTCGAAGTGGTAGCGCTTCGCACACCAGCTGCACTTGTCGAGGTGCCGCTGTGCGAGCGCGACTTCCTCGTCCGACAGCGTCCCGTCGAGGAACGGCTGCATCATCTCCTCGCACCTGTCGCAATCGTCGAGCATCAAACGGCCGCCTTGTCAGCGAGGTTCTTCTTCAGGATACGCCTGCCGCGGTGCAAGCGCGACATGACGGTCCCGATCGGGATGTCCAGGATCTGGGCTGCGTCGGCGTACGAGAACTCGCCGATGTCGACGAGCACGATCACGTCGCGGAAGTCGTGCGGGACGTCGGCGAGCGCGTCGACGATCGAGTCCTGTGAGAGCCGCTCGAGCACGCGCTCCTCGTCGGGGTTCTCGTCGGGGACCTGCGACTCCAGCTTGTTGTAGAGGAAGTAGTCGCCGGCCTCGTTGTCGATCGAGGTCGTCTGCGGCGTCCGCTGCTGGCGCCGGCCGCGGTCGATGTTGAGGTTCGTGAGGATGCGCAGGAGCCACGCCCGGAGATTCGTGCCCGGCGTGTACTGCCGCCAGGACCGGAACGCGCGCTCGTAGGTCTGCTGGACGAGGTCCTCTGCCTCCTCCCGCGAGCCGGCGAGGCGGCGGGCGACGCGGTACACCTGATCACTCAAGCCGAGCGCTTCCTCCTCGAACCGGATGCGGTCGCGGGCCTCTTGGGCGAGGCGGCGGGTTTCGGCGGCCGACGGTGCGCTCTCGCTCATCGGCGAACCACCCTAGCGAACGTTTCAACGACCGCAGGCCGCACCCGATTCCCGCGGTTTCCGCGTTGTAGAGGGGTAACCGTCAGCGAACGGGAGGTTGGCATGGAAGGCCAGGACGTCCTCACTGCGGACGATCACAAGATCGGCACGGTCGTGGGCCGACACGGAGACTGCGTCGTCGTGGAGATGGGTCACGTCTTCAAGTCGCGCCATGCGATCCCGATGGAGTTCATCCACGAGAACGACGGCGTCCTCCGCGCCACGGTCGCGAAGGAGATCGTCGACGACTCTCCGAAGGTCGACGACGACGCGTTCGACGAGAACGCGGTCAAGCTGCATTACGGCCTGATCGAGGTGCACGTCGTCGATCCCGACCCGCAGGACGCGAACGCGGAGACGGACGGCGCGCGTCACGGCGTCGATCCGGCCCCGTCGGAGCGCCTTGCGACGCTCGGCGGCGAGGGCGACCCGTCGATCGAGCGCCACTCGGAGTTCGGGCTGGGCGACACCGCCACCTTCGGCGGCCACCCGCGGACGTACGTGGCGGAGAACGACCGCTCTACGAAGCCATAGGGCGAAAACCGCCCGAGGTCAGCTTGTCGACGAGCGCATCCCTGGTGGTGCGCTCGTCGTCGTAGGAGAGCATGACCTGCCCCATCAGGTTCGCGTTCGCGAACTCGAGCCCCTCGGTGCCCTCGAGCGTCTTCGCGAGGCGCATGACGCACTTCTCGCAGCGGATGCCGCTCACCTGCAGGGTCTCGGAAACGAGTGTCATGCGCTCAGGCTAGCGATCGGCCGACGAGGTCCGCGGCGGCGTCCTCGGCCGACTCGGCCTGCAGCTGGAGGTCGGCCTCGCACGCGTCGGGGTCGAGGCGCCCGATGAGCGGTTCCGCGAACGGCGCCACGCGCTCGAGCAACTCGCGCGCCAGCTCGCTCGCCGGCACGAACGAGCGCTCGTCGGGATGGATCAGCTTTGCGCGCGGGCCGAACCGGGCCGCCGACCAGCGGTTCTGCACGTAGTCGGCGCGCGGCGCTCCCGCCGGCAGCGCGTCCTCGAGCGCAGCACGGCACATCGCCGCGATCAGCGCCGCGAACGCGGCCGACAGACGAACGTCGGTCGGCTGGTCGGGCACGCGCACCTCGAGGGTGCCGAGCTTCGGGTGCGGCCGGGCGTCCCACCAGATCCGCGTGTAGTCCTCCATCACGCCGAGGGCGACGAGGCGTTCGACCCAGGCCTCCCACTCCGCGTATGACGCGAACGCCGGCGGCGCACCCGCCCGCGGCAGCTCGGCGAGGATCGGGGCGCGGTTCGACGCCATCCCGTTCAGCTCGCCGGCGAACCACGGCGAGTTCGCCGACATCGCGAGCACGACGGGGAGCCACGGAAGGATCCCCTCGAGACACCGCCAGCAGCCGTCGGGCGAAGGCATCGACACGTGCACGTGCAGTCCCTGCACACCCTGCCGCCGCACCGAGATGCCGCCGTAGCCGACGAACGTCACGTAGCGCTCCTCCTTGACGATCGGCTGCGCCTCCGGCCGCGAGAACGGGTGCGTCGCGGCGGCGGCGATCGCGAGGCCCTCGGCATCGGCTGCTTCGGCGGCGGCGCGGCGCAGTGCGGGGAGCGCCTCGTCGACCTCGGCCGCGCTCGCGCACACGTTGGTGTTCGTCTCGAACACCGAGGCGAAGAGCTCCGTCTTCAGCTGTCCCGGCAGCTCACGGCCGGCGGCGCCGGCGAGGATGCGGTCGACGGCGGCGACCTGCGTGAACGTCTCCGCGTCGAGGATCATCAGCTCCTCCTCGACGCCCAGCGTGAACGCGCCGCCCTCGCCGAACGCGTGCGGGATCGTCACGCCTGCTGCTTGACGCCGTGCACCGGGCGGCCGGCGGCGATCCACGCGTAGTACGACGCGCTCGGGCCGAACTCGGACCGGTAGCCGGTGACGCGCGGGTTGCGCCCGACGTCGCGCGCGCGCGCCGCGTGGCGCAGGAGGTTCGGGTCGTCGAGCTCCTGCCAGACGAGGATCAGGTGCGCCGCGGTCATGAAATCCGCGACGAACGCGCACCCTGCCGCCGGGCACGGGAACGGATCGGTTCGCACGCAGAACCACCCGTCGTGGTCTGCGTCGTCGTCGATCCTGAGCTCTTCAACCTCCTCGACATACGTGTGCTCGAGGACGATCTGCCCGCGCTCCATTCGGCGCAGGGTAGCGACGCGACGGCGGTGCTAGGAGGCCGGCCGCGTCCCGAGCGTCAGCGTGACGTCGCGCTTCGAGCCGCCGTGCCACACCTCCATCGACAGCTTGTCGCCGGGCTGCTTGCCCTGGACGATCTCGAAGAGCTGCTGCGTCGTCGACACCGGCTGGCCGTCGACCTTCGTGATGATGTCGCCGCCGACGACGTAGCTCTCGCCCTCGACGACCACGGATGTCGAGCCGGCCTTGATCCCTGCCTTCGCCGCGGGCGTGTTCGGGTCGACCTTCCGCACGAGCAGCCCGTTCGAGACCGGCAGGTTGAAGAGGTGCTGGAGCTGCGGCGTGACCGCGTCGACGCCGACGCCGATGTACGCGTGCTGCGCCCTCCCGTGCGCGATGATCTGCGCCGCGATGTCGCGCACGGTGTTGATCGGGATCGCGAAGCCGATGCCGACGTTGCCCTGGCTCGTGTCGCTTCCGGTCTGGATCTGCGACGTGACGCCGATCACCCGGCCATAGGCGTCGATCAGCGGCCCGCCGGAATTCCCGTGGTTGATCGCCGCGTCCGTCTGGATCGCGCGCTCGATCGGCGTCCCGTTCGGCGCGAAGATCTGCCGCTGGAGCGCGCTCACGAGCCCGGCCGTGAGGGTGCGCGTGAGACCGAACGGGTTGCCGATCGCGTAGACCGGATCGCCGACGTGGACGGCGTCGGAGTCGCCGAGGGGGAGCGGCGTCAGCGCGCGCGCGTGCGCGTCGATCTTCAACACCGCCACGTCGGTGGTCCGGTCTCGCCCGACGACCGTCGCCGGGATCTGGTCCTGCCCGGAGAACGACACCTGCACCTTCGAAGCGCCGGCGATCACGTGGTAGTTCGTGATGATGTGGCCGGCGCGGTCGATGACGAAGCCGGAGCCGAGCGACTGCGTCGCCTGCGGCGTCGACGGCAGGAAGTTGAAGGGGTCCGACGGCACCTGCGTCACGGTCGTCGCGGTGATCTGCACGACGCCCGGGCCGTCCTGCCGGTAGACCTGCTCGGCCGTGATCCCTCTGGCAGCCGTGGGCTGCTGCGACGTCGACGTCCCCGTGGCGCTCTCGGTCGTCGACACCGGCACCTGCTGCACCGTCATGTGGTCGCCGAGGCGGCCGAACGCCGCTGCGCCGCCGAGCGCCAGGGCGCCTCCGAGAACGGCGGCGACCAGGAGCTCGGCGGCTCTGAGGGAGAGGAAGCGGGTGCCACCCACTGCTCTCCCGTTATAACCGCACCGGCGTTCACGCCACGTGAGCGTTCGTTCACCGACGATTAAGACCTGTGAAGGACCTTTTTCTCCTCGACCCGGAGGTCGTCTACCTGAACCACGGGTCGTTCGGTGCGTGCCCGCGCCCGGTCTTCGAGGAGTACCAGCGGTGGCAGCGCGAGCTCGAGCGGCAGCCCGTCGAGTTCCTCGCGCTCGAGCGGCGGTTCCCGGAGCTGCTCGAGGATGCGCGAGTCGCGCTCGCGCGCTACGTCGGCGCCGACCCCGGAAATCTCGCGTTCGCGCCGAATGCGTCGTCGGCGCTGAACGCCGTCATCCGCTCGCTCGAGCTCGGCCCGGCCGACGAGGTGCTGCTGGGCGACGCCGAGTACGGCGGCCTGGAGCTCCTCTGGGAGTTCGTGCGCCGGCGGACGGGCGTGACGCTCGTGCGTGCGCCCTTCGCGGAGCTCGAGCCCGGCCCGCGGACGCGCGTCGTCTTCTGCTCGCACGTCGAGTGGTCGACCGGAGCGCTGAACGACCTGGTGCCGCTCGTCGAGCGGGCGCGTGCCGCGGGCGCGCTCATGGTCGTCGACGGCGCGCACGCTCCGGGGCAGGTCGACCTCGACCTCGAGGCGCTCGGCGCCGACGTGTACGCAGGGAATTGCCACAAATGGCTCTGCGCGCCGAAGGGCTCGGGGTTCCTGTACGCACGTCCGGAGGCGCAGGAGCTGATCGACCCGGCGGTCGTCTCCTGGGACTGGCTCGACGGCGCGGCGTTCCACGAGCGCCACCGCTGGCAGGGGACGCGCGACCCGTCGGCCTACCTCGCCGTGCCCGCCGCGATCGCGTTCCAGGCGAAGCACGACTGGCCCTCGGTGCGCAGGCGCTGTCACGACCTCCTCGCGTCGATCGAGTTGCCGTTCGAGCCGCTGACGGACACCTTCGTGCAGATGCGCGGCTTCCGCGTCGAGCATCCCGACCCGCCCGAGCTCAAGCGCCGGCTGTACGACGAGCACCGCATCGAGGTCCCCGTCTTCGAGACCGCGCGCGGGTGGGTGATGCGCGTCTCGGTGCAGGCGTACAACGATCACTCGGACGTGTCGAGGCTCATCTCCTCGGTCACGGAGCTGATCTGATCCTCTGCCGAGAAGAGGAGCGACTCGACACCAAGCAGCAGCTGGTAGACCGTGACGGAAGCGCACGGCGCGAGCGCGTACGCCCACATCCCCGCGAGCACGGCCGCGAGCAGCCAGCCGAGCAGCACGCCGACGGCGACGGGGACGACGTGGAAGGTCGACCAGACGTACTCTCGTTGCTCGGGCATGTGCCACGTCCGCGTCGGCTTGCCGAACGCGAAGAGGACGCCGACAGCTTGCGCGAACAGGATCGCTCCGACGAACACGAGGATCGCCGCCGCCGTCGGCTTTCCGCGCTCGACCAGCAGAAACGCGCCGGCACACCACACGACGACGGTGAAGCCGTATGCCTTCGCCTCCTTGGCGACCACCGTCTGGAGCGCGAAGCGGTAGCGGTTCACCTGATCGCCACCACGAACAGCCCGCCGATCACCGCCGTGCCGGCGACGAGCCAGGCGACGTAGTCGCCGATCTGCCCCGAGTGGACCGCGCGGAGCGGGGCGAGCGCCGCGCCGAGGCCGCGCGTCACCGGCCGCGGCAGCCGGTCGCGATACACCGAGCCGAAGCCGAGCGCGAACGTCCCCCCGAGGGTGACGAGGGACCACACCACGCTGAGCGTCGTCGTCTTCCACGCGCCCGGAGCCGGAGCCCGCGGCGTCTCGTGCAGGAGCACCGCGTGCACGTACCCGACGTGATCCGTGAACGTGTGCGCGGCCTCGATCGCACGCGCCGCAAGGCCCGGCAGCGCGCCGACGGCGAGGCTCGCCGCCGCGAGCGCGAGGGTGACGCCGTACATGAGGCCGAGGCGCGGGTGCTCTTGCGGCTCCGGTGTCTCCGACGGCTGCCTCGACAGCAGCGCGTCCTCACGGTCGCCGGCACCGAGGAAGACGCGCAGCCCGGCTCGGACGATCGCTCCCGTCGATCCGATCGTCGCGAACGCGAGCACGACCGCGACCCACCAGTAGCCGGCCTTGTCCGCGGCGTCCTCGATCAGCGCGTGGCCGGTGAACACACCGAGGAACGGCGGGCCCGCGAGCGCGAGCGCGGCCACGAACCACGCGACCGCGGCGAGGCGCAGGCGGCGGCCGAGGCCGAACAGCCTCACCTCGTCGACGTCGCCGATGGTCACGAGGAGGATTCCGCAAACCATGAACAACGCGACCTTCGCGAGCCCGTGCGAGAGCACGTAGACACCGGCGCCGGCGAGCGCGTCCGGGTCGAGCAGCGCGATCCCCATGAGGAAGCAGCCGCCGTGCGCGATCGTCGAGTAGGCGAGCAGGCGCTTCAGGTGACGCTGCATCCCGCACATCACGGCTCCGACGATCGCGGTGACGGCGCCGACGCCGAGCAGCACGTCCCGGATCGGGTGGTCGAAGCTGCCGAGCGCGCCGTCGAAGACCGTCCAGTAGATGCGCGCAACGGCGTAGAGGCCCAGCTCGAGCATGACGCCCGAGAAGAGCGCGCAGACGGGGACAGGCGCGGTCGCGTACGCGTCGGCGAGCCAGAAGTGGAACGGGACGACGGCCGACTTGACGAGGAACCCGCAGGTGATCAGCGCGAACGCCGCAACGACGAGCCCGTCGTGCCTGCCCTGGCTCGTGAGGGTGTCGCCGATCGCGGCGAGGTTGAGCCTGCCGGTCCGGCCGTACAGGAGGCCGATGCCGAACACGACGAGGAACGCCCCGATCGAGTTGACGACGGCGAAGTTGAAGGATCCTTGCAGAGCGCCGGTCTCTTCGATCTTGTACGCCGTCAGCGCGAACGCCGAGACGCTCAACAACTCGAAGAAGACGAACATGTTGAAGATGTCGCCGCTGAGGACGAACCCCGCCATCGCGGCGCCGAAGCACAGCATCAGGACGACGTAGAGGTACCGCTCGTCCTGCATGTAGCGCCACGAGTAGACAAGCGTCGCCGTGAGAAGCACGAGGACGAACGCGGCGAAGGCCGCGCCGATCGAGTCGACGGCCCAGCCGATCCCGACCGGGAAGCCGTCCGCGCGCGGCCGCCACCCGCCGAACCAGTAAGCGAGGATGTCGTGCCCCGTGCGGACGACGAGGACGACCGCGAGGATCGCAGCCGTCGCCGCAGCGCCCACGCCGGCGGCGTCCGCGCCGCGGCCGGGCAGCCACTTGCCGACGAGCCCGATGACCGTCGCGGCGAGGAGCGGCAGCGTGACGACGAGCGGGATCAGCGACAGCATCGCGATCATCCCTTCATCTCCGCCATGTCGCGCGGATCGAGCGAGCCCTTCTTCTCGTACACCTTCAGTGCGATCGCGAGCAGGAGCGCAGAGACCGCGACGGCGACGACGATGTCGGTGAGGGTCAGCGCCTGGACGATCGGGTCGACGACCGTGCGGCTCGTCGGGATGTCGCCGAACACCGGCGCCGTCCCGTGCTTGCGGTAGCCGATCGCGAGCAGGAGCACATACGTCGCGGACTGGCACACGCTCACGCACACTGCGATGTGGATCAGGTTGCGGCTCGTCACGATCCCGAACAACCCGACGACGAAGATGAAGACCGCGAGGAGGTACGGGAGGATCGTCACGTCCGCCGCCCGTAGCGCGCCGCCATGTTCTCCTCGAGGTATTCGCCGAAGATCACGAGGAAGCCGCCGGCGACCGCGAGCGCCGACGCCCAGTTGACGAGCGCAGCGCTGCCGCCGGACCGGAGGCGCCCCGTGACGCCGAGGTCGATGAAGTTCTCGAGGAACGCGAGGCCGAACGCGAACGAGATCAGACCGAGGCCGACGTACGCGCCGGCGCCGAACGACTCGAGCGGCTCCGCGAACTTCGTCGCGCCGATGCGCGCGTACGCGTGGTACTCGGCCGCCAGGAAGACCAGAACGACGGCGCCTGAGAGGATGACGCCTCCCTGGAAACCGCCGCCGGGCGAGATGAGCCCGTGGGCGACGACGTAGATTCCGAGCAGGAGCGTTGCAGCCGCCGTGAGCATGCCGAGCCCGTGGACGGCGTCGGAGCGCACGGCGTCGACGATCTGCTTCGTGTCGTGGTCGCGCGTCTCGCGAAGCAGCAAGGCGACCGCGGACGCCGCCGCAAACAGGATCAGCTCCTCGCCCATCGTGTCGAACCCTCGGTAGTCGAAGACCGTCGCCGAGACCGCGTTCGCCATGTGACGCTGGGGCTCGACTTGCCTCGCGATGATGTCGCCGTACGGGCCGGCGTAATGGCCGAAGTCCGGCAGGCCCGCGACGCCGACGACGAGCACCGCACCGAGCCCGAGGATCCCGGCCACGAACAGCGCGTACCGGAGGCGGATCACCGCGAGCGCCGCTTCCGCTCGCCGTGCACGCGCGCGATCGCGCCCACGAGGACGACGGGATAGGCGATGCCCGAGACGACGAGCGCCGACAGCGCGACGTCCGGCGCCTGGAGCACGACGAAGAGGACGACGAGCGAGAACCCGTAGATCGAGAAGACGAGCGACTGGCGGATCACGTCGCGCGCGAGGACCGTGCACAGCGCTGCGACTGCGCAGAAGAGGAGCGCGACGACCTGGAGAGGGATCATCAGAGCTCGACGTCCTTCGCCTCTCGCTGCCGCGCGACGCGGGCGATCGCGTGCGTGAGCGCGCCGTTGAGCAGGAAGAGGGCCACCGCCGAAAAGAGCGCGTTCCACACCGGGTTCGTGTACGGGTGCGGCTGCTTCAGCAGGATCGCTGCGAAGACGAAGAACGGCGGCAGCGACGTCGTCGCGCCCGCGTAGTGCAGCCGGTCGTAGACGGTGGCGCCGGCGAAGACGCCGACCACACACAGCGCCTCCCCGAGGACCGTCGCGACGAGCAGGACGTCGACGACGAACGACCTCACGGGTCGAGCTCCTTCTCGAAGAAGCGAACGAACACGAGCGACGCGCCGAACGTCAAGACCGAGGCGACGAGGCCGAGGACCGTGTACGCGACCCGGTGGAACCCCTGCGCCAGGAGAACGAGCGCGAGCACCCAGATGCTCGAGGCCGCCTGCACGGCGACGAGCGCGTCGAGTCGCGACCGCGTCCTCATCGCGAGGAAGAGGAGCGGGAGCTCCAGCACGACGAGCGCGGTCGAGGCCCAGAGGAAGGCGTTCACAGGACCTCCCGGCCCGTCGTCGCCCGCGTGTCGAGCGAATGCAGCAGCGCCGTCTTCGCCCTGCGGTCGATGTCGACGACCATCCCGTTCGCCGTCTCGTTCTCGAGCGTCGCCGCGAGCGCCCGCGCGAACCGCCCCTGCATCCCGTCGGGATGCTCGAACGGCACGGTCAACCACTCGCCGCGCACGCGGCGGCCGTGCGCGAGGTCGCGCAGGAGAATCCAGGAGACGAGGAAGAAGTCGAAGACCACGTGGTGTGGAATCGACCACGCACGCGCGACGATCCCACCGCTCGCGCGGAACCCGAGGAGACCGTGCGCCCGCAGCACCGAGACGAAGGCGGCGCCTACGATCGCCGCGATCAGCCCCGCGATCAGCTCGGTGCTCTGGGTCGTGCCGGCGAAGACCGCCCACACCACGAAGAAGGCGCACGTCCATGCCAGGAAACGGGCGACCGCCGGCACACGACTTGATTTCCATCGGCGCCAGATGCAAAAACACCACATGGCCGAGAACCCCTATGCAGCAGCAGCCGAGTTCCGCGCCGAGCTGCGGCGCTTCCTCCGGCGGAGCGAGGACTGCGCGCGGAAGCACGGGATCACGCCGCGCCAGCATCTGCTGCTGCTGCAGATCGCCGGCGCTGACCGCGGCTCGACGACGGTCTCCGAGCTCGTGACGTCGCTCGCCTTGACGCAGAGCGCGGTGACCGAGCTCGTCCAGCGCGCGGAGACGGCGGGGCTCGTGACCCGCTCCGTGTCCCGCGACGACGGCCGCGTGGTCGACCTGACGCTGACGCCGGAGGGCGAGCGGAAGCTCCGCGCCGTCCACGAGTCGCTCGGGCCCGAGCGGCAGCAGCTGCGGCACGTGATCGACGAGCTCGACGAGTAGATCGCGTCACGATGTGTTTCGGCGTCGCCCGGCGCCGGAACAAGAAGCAAGCAGTGGTCGCGTTCACGAAGCTGCTCGAGTCATGGCCGGTCGTCCGGCAGCTGCGCGAGGGCGACCCGCTCGGCCTGGGCAAGGCGGCTCAGTCGCCGAAGTCGCGTGCACTGCAGCCGCGGATCGCGAAGGCCGACCACGTCACGCAGTCGATCTGCCCCTTCTGCGCCGTCGGCTGCGCGCAGCTCGCCTACGTGAAGGACGGGAAGGTCATCCAGGTCGAGGGCGACCCGGCGAGCCCGATCTCACGCGGCCGCCTCTGCCCCAAGGGCGCCGCCACGAAGAACATGCACGACGGGCCGCTCCGCGAGTACAAGGTCAAGTACCGCCGCCCCTATTCGACGCGCTGGGAGGAGCTGCCGCTCGACCAGGCGATGGACATGATCGTCGACCGCATCCTGCGCACGCGCGAGGAGACGTGGCAGGAGGAGACGGAGGACGGCAACCCGGCGAAGCGGACGATGGGCATCGCGCACCTGGGCGGCGCGACGCTCGACAACGAGGAGAACTACCTCATCAAGAAGCTGTACACGGCGCTCGGCATCGTCCAGGTCGAGAACCAGGCGCGCATATGACACAGCTCCACGGTGCCCAGTCTGGGCACCTCGTTCGGGCGCGGCGGCGCCACCGACTTCCAGCAGGACCTCATGAACTCGGACTGCATCGTGATCATGGGGTCGAACATGGCGGAGAACCATCCCGTCGGCTTCCAGTGGGTGATGGAGGCGCGGGAGCGGGGCGCGCACGTGTTCCACGTCGACCCGCGGTTCACGCGCACGAGCGCGATGGCGACGAAGCACGTCGGGATCCGCGCCGGCAGCGACATCGCGTTCCTCGGCGGGATCATCAACTACATCCTCGAGAACGACCGCTGGTTCCACGAGTACGTGGAGCGCTACACGAACGCGCCCGTGGTCGTCGACGAGCGCTTCTCCGACACCGAGGACAACGACGGCCTCTTCTCCGGGTGGGACCCCGAGAAGGGCGAGTACGACGTCACGACGTGGCAGTACGAGGGCGTCCCGGTGCACGGCGCGGCCGGCCAGCGGGAGAAGGGTTTCCAGGGGTCGCACACGAAGGGCGAGCAGTCCGGCCACGGCGGCGGCGGCTCCGGCCTCTCGCACGGCAACCCGCCGACAACGGATCCGACGCTTCAGCACCCGCGCTGCGTCTTCCAGATCCTGAAGCGGCATTACGCGCGGTACACGCCGGAGATGGTCGCGGAGGCCTGCGGCTGCAGCGTGGAGGAGTTCCTCCACGTCGCCGAGACGCTGTGCGACTGCTCCGGGCGCGAGAAGACGGGGATGTTCGTCTATGCCGTCGGCTGGACGCAGCACACGACGGGGGTCCAGAACATCCGCGCCGCGGCGATCATCCAGCTCCTGCTCGGGAACATGGGGCGTCCCGGCGGCGGGATCATGGCGCTCCGCGGGCACGCGTCGATCCAGGGGTCGACGGACATCCCGACGCTCTACAACATCCTGCCCGGGTACCTGACGATGCCCCACGTCGAGCACTACGGCGGCCTCGAGGCGTACATCGACGAGACGACGGCGCCCGGCGGCTGGTGGGGGAAGGCGGACGCCTACACGGTCTCGCTGCTCAAGGCGTGGTGGGGCGCGGCCGCGACTCCCGAGAACGAGTTCTGCTTCTCGTACCTGCCGCGCATCGACGACGACAACTCCGCCTACTGGACCGTCCAGCAGATGCTCCAGGGAAAGGTGAAGGGGTACATCGTCGCGGGCGAGAACCCCGTGGTCGGCAACGCGAACGGCAAGGCGCACCGCCTCGCGCTCGCGAACCTCGACTGGCTCGTCGTCCGCGACCTCGTCGAGATCGAGACCGCCGCGTTCTGGTACGACAGCCCCGAGGTCGAGTCGGGCGAGCTCTCACCCGAGACGATCGGCACCGAGGTGTTCTTCATGCCGGCCTCGACGCACCTCGAGAAGGACGGCTCGTTCACCAACACGCAGCGACTCCTGCAGTGGCATTTCCGCGCCGTCGACCCGAAGGAGGACTGCCGGTCGGAGCTCTGGTTCTTCTTCCACCTCGGCAAGAAGATCAAGGAGAAGCTGGAGAGCTCGCAGGATCCGCGCGACCTCCCGATCCAGGACCTCACGTGGGCGTACCCGACGAGCGGCGAGATCGAGGAGCCGAGCGCCGAGGCCGTGCTGAGCGAGATCAACGGCTGGGACGACAAGGGCCAGGCGCTCGCGGGCTACAAGCTGCTGAAAGCCGACGGCACGACGGCGTGCGGCTGCTGGATCTACTGCGGCGTCTTCGCCGGGGAGACGAACATGGCGGCGCGGAGGAAGCCGCACTGGGAGCAGAGCTACACCGCGCTCGAGTGGGCGTGGTCGTGGCCGGCGAACCGGCGCCTGCTCTACAACCGCGCGTCGGCCGACCCCGACGGCAACCCTTGGTCGGAGCGCAAGAAGCTCGTCTGGTGGGACGCAGACCAGGAGAAGTGGACGGGAACCGACACGCCCGACTTCGACGAGGAGAAGCCGCCGAGCTACGTGCCGCCGGACGACGCGACCGGGCCGGACGCGATCCGCGGCGACCACCCGTTCATCATGCAGGCCGACGGCCTCGGCTGGATCTACGTCCCGCAGGGGCTCGTCGACGGGCCGCTGCCGACGCACTACGAGCCGCACGAGTCGCCGTACCGGAACCCGTTCTACGCACAGCGGTCGAACCCGCGCCGCCAGACGACGGAGGTGACCGAGGCGGATCCGTACAACCCCGTCGGCGACGAGGGCGGCGCCGACATGTACCCGTACGTGCTGACGACGTACCGGTTGACGGAGCATCACACCGCCGGCGGCATGTCGCGCTTCACGCCGTATCTCGCCGAGCTGCAGCCGCAGATGTTCGTCGAGGTCCACCCCGACCTCGCACGCGAGCGCGGCCTCGAGCACGGCGGGTGGGCGACCATCGCGACCGCACGGTCGGCGATCGAGGCGCGCGTGATGGTGACGGACCGCATGCGCCCGATCAGGATGGGCGGCGAGGAGCGCCACCAGGTCGGGCTCCCCTACCACTGGGGCTCGCGCGGCCTGACCACCGGCGGCTCGGCCAACGATCTCACGCACCTCGCGCTCGACCCGAACGTGCACATCCAGGAGGTGAAGGCGCTCTCCTGCGACATCCGGCCCGGCCGCCGCCCGAAGGGGCCGGCGCTGCCGGAGCGCGTGACGGCGAAGCGCGACGAGGCGTACGCGCTGCGCGGCACTCCGCAGGCCGAGCCGAAGGACACCGTTGACACGACCCACGAGCGAGAGGAGAACGGGTGACGTCTCTCGCAGGGCCGACGCAGACATACGGAGCCGAGGCGAAGCCGCGCATGGGCTTCTTCACCGACACGACGATCTGCATCGGCTGCAAGGCGTGCGAGGTCGCCTGCAAGGAGTGGAACCTCATCCCGGAAGACGGCCTGCTCTGGACCGGCGAGAGCTACGACAACACGTCGCACCTCGGCGCGGAGACGTGGCGCCACGTCGCGTTCGTCGAGCAGCGCAAGCCGCTGAGGCTCGAAGGGGAGACGGCGACGGTCGAGACGGACGCGGCCGTCCAGCCGGAGCCGCTGCGGTGGCTGATGGAGTCGGACGTCTGCAAGCACTGCACGCACGCCGGGTGCCTCGACGTCTGTCCCACCGGTGCGCTGTTCCGCACCGAGTTCGGCACCGTCGTCGTGCAGGAGGACATCTGCAACGGTTGCGGCTACTGCGTCCCCGCGTGCCCCTTCGGCGTGATCGACAAGCGCGACCTGCCGCGCTCGCCCGACGACGCGCCGCTCGCGCTGCCGATCTTCGGCAAGAAGGAGGACGGGCGGGTCTGGAAATGCACGCTCTGCTACGACCGCCTCAAGGGCGGACACGAGCCCGCGTGCGCGAAGTCGTGTCCGACCGACTCGATCCAGTTCGGCGAGCTCGACGAGCTCCGCGAGCGCGCGGAGAAGCGCCTGGCGAAGCTCGAGGCCGAAGGCTGGAACGGCGCGCAGCTCTACGGACACGATCAGAACGACGGTGTCGGCGGCTTCGGCGCATTCTTCCTGCTGCTCGACGAGCCGGAGGTCTACGGGCTGCCGCCCGACCCGGTCGTCCCGACGGCGCACCTGCCGAAGCTCTGGAAGCAGACGGCGCTCGCCGCGACTGCGATGTTCGTCGGCGTCGCCGCCGCGTTCATCGGAGGACGGGAATGACCGACCGGAAGCCGTTCCAGGAGAAGCGGGCGATGCAGAACGGCCGGCCCGCCGGGACGACCGACTGGGTCGGCTCCATCACCGAGCGCGGGACGCACATGCAGGACTACTACGGGCGCAACATCGTCAAGGAGCCCACGTGGAGCCCGGAGATCCCCGTCTACTTCTTCACGGGCGGGCTTGCCGGCGCGTCCGCGGTGCTGCACGGGATCGCGCGCCTCTCCGGGAACCACACGCTCGCGCGGCGTTCGATGGCGATCGGAGCAGTCGCCGACGTGCTGAACCCGATGCTCCTGATCAAGGATCTCGGCCGCCCCGAGCGCTTCCTGCACATGCTGCGGATGTTCAAGGTCACCTCGCCGATGAGCGTCGGCAGCTGGATCCTGTTCGCGCAGTCCGGCTCGGCGATCACGGCGTCCCTGCTCGAGTGGCTCGACGTCCTGAAGCCGCTGAAGGTCGCAGGCGAGGTCGTGTCGTTCGTCGCGGGGCCGCCGCTTGCGACGTACACCGGCGCGCTCGTCGCGAACACCGCGATCCCGGTCTGGAGCGAGGCGCGCGACGAGCTGCCGTGGCTGTTCGCGTCGAGCGCCGCCGCGAGCGCGGGCGCGGCGGCGGCGGTCTTCACGCCCACCGAGGCAGCCGGCCCCGCGCGCCGGACGGCGATCGCCGGCGTGGTCGCGGAGCTCGGGCTGACGCAGGTCATGGAACGCAAGCTCGGGTTCGTGGGCGAGGTCTACAAGCAGGGCGAGGCCGGCAAGTTCAACAAGATCACGAAGGCCTGCACGATCGCGGGCGCGGGCGTGCTCGCCCTCGGCGGCAGGAAGAGCCGTGCGGCCGCGGTCGCAGGAGGCGCGCTCGTCCTCGCCGGCGAGATGGCGCTGCGCTGGAGCGTGTTCAAGGCGGGGTTCCAGTCGGCACGCGACCCCCGCTACACGGTCATCCCACAGAAGCAACGGAAGGAGGCACGTCGTGGCAACTGAGGCACGGCGGGTCGTGACGGTCGAGAGGGGCACCGAATGGGAGGACGGGTTCGCGCGGCCGCGCGTGATGCTGCAGCCGTTCGCCGCTCCTTCGGTTCTCGGGCTGTACGGGTTCGCGGCGGCGACGTTCATGGTCGCGCTGCACCTGACGGGCGTCTACGGCGGCGCGAAGACGAACGGCGAGCTGTGGCCGTTCGCCGCGATGTTCGGCGGCGTCGCGCAGTTCATGGCCGGCATGTGGGCGTTCCGCGTCCGCGACACGATCGCGACCGCGATGCACGGCATGTGGGGCTCGTTCTGGATCGCGTTCGGGATCTTCAACCTGCTCGTGATGTGGGGGAAGTTGCCGGACCATCCCGCCGGCTCCATCTCCGACCCCGCGTTCGCGATGTGGTTCTGGACCCTGATGGCGATCACGGCGGCCGGCGCGCTCGCCGCGATCGCGGAGAGCATGTCGCTCTTCGCCGTGCTCGCGACGCTCGCCGTCGGATCGCTCTTCCTCGGGGTCGGCCTCTCGGCGGGCTCCGTCGGCTGGGTGAAGGTCGCGGGCTGGGTGCTCGTCGCGTCCGCGATCCTCGCGTGGTACACGGCGACCGCGATCATGATGCTCTCGGGCGCCGGCAAGGTGATCCTGCCGCTCGGAAAGCCGAAGAAGGAGGCGAACGTCCCCGGCGGGCAGCCGGTCAAGCCGATCCAGCTCGAGTGGGCCGAGCCCGGGATCAAGAAGGGCCAATAGGCATGTCCTCCGTTCCCGGAAAGACACCTGCCCTCAAGCTGCCGCCGCAGGTCGAGAGCGGCCACGACCTCCTCGTCGAGGAGCTCGGCAAGCTGCTGACGATCGAGGAGACGCTGGCGAAGCTCATGCTCCCCGAGCTGCTGCTCGAATTGAAGGACGACGAGCTGAAGCAGGCGGTACAGGAGCACCTTTCGGAGACGCGCGGCCACGCCGGCAAGGTGAAGGAGGCGTTCCTGTCGCTCGGCATCGAGCCGGCGGGAAGGCCTGCGCTCGGCCTCGACGGGCTTCGCACCGAGCACAAGGCGTCGGCGCCGAAGGTGGTGCCGGGTGGGCGGCCCGCGGTTCACGTTGCGGCCGCGATGGGAACGGAGCACTACGAGATCAACGCGTACGAGGCGGCGATTCGCCTTGCCGACGCGTTGGGCGCGGAGGACGTCGGGGGGCTCCTCCGCGCCAACCTCGACCAGGAGGTGGCCGCCCTGCAGAAGCTCGGCGGCATCGCCGACCGCCTCGCGAAGGAAGCGGTCGGGCAGCGGACGGTGGAGGTCTAGCGGAGGGGCGGCGTCAGCCGCCCTGCTCCGCCTTCTGCTGCTTCTGCATCTGCGACGCCTTCTCGATCGCCTTCTGCGGCGGGTTCGCCCGGGGCGCGTCATGGCGCACCCTGCCGGTGTCGCTCGGGTACGGCGTCAGGTAGTCGTCGCCGCCCGGAGGCTTCCCGCTCTCCGGCACCGGCAGCCCGTGCTCCGGCGGCTTCGGTGCCGACGGCTGCATCGTCAGCAGCTCCCCGACCGCGTCGAGCCGGTCGAATTCCTCGTCCGGCAGCTCCTGCAGGTCGCCGACGATCGACGGGTCCTGTGCGCGTGCGTACTCGAGCAGCTGGTTCCGCGTCGCGGGCAACGGGACTCCCTCGAGCACCGTCTGGACGAACGTCGCGCGTTGTGCGTTCACGGCAGCTCCCTCGCGTCGAGTCGTTCCTCGCCGTCGCGTGTGACGCGGTACGCGGTCGCGCCCGGCCGACACGTGACGACCTCTCTCAGCTCGGTACCCACGTAGTGCAGGCCTACACCGTCGTCGGCGGCAACGCCCTCCGGGAAGCCGCCGTCGACGAGCTCGCGGTACCGCGGCCTGCGACGCTCCTCGCCGTCGTAGTGCGGGCACGCACTGCCGCCGAGGAAGCCGAGACACTCCATCCCCTCGAGCTGCGGCCCGAACGAATCGGTGACGCCGTGCTCGAACCAGCAGATCATCCCGGCGCTCGCGCCGAAGAGGACGACTCCGTTCTCCCACGCCTCGCGCATGAGCTCGTCGATGCCGTGCACCCTCCAGATCGCGAGCATGTTCGCCGTGTTGCCGCCGCTCACGTTGATCGCGTCCTGCGACAGGATCACGTCGCGCAGGTCGGCAGGCGGAAACGGGAAGACGCTCAGGTGCGACGCGTCCGCGCGTCGCGCGAACCGCTCGTAGAACCACACCGTGTACGGCGCGTCGTCACCGACGGCCGTCGGCACGAAGAGGACGCGCGGCCGCTCCTTGCCGGTGAGCCCGAGTATGTAGTCCCAGAGCAGCCCCGACTGCTCGACGGTGTCGCCGCCGCCGCCGAGGCCGATGATGTGCCGCTCCGACGCCATCGCGTTGCCGAGTTTTACAACGCGGGGATTCGGTACGTCGCACCTCGTGAAGATCGGCTACTGGCTGTCCTCGGAGGAGCACGGCCCGAAGGAGCTCGTCGAGAACGCCGTCTACGCGGAGCAGGCGGGGTTCGACCACGTGCTCATCTCGGACCACATCCACCCGTGGGTCGACGCGCAGGGGCACAGCCCCTTCGTGTGGGGCGTGATCGGCGCGATCGGCCAGGCGACCGAGCGGATCGAGCTGGGCACCGCCGTCACGTGCCCGCTGATTCGGATGCATCCCGCGATCGTCGCGCACGCGGCGGCGACCGCCCAGCAGCTGATGGACGGCCGCTTCTTCCTCGGCGTCGGCACCGGCGAGAACCTCAACGAGCACGTGCTCGGCGATCGCTGGCCCCGGCCGGACGAGCGCCTCGAGATGCTCGAGGAGGCGGTCGAGCTCATCCGCAAGCTCCTCGGCGGCGACTACGAGACGTACCGCGGCAAGCACTACACGGTCGAGCAGCTGAAGATCTACGACGCGCCGGACAAGGCGCCGCCGATCGTCGTCGCCGGCGCGGCGTCGAACGCGGCCGAGCTCGCCGGGAAGGTCGGCGACGGCTACATGAACACGTCCGCCGACGAGGAGATGGTCAAGAAGTACAAGGACGCCGGCGGGTCCGGCCCCCTCTACGGCAAGGTCACGGGCGCGTTCGCGCCCGACGAGACCACGGCGAAGAAGATCGCCAAGGAGCGCTCGCCGAACACCGGCATGGGCGGATCGCTCTCGCAGGAGCTCGCGCTGCCGCGCGACTTCGAAGCCGTCGCCGAGCTCGTACGCGAGGATGACCTCGAAGGCTCGCTCGTCCTCGGCAGCGACCTGACGATGTGGCGCGAGAAGATCGACGAGTTCGAGCGCGCCGGCTTCACGCACGTCTGCCTGCACGACGTCAGCACGACCCAGAAGGAGTTCATCGACTTCGCGAAGCAGCTGCTGTGAATGGGCGCCCCCGAGCCCGAAGAGATCTTCGAGAAGACACGGATCGAAGGCGAGCGGCGACTCGAACGCCCATTGCTCGAGGTCGTCTCGACCGCGCTTGCGGCCGGGTTCGACATCGCGGCCGGCGTCATCCTGATCGCAGTGTTGTCGTCGCCTCTGGAGCAGCACTTCGGAAGGGATGCGGCGAGCGTCGTCGGCGCCATGGGCTTCGGCGTCGCGTTCATCTACCTCGTCGTCGGCCGCGCCGAGCTCTTCACCGAGAATTTCCTCGTGCCGCTTGCCGGCCTCCACGGCAAGCCGCGGAACGCATGGTTCAAGATCGCGGAGCTCTGGACCGTCTCGCCGGTCGCGAACATCGTCGGCGGCGGCATCATCGCGCTGATCGTGACGTCGCACGGCGTCCTGCCCGAAGGCTCCGGCCGCGTCCTGACCGACGTCGCGCAGAAGATCCACGCGAACGGGACGCTGACGCTGTTCCTCAGCGCGGTGTTCGCCGGAGCGCTGATCACTGCGATGACCTGGTTCGTCGAGGGCCACGATTCGGTCGGGATCCGCCTGACCGTCGCGTGGGTCACCGGCGCGTTCCTCGCGCTCGCGCACCTCAACCACGTGATCGTCGTGACGATCGAGCTGATCTTCGGCATCCGCTACGGCGCCCACATCCCGTGGAGCTTCGTCGTCGGCAACTTCTTCCTCGCCGCGGCGGGGAACATGATCGGCGGGATCGGCCTCGTCACCCTGAACCGCTTCACGCAGGCGAAAGCCGGCTCGACCCAATCTGCTTGACTAGAGGCCGATGGCCTCGCCGAGCAAGCTGACCGTCGGCGACCGGTCGTACGAGATCTTCCGCCTCGCTGAGCTGCAGGCCTCCTACGACGTCGCCCGGCTCCCGTACACGCTGCGCGTCCTCCTCGAGAACGTGCTGCGCAACGGCGACGAGGCCGATGTGGACGCCGTCGCGCGGTGGGACGCGAAGGCCGAGCCGGCGAACGAGATCGCGTTCGCGCCGTCGCGCGTCCTCATGCAGGACCTGACCGGCGTGCCTGCGGTCGTCGACCTCGCCGCGATGCGGAACGCGATGGCCGATCTCGGCGGCGACCCGGCGAAGATCAACCCGCTGATCCCCGCCGAGCTCGTCATCGACCACTCCGTGCAGGTGGATGCGTTCGCGTCACGGCTCGCGTTCGCGCGCAACGTCGAGCTCGAGTTCGAACGGAACCACGAGCGCTACCTGTTCCTGCGCTGGGGCCAGACGGCGTTCGACGGCTTCAAGGTCGTCCCGCCGGGCACCGGCATCTGCCACCAGGTGAACCTCGAGTACCTCGCGCGCGTCGTCGAGGACCGCGAGGGGGTCGCCTTCCCCGACACGCTCGTCGGCACGGACTCGCACACGACGATGGTCAACGGCCTCGGCGTCCTCGGCTGGGGCGTCGGCGGCATCGAGGCGGAGGCGGCGATGCTCGGCCAGCCGCTCTCGATGCTCGTGCCCCAGGTCGTCGGGTTCGAGCTGAAGGGTGCGCTGCCGGACGGCGCGACCGCGACCGACCTCGTGCTAACCGTTACCGAGATGTTGCGCAAGGCGGGCGTCGTCGGAAAGTTCGTCGAGTACTTCGGGGAGGGCGTCGCGTCGCTGCCGCTCGCGGACCGCGCGACGATCGGGAACATGAGCCCGGAGTACGGCGCGACGTGCGGCTTCTTCCCGGTGGACGAGATCACGCTCGACTATCTGCGGTTGACGGGGCGCTCGCCTGAGCGCATCGCGCTCGTCGAGGCCTACTGCAAGGAGAACATGCTGTGGCACGACCCGTCCGACCACGCGACGTACTCGCAGGTCGTGACGCTCGACCTCGGCGACGTGGAGCCGTCGATCGCCGGGCCGCGGCGCCCGCAGGACCGCGTGCCGCTCGCGACCGCGAAGCATGCGTTCATCGAGACGCTCGGCTCCTTCGGCGTCGAGTACGGGAACGGCTCGGAGGAGAAGGCGCTCGCCGACACGTTCCCGGCGTCCGACCCGACATCGGAGCAGCAGCCCGGCGGCGACGAGCTCCGCGAGGACCGGCATGCCGCGTCGACCGCGACGGCGGAGCATCACCGCGTCCCCGTCGCGGGCAGCGACTACGAGCTCGACCACGGATCTGTCGTGATCGCTGCGATCACCTCGTGCACGAACACCTCGAACCCGCAGGTGATGGTCGCGGCGGGATTGCTGGCGCGGAACGCGCTCGAGAAGGGGCTCGACCGCAAGCCGTGGGTCAAGTCGTCTCTCGCGCCCGGGTCGAAGGTCGTGACGCGCTACTACGAGCAGGCCGGGCTGCAGCAGCACCTCGACGCGCTCGGCTTCAACACCGTCGGGTACGGCTGCACGACGTGCATCGGGAACTCGGGGCCGATCGCGGAGGAGATCTCTGCGGCGATCGCCGAGGGCGACCTCGTCGTGTGCTCGGTCCTCTCGGGCAACCGCAACTTCGAGGCGCGGATCCACCCCGAGGTGAAGGCGAACTACCTCGCGTCGCCGCCGCTCGTCGTGGCCTACGCCCTGGCAGGCCGCATGGACATCGACTTCGACGCGGAACCGATCCAGGGCGACGTCTACCTGCGCGACATCTGGCCGTCGGCACGTGAGGTGAGCGACGTGATCGCGTCGTCGGTGCGCGCCGAGCATTTCTCCGAGACCTACGACGACGTCTTCACCGGCGACGAGACGTGGCGGTCGCTGCCCGTCCCCGAAGGGGAGCTGTTCGCGTGGCAGCCGGACTCGACCTACGTGCGCCACCCGCCGTACTTCGAGGGCATGTCGCGCGACCCGGAGCCCGTGCGCGACGTCGAAGGCGCGCGGTGCCTCGTCTGGCTCGGCGACTCGGTGACGACCGACCACATCTCGCCCGCCGGCTCGATCAAGCCCGACTCGCCGGCCGGGAAGTACCTCGTCGAGCACGGCGTCGAGCGCAAGGACTTCAACAGCTACGGCGCGCGCCGCGGCAACCACGAGGTGATGGTCCGCGGCACCTTCGCGAACGTCCGGCTGCGGAACCGGCTCGTGCCGGAGTCGGAGGGAACATGGACGGTGCACGTCCCGTCGGGCGAGGAGACGACGATCTTCGAGGCATCGCAGCGCTACCAGGCCGAGGGCACGCCGCTCGTCGTGCTCGCCGGGAAGGAGTACGGCACGGGCTCGTCGCGCGACTGGGCTGCGAAGGGGCCGAACCTGCTCGGCGTCAAGGCAGTGATCGCGGAGTCGTACGAGCGGATCCACCGCTCGAACCTCCTGATGATGGGCGTGCTGCCGCTGCAGTTCCTGAATGGCGAGTCGGCCGACTCGCTCGGTCTCACCGGCCGCGAGACGTTCTCGATCAACGGCGTCGACGGCGGCGACGCGACGGAGGTCACCGTGCGCGCCGACGCCACGGAGTTCCGTGCGCGCGTGCGGCTCGACACGCCGCGCGAGCGCGAGTACCTGCGGCACGGCGGGATCCTCCCGTACGTGCTGCGTCGCCTGTTGACCGCCGCCTAGTCGGGCTGGTGATGGACGAGCCAGTTCGCGCCGAGCGCGACGAGGATCGTCCCGGCCACCCAGACGACCGAGCAGACGACGATGGTGAGCACCCAGAGCTCCATGCGCGGGAACGTGCCGCCCGCGGCCCCGGCACGCATCAGGGGATTCCCACATTCGTGCTCGTCACGGGGCCGCCGGGCGCGGGCAAGACGACGATCGCGCGCGCTCTCGCAGACGACCTCGGGCTGCCGCTCCTCGAGAAGGACACGCTGAAGGAGGTGATCGGCGGAGCGCTCGGCATCACCGACCGCGCCCAGTCGCAGCGCCTCGGCGGCGCGGTCTTCGACGTGATGGCGGCGATCGCGCACGACCTGCTCAGCCGCCGAGTCTCGCTGATCGCCGAAGGCAACTTCAAGCCGGACTCGCGGATCCTCGAGCACCCGCCGGCGCGCGTCCTGCAGGTGCACGTGACGGCGGCGCCGGAGGCGCTGCGGGCGCGCCTGGCGGCGCGCGACCGCCACGGCGTGCACTACGACCGGGAGGCGGCCGCCGAGATCGCGGCGCGGGCCGCGGCGGGCGAGTGGGGACCGATCCCGCTCGAGGCGGATCTGGTCGAGCTCGACACCACCGCGGGTTTTCCGGACCCGCACGAGGTGGCACAACTCGTCCAGAGATGGACGAGCCGCTTCTCGTCGTCGTGACCGGGCCGCCCGCGTCCGGGAAGTCCTCGCTCGCGCGCGACCTCGCCGCCGAGCTCCGGATCCCGTTCCTCTCCAAGGACGAGTTCAAGGAACGCCTCTACGAGGAGATCGGCTCCGGCGAGGAGATGGAGGAGCGCGTCGAGCGGGCGGCGCTCGCGATCCTCTACTCCGTCGCCGCCAGCAACCTGAACGTCGGCGTCAGCGTCCTCGTGGAGTCGAACTTCGACGCCAACAGCGACCTGCGTCCGCTCCGCGGGCTCGACGCGCGCATCGTCCAGATCCACTGCGGCGGCGACGCCGGCGAGCTCGCCGCGCAGTTCCGAGATCGCGCGGCGAGCGGCAAGCGGCACCCCGGCCACGACGACGAGCCCGAGGACGCCGACGAGGTGCGGCGGAAGATCGAGGCCGGACTCTGGGATCCACTCGACCTGCCCGGGGAGCTGATCCGCGTCGACGACCACGCCGCCGCGCGCGAGCTCGCCGCGGGTGACGTTTTCATCTTCGCGCGCCGCGGTACTTCAACTTCGTAAGGCGAACTACCAACCGCGGCGCTTGACGACCACGCGCAGACGCGACGCCGGTCGGCGGCGCATCAAGCCGCCGCGCCGTGGAGGTGGACCGGTGTCGGTGCGACTGAACTACTCCGACGGAGTGCGGACGGCAGCTGGAGAAGCGTATGCGTGGCTGCGGGCGACGGCCGCCGGTCTCGTCGTCCTGGCGCTCGTCGTCGGCGCGGGCGCCGGAGTCGGCGCCGTCACCTTTCGCTACCTGATTCTCGGCTTCACGCTGCTCTTCAGCGGTCACCGCGACGTCAGCGGCGCGGGCCGAGCGGGGTACGGCTACGACCACAGCGTCGGCTTCTGGTTCGTCGTCGCGGCGCCGGTGCTCGGAGGGCTGCTCTACGGGCCGCTCATCCACGCGTTCGCGCGCGAGGCGCGCGGCCACGGAGTACCCGAGGTGATGGCCGCGGTCGCGGAGCGCGGCGGCCGGATCCGGCCGCAGGTTGCCGTGGTCAAGTCGCTCGCTTCCGCGCTCTGCATCGGCTCAGGCGGTTCGGTCGGACGCGAGGGGCCGATCGTCCAGATCGGCTCCGCGCTCGGCTCGACGGCGGGGCAGCTCACCCGCGTCGGCGACGCGCGCCTCCGGATCCTCGTCGCCTGCGGCGCGGCCGGCGGCGTGTCCGCGACGTTCAACGCGCCGATCGCGGGCGTCTTCTTCGGGCTGGAGCTGATCCTGCGCGACTTCGAGGCGGAGTCCTTCGGCGTCGTCGTCCTCGCGTCGTTCGTCGCGGCGATCATCGGTCGCGCGGCGTTCGGGACGCACGCGTTCCTCCACCTGCCGCACTTCCAGCTGCAGTCGCCGGTCGAGTACGGCTTCTACGCCGGCCTCGGCGTCCTCGCAGCCGTCGCCGGCGTCGCCTTCATCCGGGTCCTCTACG
>DATDNT010000052.1:0-4659 GCA_036518135.1 Gaiellaceae bacterium | reverse complement strand
CACGACGTCGAACGACGCGTCGAGGAACGGCAGCCGCTTGCCGTAGTCGACGAGGGCGAAGCGCACGTGCGGATGACGGCGTGTCCCGCGCCTGGCGAGGTCGAGCATTCCCGGCGCGACGTCGGTCGCGAGCAGCGAGCGAACGCGCGGCGCCGCGAGCCTCGTCACGAGACCGGTCCCGGCGCCGAGCTCGAGCACGTCGTCGTCCGGCCGGAGTCGGGCCGCATCGACGAGCGCTCGTGCGACCGGCGCGTAGCGCGGGCCGATGAGCGTCGCATAGGCCGAAGGCGCGTCGTACCCCATCGCGGTGCGCTGCGCCACGCGCCGCACACTAACCCCTGGATATCGTCAGGGCCGATGAGCCGCGCTCTCGTCATCGTCGACATCCAGAACGACTACTTCCCGGACGGCGCCTACCCGCTCGTCGGCCCCGAGGACGCAGCGGCCGCTGCTTGGAAGGTGCTCGACGCGACCCGGGACCGTGGCGAGGCGGTCGTGCACGTCCAGCACATCTGGGACGCGCCCGACGCGTCGTTCATGCGGCCGGGCACGGCCGGCGTGGAGATCCACGAGAGCGTCGCGCCCGACGAGGGCGAGCCGGTCGTTCGCAAGACGCATCCGAACGCGTTCCTCGACACGTCGCTGGAGCAGGAGCTGCGCGCCCGCGGGGTCGACCACGTGGTCGTCTGCGGGATGATGACGAGCATGTGCGTCGACGCGACCGTCCGGGCCGCGGTCGACCTCGGCTTCCGGGCCACCGTCGTCCACGACGCCTGCGCCGCGCCCGACCTCGAGTTCGCCGGCGAGACGATCCCGGCGCACGCGGTGCACGGCGCGTTCCTCGCCGCACTCGACAGCTACGCCGACGTGCGTGCCGCGGACGAGCTCGTCACCGGCGGGTAGGCGCTCCACGGGAACGTGATCCACGCCTCGGTGGTTCGCCAGACGTAGTCGCAGGCGACGACCGAACGCGGCTTCTCGTAGAGGACGGCGGTGCGCGCCTCGGCCACCTTGCCGTCGCAGAAGCCCTTCACGAGCGCGAGCGTCTCGCCGGTGTCCGCGACGTCGTCGGCGATCAGGAGCCTCGCCTCCGTCAGGTCGACGAGCGCCGGGACGGGCGGGAGGACGATCGGCGCCGGCAGCCGCTTGTCCTCGCCGGTGTAGAACTCGACGTTCATCGTGTACGTGTTCTTGACCCCGAGCGCGTAGCCGAGTGCCCCCGCGAGCAGGAGCCCGCCGCGCGCGATTGCGAGGATGACGTCCGGCTCGTACCCGTCGCCGTGGATCCGCTCGGCCAGCTCGCGCGCGCCGGCTCCGAGGTCGTCCCACGTCATCAGCTCGCGCTCTGCACCCATCGATCGCCGACCGTACCGGACGGCCGGTGGTCGCGGCGACGCAGTGCCTGCGCGACGGGCACCCCCGTCCGCACCCGCTCCCGCCGGCGCTGTCGAATCCGCTCCGCGAGAGCGGGTGGCGGACTCGGACGTTCGCCGTCGGCGCCAACGACCTGGTGGTCGTCGCGGCCGACAGCGACGCCGCGGCGGGTCAGGCACGCCAACGGCTGGCCCGGGCGAACGAGACCGTCGACCCGAGCCGGCCGCCGCCGCACCAGCGCGGCAGATTCGTCTACGCGTGGGCCGAACAGCCGTCGCCGGCCGACCGGGCGCTGGTCGGCCGATGCATCGGCTGAACGGTTACGCAGCCGTCGGCTGCTTCGTCGATCGCCCCGGAAGCAGGAGCGCGGCGCAGAGGCCGATCAGACCGAACGCCGCGAGCGAGCCCATTGCCCACGCGTAGGCGCCGTTCCCGCGGGACGCGGCGGCGACCAGGATCGTCCCGGCGATGGCGGTGCCGAAGGAGGAGCCGAGGTTGGAGACGCTGCGCGACAGCCCCGAGATCTCGCCCTGCTGCTCTTCGGGGAAGCTCGACTGCACGACGTTGACCGATGGCGTGAGCATCGCGCCGAGGCCGAAGCCGACCAGGAACAGGCCCGGCACGAACGCGACGATGCTCGACCAGGCGATGACCAGCCCGATCAAGAGTCCGACGCCTGCGAGGGTGATGAGGAACCCCCAGACGATCAGCGTCTTCTGCGGACGCCGCTTGGCGAAACGCTCGGCCGCGAGCGACGAGATCAGGAGCCCGACCGTCGCGGCGGTGAAGATCACGCCCGTCTTGACCGCGCTGTACTCGCGCACCGTCTGCAGGTAGACGGAGACGACGAACGAGGTGCCCATCAGGATCAGCCACTGGATGTTCTGGGTCACGAGCGCGAAGTTGCAGCTGCGGTTCCTGAACAGCCCCGTGGAGAGCAGGGGCTCCTTGCCTGCCCGCTCCTGCCTGCGGATGTAGACGTAGAACACGGCGAGCAGGACGAGGCCGATCGCGAGGAACACGGTCAGGAGGACGTTGTTCGTGCCGGCCTGCAGGATCCCGAACACCAGGCAGAACATTCCGGCTCCGGACAGGATCGCGCCGACCGTGTCGAACGGTCGCGTCGGGTCGGCCGGCAGCGGGTCGGTGATGCCGCGGCCGAGCAGGACGATGGCGACGACCACGAGCGCCTGGAAGACGAAAGCAGCGCGCCAGCTGATCCCGGTCGTGATCAGGCCGCCGATCAGCGGGCCGGCCGCGGCGCCGATGCCGCCCAGGCCGCTGATCACGCCGAAGGCCCACGCGCGTCGCGTCGTGTCCGTGAACCACAGCGTCGCCAGGATGTAGACCGGCGGGATCAGGAGCGCCGTCCCGACGCCCTCGAAGACCGAGTTCCCGAGGATCAGGACACCCAGGCCCGGCGAGACCGCGCTCAGCAGGGCGCCGATGCCGTAGAGCACGAGGCCGCCGTTGAAGCACCGCTTCCTGCCCCAGCGGTCGGTCAGCTTCGAGCACGGAATCATCAGGATCGCCATGATCAGCAGGAACAGCGTGATCGCCGTCTGCACGCCCTTGACCGTCGTGTCGAGGTCGTGACTGATGTCGTTGATCATCACGTTCATGTTCGAGCCGGCGAAGCTGCAGATGAACTGGGCCAGCGCGAGCGGCAAGATCAATCGCCGCGCCGAAAGCACAGGGCTCGGGGCGAGCGCGTGGCCCGCCGACACCGATTCTTCGCTCATCGCCCGGCCTGCGGCTCGCTCACGGGGCGATGCTACGCAAAGCCGGGTCGATTGACCGCCGGCGAGGGGTCTGAGAGGCTTTCGCGCGTGAAACGCCTCGCCCTGGTCGGCGCCGTCGCGCTGCTTGCGGCAACCGGCGCCCGCGCGGCGACGCCGCTACCGGCTCACCTCTACGCGCCGTACTTCGAGACCTGGACGACGGACGGCATCACGACGACGGCGCAGCAGTCGGGCGCCCGCTACTTCACGCTCGCCTTCCTGGAGACGCTCTCGAAGAGCTCGTGCACACTCGCCTGGAACGGCAGTCGCAACGACCTCGAGACGGGCGGCCGCTACCTCGACGACATCGCGTCGTTGCGGGCGATCGGCGGCGACGTGATTCCGTCGTTCGGCGGCTGGAGCGCGGACCAGGGCGGCACGGAGATCGCGGACTCCTGCAAGGACGTGAACGCGATCGCCGCGGCGTACGAGGACGTGATCACGCGCTACGACGTGACCAGGCTCGACATGGACGTCGAGGGACGGTCACTCACCCGCTCGGACGGAATCGACCGGCGGAACGAGGCGCTGAAGCTCGTCGAGGACTGGGCGGCCGCTCAGGGCCGGCCGTTCCAGGTGAGCTACACGGTGCCGACCTCCGCGTCCGGCCTCGAGCCGTCGGGGGTCGCGATCCTGCAGAACGCGATCGCCAACGGCACCCGGGTCGACGTCGTCGACGTCATGGCGTTCGACTACTACGACAAGGTCACGACCGACATGGGCACCGCGGCGATCAACGCGGCCAACGGCCTGGTCGCGCAGCTGCACACGCTCTACCCGGCGAAGACGAGGGCGCAGCTCGACGCGATGGTCGGCATCACGTTGATGCCGGGGCTCGACGACTACCCGAAGAAGACGGAGAAGACGACCGTCGCGCACGCGCAGCAGGTCGCCGCGTATGCGGGCTCGCAGGGCTTCGACACGCTGTCGATCTGGGCGATCCAACGCGACAACGGCGACTGCCCCGGCTCGACGGGCTCGAACGACTGCTCCGGGATCGTGCAGAACACGTGGGACTTCAGCCAGGTGCTCGAGCCGTTCACCGGTCCGTAGCGACGAGCTCCTGGAACCGCGGGTCGTCGCGGAGCGCCGCGAGATCGTCGTCGTCCGCCGCGAGCTCCCTGTACGCCGGCCACGCGGCGAGCGCCTCGGCGAGCGGGTCGAACGCCTCCTCGGTGTGGCCGAGCAGCGCCTCCATGCACGCGACGTTGTAGAGGATGAAGGCGTTGCCGGGGTTCGTCTCGAGCCCCGAGCGCAGCACGGCGAGCGAGCCCTCGTAGTCCTTCTCCCGGTAGAGCCGGAAGAAGCCGGAGATCGACTCGAGCGGGCCGGGCTTGAACACCTCGCCGGGCCGGCCGCCCACGGCCAGGACGATCGTGCCGTCCTCGGTCGCGCGCGCCGAGCGCTTCGACGCCGGGTCGCGCACGAACACGGCCGTGCCCGTGGGCGCGTCCAGCTCCTCGCCGTCGACCGCGAACGTGCAGTGGCCGGCGACGACGACGTA
>DATDNT010000051.1:0-4351 GCA_036518135.1 Gaiellaceae bacterium | reverse complement strand
TCCAGCCGTTCGGCGAGGCGCTCGAGGCGGCCCGTCATACGCGCTCCTTCAGATACTCGAGTGCCATCCGATAGCCGTCAGGCCCATGACCGATCACGCGCGTCGCGACGAGATCCGAGATCACCGACTGCCGCCGCCACTCCTCGCGGTCGTCGACGTTCGACAGGTGCACCTCGACGATCGGGATCTGCAGCGGCTCGAGCGCGTCGTGAATCGACCACGCGTAATGCGTCCATGCACCGGGATTGACGACGAGGCCGTCGGTGTTGTCGTTCGCGTCGTGGCACCACTTGACGAACTCCTCCTCGCTGTTCGTCTGCCGGCACTGGACCGTCAACTCGAGCTCGCGCGCCCACTCGTAGATACGGCTCTCCAGCTCGGCGATCGACAAGCCGCCGTAGAGGCCGGGATCCCGCCGGCCGAGGATGTTCAGGTTCACCCCGTTGAGCACGAGCACTCTCACGCGATCAACCTTTCCAGTTCGCGGCGCACGTCGTCGGCGGGAACGGGCACGTCCCAGCGCGGACCGTCGTCACCGAGGAGGACGAGCCGGAGCTCGCCGCCGACGACCTTCTTGTCGCGTTGGAGCGCCTCCCACGCACGCGCGCGGTCCACGCGCACGGGTGTAGGGCGCAGCACCTCCTCCACCTGGCTCGTGTCCCGTCCGGAAAGGCGGAGCGCGGCGAGCAGCCCGAGCGCGACCGCGCGCCCGTGCGTCACGCCCTCGTAGCCGGCGGCGGCCTCGAGCGCGTGCGCGAACGTGTGACCGAGGTTGAGGATCTTCCGCTCACCGCGGTCGTGCGGGTCACGGAGGCACACGCCCGCCTTGAAGGCGGCGCAACGCCGCACCAGCTCGTCGTCACGCAGCTCCCACAAATGCTCGCCGGTCAGCAGCCCGGTCTTCACGACCTCCGCCATGCCCTCCCGCCGCTGCGCCTCGGGCAGCGTCTCGAGGAGCGACGGATCGATCACCGTGCGGACCGGCCAGTGAAAGGCGCCGACGAGGTTCTTCCCCTGCGGCAGGTCGATCGCCGTCTTCCCGCCGATGGCGGCGTCGACCTGCGCGACGAGGCTCGTCGCGACCGGCACCCACGCGACGCCGCGGAGGTAGCACGCGGCGGCGAATCCGGCCGCGTCGGTCGTGCAGCCGCCGCCGAGCGCGACGACCGTTCCCGAGCGGTCGAGCCGCAGCTGCTGCCAGAGACGGTCGAGGGCCGTGAGCGTCTTCGCTTCCTCGCCGTGCGGCAGCCCGTGCGTCTCGGCGAGCCGCCGCCCGAGCGCCAGCTGTGCGTCCATGCCGTGGATGCCGGCGACGTGCGGGTCGGAGACGAGCGCGACCGGGCCGTCTCCCGGGACGAGCTCGCCGAGGCGCTGGAGCGCGCCGCGCTCGACGTGGACGCCGGCGGCGGCGAGAAGGACGTCGTTCACGTCGTGCGCGACGACGTCGGCGACCTCCGCGTACAGCCGCCGCCGCTCCTCGTACAGCCGGCGAAACTGTGCCTCGTCCTGTGCCAGCGGACGGTCGCTGCCGCGCACGCGCTGCCAGCACGTGTCGACGTCGACGTCGAGCCAGATCGTCAACGTCTCGCGCAGCGCCTCGCGCACGTTCGGCGACGTCACGGCGCCGCCGCCGAGGGCGAGGACGATCGCCTCCTCCTCGTAGCGGCGGAACGCCGCCTCGCCCTCCTCGCGGAAGATCTCCGCGATCGGCTTGCCGGCCGCCGCCGCGGCGAGCTCGTCCGAGTCGAAGGACGCGCCGCCCAGCATCGTGAGGGCGGTCGACTTGCCGGAGCCCATGAAGCCGACGAGCGTGACGTCCTGCTTCAGTTGATTCGCTCCGTGTACGCCCGCCAGGCGGCGACGAAGTCCCCGACCGCGTCGCCGCCGAACTTCTCGCGCGCCGCGCGCGCAAGCTCCCACGCGACGGCGGACTCGGCGACGACGGCGAGCGCCTCGACCGCCGAGACGTCGCTGCGCTCGACCAGCGCCTGCGCCGGCTCGCCGGTGTCGAGGTCGACCGAGGCCAGCGGCTGCATCAACGTCGGCAACGGCTTCATCGCCGCACGCACGACGACTTCCTCCCCGTTCGTGAGGCCGGCTTCGATCCCCCCTGCCCGGTTCGACGTACGCCGCCGGTCGGGCCCGATCTCGTCGTGCGCCTCCGAGCCCCGCACGCGCGCGAGTGCGAAGCCGTCGCCGACCTCGACGCCCTTCACCGCCTGGATCCCCATCAGCGCCCCCGCGAGCCGGGCGTCGAGCCGGTCCTCCTTCCGCGCGTACGAGCCGAGACCGGGCGGGACGCCGCGCGCGCGTACCTCGACGACCCCGCCGAGCGTGTCGCGTTCCTTGCGCGCGGCGTCGACGGCCTCCGGGTCGGCGCCTGCCTCGGGCAGCGCCTCGCCTCGCACCTCGATCCCGATCTGCGCCAGCAGCGCCTTCGCGACCGCCCCCGCCGCCACGTGCACCGCGGTATGTCGCGCGGATGCGCGCTCGAGCGCGTCGCGCACGTCCGCGAGCCCGAACTTCTGCACGCCCGCGAGGTCGGCATGACCGGGCCGCGGCAGCGTCACCGCCTTCGTGCCCTTGCCCTGCGGCTCACCCTCGGGCGGCCAGGGGCTCATCCCCCACGTCCAGTTCTTGTGGTCGCGGTTGCGGACGACGAGCGCGAGCGGCGAGCCGAGCGTCCGGCCGTGGCGGAGCCCCGCGAGCACCTCGACCTCGTCGCTCTCGATCTGCTGCCGGGGCGAACGGCCGTATCCCTGCTGCCGCCGGCGGAGATCCGCGTCGATCGCCGCCTTGTCGAGCACGAGCCCCGCCGGAAGCCCGGAGACGATCGCGACGAGCGCCGGCCCGTGCGACTCGCCGGCCGTCGCCAGTTCGAGCATCACGCCGGCAAGCCTAAGGCGTCGCTCGCGACGCCGGCCGGAAAAGGGGGTGGCGATTCATTCGCCGCCCCCGCTCGCAATCGGGCTCCTCGGAGGGAGCCCGATTGCGCGCCGCATGACGGCAACCGGTGCCGAGATGCCCGTCCACAGCTCGAAGCTCGCCGCTCCCTGGGCGACGAGGACCTCGAGCCCGTCGAGGACGCGCGTGCCGGCGGCCGCCGCCGCCTCCGCCGTCGCCGAGCGCGGGTACGGCAGGTCGACGAGAGTCTGCCCCTCGCGCAGCTCGACGAGCACCTCCTCGCGGACGGGCGTCGCGTTGATCACGAGATCGGCATCAGCGACGTCCGGCGGCCACCGGCCCTTGCGTGCGAAGACGCGGGCGTCGGGCAGCGCGTGGCGGAATGCCGCCGCAGCCCCGCCGTCGCCGAGGATCGCCGGCCGCTCGAACTCGAGCCCGTCGAGGATCGCAGCGTCGGTCGAGAAGCCCTTCGTCCCCACGATCGTGTTCACCGAGGGGACGTCGGTCTCGACGAGCTGCGCGACCGCGAGCTTGTGCGGCGCGGTGACGTTCGCGCCCGCGAAGCCGAGTGCGATCAGCCCGCGCACGCCGTCGGCCAGCCGGTCGGGCGGGACGTCGAGCGCGACGTACGACCAGTCGAGCGCGCGCGCGGCGAACGCGGCGTTCTGCATCCGCGGCGACAGCGACTGGGCCACGGGATGGCCCAGCAACGCGACGAACCTAGTAGCCGTAGAGGTGCTCGTGGTTGACGAAGTCCGTGTAGCTCGAGGTGAAGTAGTGGTGGAGCTTGTCGGGCTTGCGAACGAAGTACAGGTAGTCGACCTTCGCCGGGTGCGCGGCCGCCTCGATCGACGCCAGCCCCGGGTTCGCGATCGGCGTCGGCGGCAGCCCGGGGAACTTGCGCGTGTTGTACGGCGAGTTGCTGTCGAGCTCGGACTGGAGCAGCGGCCTCGTCCCCGGCACGTTCAGCCCGTAACGGATCGTCGCGTCGATGCCGAGCGCCATGTGCGCGTGCAGCCGGTTGTAGATCACCGCTGCGACCAGTCTGCGCTCGCTCGGCACGACCGCCTCCCGCTCGACCATCGACGCGATCTTCAACACGTCGTACGGCGTGAGGTTCTTCGAGCGTGCGTAGGCGAGGTCGACGTTCCCGAAGTTCGACTCGAACGCGTTGAGCTGCTCGCGAACGAGCTCGCGAGAGGTCGACTTGCGGTCGAAGTTGTACGTCGACGGAAACAGGAAGCCCTCCAGCGGTAACTTCTTCGCTCCGAAGCCCGGGATCCGCCTCGGCGCCGTCGCAGCCAGGTACGTCTTCTCGGAGATCTTCGGACGGACGTGGCGCTCGCGGAAGGCGATCTTCGCGACCGCCCGCACGCGTGTGGCCATCTGGACTCGCGTGAAGCCTTCCGGGAAGACGACGCGGAACTGGTGCAGCTGAACCGGTGCG
>DATDNT010000050.1:0-2373 GCA_036518135.1 Gaiellaceae bacterium | reverse complement strand
GTGGTCGGGATCGACAACGACATGCGGGCCGCCTTCTTCGGCCCCGAGGCGTCCACGAAGGCGAGCCGCGAGCGGCTGCAGCAGCGCCTCGGCGCCGGGTACGAGCACCACGACCTGGACATCCGCGACCGCGCCGGCGTGCTCGCGCTCTTCGAGCGCTTCGGCAGCGAGATCTCGCTCGTCGTCCACACCGCCGCGCAGCCGTCGCACGACTGGGCCGCGCGCGAGCCGTTCACCGACTTCGACATCAACGCCGTCGGCACGCTCAACCTGCTCGAGGCGACGCGCCTCCACGCGCCCGAGGCGGTGTTCATCTTCACGTCGACGAACAAGGTCTACGGCGACACGCCGAACCGCCTGCCCTACGTCGAGCTCGACCGCCGCTGGGAGATCGAGCCCGGCCATCGCTACGAGGGAGGCATCGACGAGACGATGTCGATCGACGACTCCCTGCACAGCCTCTTCGGCGCGTCGAAGGTCGCGGCCGACGTGCTGGTGCAGGAGTACGGGCGGTACTTCGACCTGCGCACCGCGTGCTTCCGGGGCGGCACGCTCACGGGGCCGAACCACGCCGCCGCGGAGCTGCACGGGTTCCTCGCGTACGTCGTGCGCTGCGCGATGACGCACACGCCGTACACGATCTTCGGATATCGCGGGAAGCAGGTGCGCGACGCCATCCACTCGAGCGACCTGATCTCGTGCTTCGACGCCGTCTACCGCGCGCCGCGCGTCGCCGAGGTCTACAACATCGGCGGCGGCCGCCACAGCAACGTGTCGGTGCTGGAGGCGATCGACCTCGTCCAGGAGGTGACGGGCGAGGAGATCGCGCACACGTACACCGACACGAACCGCATCGGCGACCACATCTGGTGGATCAGCGACAACGGCCGGTTCGCGTCGCACTACCCCGAGTGGGAGCAGGCCTACGACGTCCGTGCGATCGCGGAGGAGCTCTTCGAGCGCAACCGCGAGCACTGGACGCCGTGAAGGCGCTCCTCGTCAGCTTCTACTTCCCTCCCGCCGGCGGCGGCGGCGTACAGCGGCCGCTCAAGTTCGCGACGCACCTGCCCGAGCTCGGGATCGAGACGCACGTGCTCGCGCCGGACGACCCGAAGTGGATCCACCGCGACGACGAGCTGCAGCCGCCGACGCTCGCCTGGGTGCACCGCGCGCGGTACGTCGGGACGAGCGGGCGCAAGCCCGCCGAGGAGCTGCACGGGACGCAGGGGCTGACGCGCGTCACGAAGCAGGCGCAGCTCTTCGGCCGGCGATTCCTCGTGCCCGACGAGAACGTGAGCTGGAACCTGACCGCGATCCCCGCCGCGATCCGGATCGTGCGGCAGGAGGGCATCGACGTCGTGATCACGACCTCGCCACCGTCGTCGGTCCATCTGATCGGCGCCGCGGTCAAGCGGGCGACCGGGGTGAAGTGGGTGGCCGACCTGCGCGACTCCGTCGTCGCCCATCCGCATCGCCGGGCCGAGCGGCTCGCGGTGCGCGTGAAGGAGCAGGGCGAGCACGCAGTGGCGAAGCTGATCGCGAGGTCCGCCGACGCGATCACGTGCGTCTCGGATGCGATCGCCGACGAGCTGCGCGAGCGCTCGCCGAGGGGGCCCGTGCTGACGATCTCGAACGGCTCCGACTTCGACGACTTCGCCGGGCTCGAGCGACACCCCGGCGACCGGTTCCGCCTCACGCACGCGGGCTCGTTCTTCGGGAAGCGCGACCCGCGTCCGTTCCTGACGGCGCTGAAGCAGGCCGGCCTCGACGACGTGACCGTGCGCTTCCTCGGCGACTTCCGCGCGGCCGACCGCGAGTGGGCCGAGGGGCTGCAGCTCGGCGACCGGCTCGAGCTGATCCCGTACGCGTCGAGACGCCGCTCGCTCGAGCTCCAGCGCGACTCGGAGGCGCTCCTGCTCCTGATCCCCGACGCGGGCGGGCGCGGCAAGGGCGTGCTGAGCGGCAAGGTGTTCGAGTACCTCGCTGCGGAACGGCCGATCCTCGCCGTCGTGCCGCCGGACGGCGCTGCCGCCGAGTTGATCCGCGACGCGGGAGCAGGCGTCGTGGTCGCGCCCGACGACGTCGACGGCATGGCGTCCGCGCTCCGCGACCTGCACGCGAAGTGGCGCGAGGGCACGCTCGACGCGCCGCCCCTCTCCGACGAGTGGCGGCGGAAGGTGTCGCGCCGGACGCGCTCGGAGGAGCTCGCGCGCCTCCTCGAGCAGGTGACGGCGTGACGCGCACGACGAGCTTCCTGTTCCTCGCGAGCGTCTTCTGCGTCACGTTCGAGAAGATTCACTGGACGTTCGCCGGGACCGTGACGCTCGCCGACATGCTCGCGATCCTGTTCGTCGCGTCGTTCGCGCTCGGGAC
>DATDNT010000049.1:0-14811 GCA_036518135.1 Gaiellaceae bacterium | reverse complement strand
GGCCCTCGTCCTCACGCTCGGGCTGTCGGTGTACGCCCTCGTCGCGGGCGCCGTCTCGGCGCGCGCCAACCGCCGGCGCCTCGCCGCGTCCGCGCGGAACGCGCTGTACTGCGCGTTCGCATCGACGCTCGTCGCGTCCGGCGTGCTCGCACTCGCGCTCGTGCGCCACGATTTCTCGTTCTCGTACGTCGCCGCGCACACGAACCGGCACCTCTCCACCGCGTACGCGCTGAGCGCGTTCTGGGGCGGCCAGGAGGGATCGCTCCTCCTCTGGCTCCTCGTGCTGACCGCGTACGGCGCGCTCGCCGTCCTCGTGAACCGCCGCCTGCTGCGCGACCTGACCGCGTGGGTGGTTCCGGTGATCGGCGGCATCGCGACCTTCTTCTCGTTCGTGCTCGTCGCCGTCGCGAGCCCGTTCGACACGCAGACCGCGCCGTTCGACGGCAACGGTCTCACACCGAGCCTGCAGAACCCGTACATGGTCGCGCACCCGCCGATGCTCTACCTCGGCTACGTGGGCCTCGCCGTGCCGTTCTCGTTCGCCGCAGGGGCGATGCTCTCCGGCCGCACCGACGAGCGGTGGATCGTCGCCACGCGCCGCTGGACGCTCGCCGCCTGGACGTTCCTCGGGTTCGGACAGCTGCTCGGCGCGCACTGGGCATACGTCGAAGTGGGGTGGGGCGGCTACTACGCCTGGGACCCCGTCGAGAACGCCGCACTCATGCCGTGGCTCGCCGCGACGGCGTTCCTGCACTCGGTGATGGTGCAGGAGCGGAAGGGGATGCTGAAGGTGTGGAACATGGTGCTCGTCGCCCTTGCGTTCGAGCTGTCCGTCTTCGGCACGTTCCTGACGCGCTCGGGCGTCGTGAACTCGATCCACTCGTTCGCGAAGAGCTCGATCGGCGTGTGGTTCCTCGTGTTCGTCGTGATCTCGTCGGTCTTCTCGCTCGCGCTGATCATGTGGCGGCTGCCGCTCCTCAAGGCGAAGACGAAGCTCGAGTCGGCCCTCTCCCGCGAGGCGACGTTCCTCTACAACAACCTGCTCCTGGTCGCGCTGTGCCTCACCGTGCTCTGGGGCGTGCTGTTCCCGATCGTGACGCAGCTCGTGAAGGGGGAGCAGCGGACGATCGGCCGCCCGTACTACGACTTCTTCCTGCGCGTCTTCGGCCTGCCGCTTCTGCTCCTGATGGGGATCGGGCCGCTGATCGCGTGGCGCAAGACGAGCGCACGCGCGCTCGTCCGCGTGCTCGCGTGGCCGACCGCCGTCGCCGTCGCGTGCGGCGTGGCGCTCGTCGCGTTCGGCGCCGGTTCGTCGCGGCCCGGGCTGATCGCGTACACGTTCTGCGCGTTCGTGCTCGCCACGATCGTCCTCGAGCTGGTGCGCGGAACGCGTGCGACGGGCTCGCTGCTGCTGCTGATCGCGCGCAACCGCCGGCGGTACGGCGGCTACGTCGTGCACGCGGCGATCGTCCTGCTCGCGATCGGGATCGCCGGCTCGAGCGCGTACTCGTCGAACGTCGACCGCGAGCTGACGCTCGGTCAGTCGATGCGGGTGGCCGGGTACACGCTGACCAATCGCGGCGTCACGACGGACACGAAGGCGAACGTGCGCGAGACGCGCGGCCACCTCGACGTGTCCGGGCGCTGGCGCGGGTCGCTCGCTGCCGGTGACAACCAGTACTTCGACCCGCCGGAGCCGTCGCGCGAAGTCGCGATCGAGACGGACTGGCTGCGCGCGCAGGATCTCTACGTGATCGTCGACGAGACGCACCCGAACGGGACGATCCACGTGCAGGTGCTCGTCAAGCCGCTGGTGAACCTCATCTGGATCGCCGGCATCGTCTTCCTGCTCGGGTCGGGCGTCGCGCTGTGGCCGGACGCGCGCGAGCAGCGCCGACTCGTCGCGCGACTCGTCCCCGCATGACGATCGTGCTCGGCGTCGTCCTCGCGGCGATCGTCGTCGTGTTCGTCGCCCTGCCGTTCCTGCGGGAGCCGGTCGCGGCCGACGACCGTCTCGAGACGCCGGACCTCGACCGGCTCGTGCTCGTCGAGGAGCGAGACCGCACGCTCGCGGCGCTGAAGGAGCTCGAGTTCGACCATCGCACGGGCAAGATCGACGACGAGGACTACCGGGCGCTCGTCGGCCCGCTCCGCCGCGCCGCGGCCGCGGCGCTGAAGGCGATCGACGCGGATCGCGGTTACGCTCCCGCAATGATCGAAGAGCCCGCACCGCCGCCGGACGAAGGCACGCCGCCGACGCCCGCGCCCGTTCCCGAGCCGTACCCGCCGCCCGACGAGGCGACGATCCCCTCGGCTTCGCAGGACTAGCGCCCGCCCAGGCGAACTCGCGACCATGCGGCGTCTCGCGCTCGCACTGTTCCTCCTGCTCGCCGTGGCGACGCCTGCGCTCGGCGACAACGTGGGGAAGAAGCACCAGATCGATTCCAAGATCGCAGCGCTCCAGGACCGCCTCGCCGCGCACAAGAAGACGGAGCAGGCGCTCCGCAACCAGGTCGCCGACTACACGCAGCGCATCCGCTCGCTCGAGGCGCGCGTCGGCGACGTCTCGCTGCACCTCCAGACGCTCGAGCAGGATCTGTCGCTGCACCAGAAGCGCCTCGACGCGCTGAACGCGCTGTGGCGTGCGCAGACGACGCGGCTGAACATGCTCCACCAGCAGTACCGGATGGCGATCCAGGTGCTCGACCGGCGCGTCGTCGAGATCTACGAGTCCGACGATCCGTCGACGCTCGACGTGTTCCTCGGCTCGTCGAACGTGCAGGAGGCGATCGACAAGGTCCAGTACCTGAACGACATCAACACGCAGGATCGCCGCGTCGCCGCGCAGGTCGCGTACGCGCGGGCGCAGGTGACGGCAGCGCGGCGCAAGACGAGGAAGCTTCGCGCGAACGTGCAGGCGGAGACGGCGGTGATCCGCGCGCGGACCGAGCAGACGCAGTCCGTCCGCGACGCGCTCGTCGGCGCGCGCAACGATCTCTCCTCGACGCGGCAGCAGAAGCTCGTGTCGCTGTCGACGCTGAGCACGCAGGATCGCGCCGAGGCGGAGGAGATCGACTCCTTGCAGGCGGCGAGCGAACGCATCGCGGCGGCGATCCGCGCGGCGCAGGCGAAGAACAGCCCGAGCTCGGGGCCGACGCAGACCCCGTCGAACGCGGGGCTCGTCTGGCCGGTGCAGGGGCCGATCACGAGCCCGTTCGGCTGGCGCTGGGGCCGCATGCACCAGGGCATCGACATCGGCGTCCCGTACGGCACGCCGATCCACGCGGCGGCGGCAGGCATCGTCATCTACTGCGGCTGGGAGGAGGGGTACGGCAACTTCGTCGTCCTCGACCACGGCGGCAACCTCGCGACCGCGTACGGCCACCAGAGCCAGATCGCCGTGACGTGCGGACAGCAGGTCGACCAGGGCCAGGTGATCGGCTACGTCGGCTGTACCGGCCACTGCACGGGGCCGCACCTGCATTTCGAGGTTCGGGTCGACGGGAACCCCGTCGACCCGATGGGTTACCTCGGGTAGCTCGCCGGCTCGCTTACCAGCGGTACCAGCGCCGGCCTTCGGCGCCGCGAACGAAGAAGCCGATCAGCCAGAGGATCGCGAGGATGATGGCGACCCAGATCAGGAACTTCACCACGGCGAAGCCGAGGACGAAGAGGATGATGACGATCAGCAGCACGAGCAGGAGTGCGGGCACGTAGAGCTCCTTGGTCGGGGGCGAATGTCCGCCGTTGCGGGCAACTCCTCCCCGGTGCGCCTGGACCCGTAACCAGATTTGCGCCTCGGGCGTTTATTTCTTACAACCGGTACGGCGGTCACGGGCGATCCTCGCCGGACTGGTAACGAGTCGTCTCCCGACGAGCGGGCGCCTCCCCCCGGGGCGCCCGTTTTTTTCGGCGCGGGGGAGAACCTCCGGTTCTCCCCCGACTCTTCTGGAGAGACCGAGAACCTCGATTCGATGCGCCCTCACTCGCCGTCGGCGGTAAGGCGATAGAGCCGCCAACCGCCGGGGACGCCTTTCAGATCGTGCTCGCCCGCGTCCGTGTACGAGAGGCCTGAGCCGACCGTAAGGTCCTTGACCGTCTGTGAGACGAGTACCTCTCCGGCCTCCGCGCGCGCTGCGACACGCGCACCGATCGCGACCGCGATTCCGCCGACCTTCTTGTCGATGAGCTCGACCTCGCCTGTATGCACACCGGTTCGCACGTCGACCCCGAGCGGACGGACGGCCTCGACGATCGCTCGCGCGCACCGAACCGCGCGGGCAGGCCCGTCGAACGTGGCGAAGAAGCCGTCACCGGCGGTGTCGACCTCGTTTCCTCGGTATCGACCGATCATCGCGCGGACCGCCGCGTGGTGACGCTCGACGAGGCCCTTCCAAGCGTGATCGCCGAGTTGCGCGGCACGTTCCGTGGAGCTGACGAGATCGGTGAAGAGCACGGTCGTCAAGACACGTTCGAATGTCGCCTCCTCTGCATGAACGGACCGAACGAACCGCTCGATCTCGCCCAGCAACACGTCGATGTCGCCCGCGTACGGCATCCAATCGTCGCCGGGGACGCAAACGTGCCGCGCGCCTGGGATTCTCTCGGCGAGGTCAGCCGACCGCGCTCGGGCGGCGTCGGAGCGCGACAAGACGAGCGTCGGCGCCTGCACGGTGTGCAAGACGCTTCGCACGTCGATCGCCTGCTCGAATTCGTCGAACGCAAGCGCGGCGGCCGGCGAAGCGCCGTGGCGCAGAGCGCGCGCCTCCCACCTGATCCACTCAGGGTCGTCCGCCCGAGACGGCGCGACGCTGCGGAGGAATCGTTTCGCGAGTTCGGCCGTTCCCCAGTGCGCGGCGATCTGTCGTCTCCACGCGGCGAGGTCATCGATTGCTGTCCCGACGAGGTAGTCCGGCGCCCACGCGGTCCGTGCCCACGAGTTGTAGAGCACGAGAGCGAAGACCCGTTCAGGGTGCGTAGCGGCGAAGAACGCGGCGAGGCTGCCGCCGCCCCGATTCCCGACCAGCACGGCGCGTTCTGAACCCGCTGCGTCGAGGACGGCACGGAGGTCATCGGCCCGCATCTCGAAGTCTGGCGCGCCGGGAACGCGGTCGGAGAGCCCAGTCCCGCGCTTGTCGAACAGGATGACCCTCGAGAAGGTCTGGAGACGCTCGAGAAAGCGGATTCCCCAGCTCGCCTCGAACTCGATCTCGAAGTTGCCGGCCATCCCGAGCGTGTAGACGAGGTCGACCGGTCCTTCGCCACGGACCTGGTAGGCGATGTTCACGCCGTCGATCGTCTTCGCATAGCGGACCTCGAGCGGTTCCACGTCAGGTCGGATCCTTCCGCGCACGCCGGACGAATGCAGCACCAGACGTCGAAAGACTCACCACGACTCGACCCCCGCGCACGTTCACATCCTGATCGATGTGCGGTCGCGACCGAGCTGGGGAGCGGCGAGGCGCCGCGACTCTCGATGCACGGCCCGCCGACGCGCCTTCATGAAGGACGCTTGCTCAACCGATTGTTGTGGCGGCGTTCCGAGGGCTAGGCTCGCACGATGAAGAAGCTGAGGTGCTACTTGGGACTGCATCAATGGCAGCAGCTGAGGAGCGAGGGAGGCGGTGCATTCAAGAAGTGCCGCGCCTGTGGGAAGTTCAGGGACGTTCCGGAGCGGCCGTACCTACCCGGCGGCAACTGAGCGGACCCGGATCTCGATTCGCGTCCCGCCTCCGCTTGAGTCGTGAGGGCCGCTCGCACGCCGCGACGAAGTCGCGGTATTGTCGGGTCGCAGTGAGCTGGCTGCAACGACTTCTACGTGCGTTTGGTCTCCGCAGGAAGACCGCCGAAGAGATCGCCGTCGATAACGCCGCTCGCCGGCAGTTCTCTGACGAGAAGGCTGGCGTGGTGGACTACCGCAAGAACCGGTAGCGCCGGGAGTCACGCCGGAAGCCTGGCCCAGCCGACACCTATCTCCAGTTGATGGAAGATCAGTCACCGCAAGCTCATGCCGGGCGCGCTCCTCGCTGACATCCACGGGAACGCGCAAGCGCTCGAAGCCGTACTTGCGGAGCTCGACGAATTCGGCGTGACCGACGGGATCGTCCTTGGGGACGTCGCGCAGGGCGGCGACGAACCGGCGGCGGTCCTCGACCGCCTGGCCATTCTGGGTTGGCCGGTCGTACTGGGGAACGCGGACCATTTCCTCCTCGAAATCCCGACGGAGACGAACGAGGAGATCCGCGAAGACCAGCTGGCGAGGCGTGAGTGGACGTTGTCGCAACTCGAGCCTCGCCATCTCGACCAGATTCGGTCGTTTCCGAGGACGTACGAGCGTGATCAGCTCCTCGCCTTCCACGGCTCTCCTCGGCACTTCGAGGACGTCCTCTTACCCGACACCGAAGACGTCTCGCCGTGGCGCGTGGACGTGTTCCGGCTTCTTGCCGGCGGCCACACGCATTTCCAGTGGACGACTCGAATCGATGACGCCGTGTACGTGAATCCCGGCTCGGTGGGCATCCCCGTTCATCGCTGGAACGACCGCCGTCCGCTGAAGCACGCCGAGTACGCGATCGTCGACGGGATCTCCGTCGAGTTCCGCCGCGCCGCCGTCTGACTGCTCCGACGACCGGCCCCCGGCTCCCGCCGCCTCGCTCGCCCTGCCGCGAGACGGTTGGCGGCCGGATCGAGGAATCGTTCTGCGCGTGTAGGTGCTGGTGTGGAGCCGCGACGTCGTCCACTCAATCACGATCGCGCTCCCTTCTCGGTCCGCGTCGACCTGGTGTACTGAACGCGTGAGCGACACGGACGTGAAGCGGCTCGTCGACAGTGCCGCAACGGTTTGATCTCGCGGACTGCCGTCTACTCGTCCGGCCACGCGCCGCGCGTCTTAGGCACATAGGTCCCGCCTTGCTCGGGCGCTGACGGCGGCTGGGGTCGAACCGATAGGAGCGGCCGCCCTCTCGATACGAGTTCCGCCCTCCGGTCGAGGCCTCAGGGTCGCCGGCCCATGAGCGATCTACGATTCGGCGGATGCTGACGCGTCTGAGTGTGGTGGCGGGGGCGGCCGCGTTGGGGCTCGCCTCAGCGATAGGCAGTGGCGCTGCCACGCGTCAGGAGTCGGGGTTGATCCTGTACCGCACTCCCCCTTCGACTACCGCTACCCCTGCTGTTGTCCAGCTTTGGACGACTGACGGCGCGGGCACGAACGCACGCGAGGTGATCAGCCTCGAGCCGGTGGGCGCGTCTGAGGCACTGCGAAGCGCGTATCTCGTGCCCGACGGCCTGGTTCTCGCGGAACCCAGTCCGGCCGACGGAAACGTCTCCGAGTTGGCGTTTGTGAAGCGAGGATCGCACCGCGCGCGGATCCTCTTCTCCGTACGCGGGCTGTACTCGTTCCGCCCGTCTCCCGACGGGAGCGAGATCGTGTACTCCCGAAGTCTGCCCGTCGCCGGGAAACCGCTCTTGATGGTCGTGCGGCGCGACGGGTCGCTCGTGCGAACCCTTGCGCATGCCACCAGCAAATCGCTCTCGTGGTCGTCCGACGGTCGGCGGATATTCGCCTACGGCGTGAACGCGGACTGCTGGTTCTGCGTGTTCTCGGCCGCCACCGGAAAGCAAGGCGCGATTAGCAGCATCAACCTCGACAACCTGTGGGGTGGCTGGCCCTCTGTATCGCCGTCAGGCAAGAAGGTCGCGTTCCCGGACGCCAAAGGCCCGGCCGGAGAGCGGATCTACACGACGAGGGGAGGCTTCCTTCGCAACCTCGTGGGCGCCGCCGCCCCGTACGCCTTCTGGTCGCCGGACGACGCACGGCTGCTGCTTCAGCCTCAGGACGCACCTCCGCGACTGTTCTCGTTCCGCACGAAGGCGCTTACTCGGTTTCGCCATGACGGCCCGCCTGACCTCATCGCCTTGGACTGGCGTTAGCCGCCGCCGCTGGCGGCAAGGTCGGACCCTGGCGCAGCCGACGGCGGGCATCGAACCGCCGAGCGAGTTCCCACTCCCACCGCGTCACCGCCGAAGCCGAACCGCCCACGCGGCTTCGTCGAACCGTGGTCGGCCAGCTCTCAAGCCAGGCCGGCGGTCTGCAGCAGCAGGAAGATGTTCAGCGCGACGATGACGGCTGCGATCACCGTGGCGGCGATGGTCGTGATACGGCGGTTGACGAGTGGGCCCATCAGGTCACGGCGAGAGGTGAAGACGACGAGCGGGATCAGTGCGAACGGGATCCCGAACGAGAGGACGACCTGCGAGATGACGAGCGTGCGCGTCGGGTCGACCCCGAAGCCGATCACGACGAACGCGGGCACCATCGTCACGAGCCGCCGCAGGGTCAGCGGGATCTGACGGTCGATGAAGCCTTGCATCACGACCTGCCCCGACAGCGTCCCGACCGCTGAGCTCGAGAGCCCCGACGCGAGCAGCGCAAGCGCGAACAGCGCGCTCGACGCGCCGCCGAGGATCGGCTGCAACGTGCGGTGCGCGCCCTCGAGCGAGTCGACGTGCAGCAGGCCCTTCGCGAAGAACGTCGACGCCGCCATGACGAGCATCGCGACGTTGATCACACCGGCGATCGTCATCGCGATCACGACGTCGACGCGCGTGTAGCGGAGGAGCGTCTGCGCGTCTTCATCGCTCTCCGGCACCAGGCGGTCCTGCGTGAGCGCCGAGTGGAGGTAGATGACGTGCGGCATGACCGTCGCGCCGAGGATCCCGACGGCGAGCAGCACCGCCTCCTCCGACCCGAACCCCGGCACGACGGCGTGGTGCGCGACCGCGCCCCAGTGGGGGTGCGCGAACGTCAACTCGGCGACGTAGCACGCGCCGATCACGCCGACGAGCGTCGCGATCACCGCCTCGAGCGGGCGGAGCCCCCACCGCTGCAGGCTGAGGATCGCGAAGGCCGCGATCCCGGTCACGACCGCGCACGGGAAGAGGCCCCAGCCGACGAGCAGGTGCAGCCCGACGGCGGCGCCGAGGAACTCGGCCAGGTCGGTCGCCATCGCGATCGCCTCGGCCTGCAGCCAGAGCAGGAACACGGCGCGCCGCGGCAGTTGCTGCCGCACCACCTCGGGCAGGTTCCGGCCGGTGGCGATACCGAGCTTCGCGGAGAGCGTCTGGATCAGCATCGCGAGCAGGTTGGCCGCGACGATCACCCACACCAGGCGGTAGCCGAACTTCGAGCCGGCGGCGATGTTCGTCGCGAAGTTGCCGGGGTCGATGTAGGCGACCGCCGCGATGAACGCCGGGCCGAGGAACGGCAGGGCGCGGAAGCGCGTGCGGTGAAGCGCCTCGTCGACGGTCCGGAGGCCCTCCGGCAGCGCTTGCCGCGTCGGGATCACGCCGGGAATGTTAGTCGGACCTAACTACCTGACGAGACGCAGATCCGGCAGGTTCCGGTACCGCTCGCCGAGCTCGAAGCCGTAGCCGACGAAGAACTCGTCCGGGATCGTGAACCCGACGTAGCGCACGGGCAGGTCCTCGACGAGCCGCCGGTAGGGCCGGTCGAACAGCGTCGCGATGTGCAGCGACGCCGGGCTGCGGATCGCCAGCGAGCGCGTGAGGTAGTGCATGGTGAGGCCCGTGTCGATGACCGCGTCGACCAGCACGACGTGGCGGCCGTCGATCTCCGTGTCGAGGTCCTTGAGGAAACGGATGCTGTCCTCGTTCTCGCCGTAGCCGGACAGCTCGAGGAAGTCGAGTGCGTGGTGGATCGCGATGTCGCGCGACAGGTCGACGATGAACGGCAGGCACGCCTTCAGCGACCCGACGAGCAGCGGCTCGACGCCGGCGTAGTCGCGCGCGATCTCGGACGCGATCTCGCGCACGCGCGCGAGGATCTCGTCGGCGTCGAGGAAGACCTCGCCGATGCGCTCGTCTCGGGCGGGAACCGTGGTCAGGACGCCTTCCGCAGCCCGAACCGGGCGGCGATCCGTTCGAAGTCGCGCTCGTAGAAGAGCTTGATCTTCACGTCGGGATACAGCTGCCGCAGCTTGCGCAGCTTCCGGTTCTTGCGCGTGACGAGCGACTGCTTCATCACCGTGACCTCGAGGTACAGATCCTGCTCGGGGAGGTAGAAGTCGGGCGAGAACGCCTCGGTCACGCGTCCGTCCTCGTCCCGCTCGAGCACGAAGGTCGTCGGCTCGTACATCCACGGGATTCCGTACCAGTCCAGGATCTTCGCGTACTCGAGCTCCGCGGGGTTGGCGAAACGCGGCGGCTCCGAGCCGCAATATGCCTGGAAATCAGGCGTTTCCGGCACCACTTCAGCCAGGGTAGCAGCGGCCTCGGATGGCTTAGACTGCGCCTCTTGGCCTCGACGATCGCTCATCTCTCCGATCTCCACTGCGGCGACCCGCATTTCGTGCCCGATCTGATGGATAGAGCGATTGCCGAGATCAACGACCTGAAACCCGAGATCGTCGTCTGCTCGGGCGACCTGACGACGTTCGGGTTCAAGGAGGAGTACGCGCAGGCGAAGCGCTACCTCGACCGGATCGAGTGCGACGCGCTCGTCGTCGTGCCCGGCAACCACGACTCGCGCAACGTCGGCTACGTGCACTTCGAGCAGCTGATCGGGGAGCGGAGTTCGGTGCTGCGCCGCGACGGGATCACCGTCGTCGCCGTCGACTCGACGGAGCCCGACCTCGACCATGGGCAGATCGGCCGCGGGCGCTACGGATGGATCGAGGAGCAGTTCGCGGCCGCGCAGTCGGCGTTCAACGTCTTCGTGCTGCACCACCACCTCCTGCCGATCCCCGGCACGGGGCGCGAGCGCAACGTCGTCTACGACGCCGGCGACGCGATCGAGTGCCTGCAGCGCGCCGGCGTGCACCTCGTGCTCTCCGGCCACAAGCACGTGCCGTACGCGTGGAAGCTCGAGAACCTGTTCGTCGTCAACACCGGCACGGTCTCGACGCTGCGTCTGCGCGGCAACACACGGCCGACGTACAACGTGATCGAGATCGAGGGGACGCACGTCACGGTGTGGCGCCGCTACCCGTTCCACGGGCAGGAGCGGATCATCCAGTTCGACGTCGCGACGGGCGAGTACGAGAAGTACACCGGGCGCATCGAGAGCGAGGTGACGGCCAGGCGTTGACCCGCGCGGTGGCCCTCATCGACGGCGAGCACTATGCGCCCGTGGTGCGCGATGCACTGCGGGCGCTGCCGTACGAGTGGGTGGGGGCGATCATGGTCGGGGGCACCGAGAAGCTGCGCGGCGACCGCGACTACGGCGTGCCGCTCGTCGACGCGTTCGGCGACGCCGAGGTGGTGATCGACCTCTCGGACGAGCCCGTGCTCGGCCCGCGCGCGCGCATGGAGTGGGCGTCGCGCGCGCTCGCCGCCGGGCTGCCGTACGAGGGCTCGGACTTCCGCTTCGACCCGCCCGACCTCCGGCCGTTCGAGCTGCCGTCGATCGCCGTGATCGGCACGGGCAAGCGGGTCGGGAAGACGGCGGTGACGGCGGAGCTCGCGCGGCTGCTCGCGCGCGACCGGGACGTCGTCGTCGTGACGATGGGCCGCGGCGGGCCTGCGGAGCCGGAGGTGGTGGAGACGCCGCCTAGCCTCGACGACCTCGTCGCGCGGTCCCGCGCCGGCCGCCACGCCGCCTCCGACCACCTGGAGATCGCCGCGCTCGCCGGAGTCGTCACGATCGGCTGCCGCCGCGCGGGCGGCGGCTTCGCCGGCGGCGTCACCGTCTCGAACGTCGCCGAGGGCGCGCGCCTCGCAGCCGCGCGGGCGCCCGACGTCGTCCTCTTCGACGGCAGCGGTGCGGCGATCCCGCCCGTCCGCACGGCCACGCGCGTGCTCGTCGTCGGCGAGACGGACCGCGACCCGTATCTCGACACCTTCCGGCGCCTGATCTCCGACGTCGTGATCGAAAGGCCCCACCTGCGGCTCCGTCCGACGGAGCCGCTCGAAGGACGCGTCGCCGTGTTCACGGCGGGCGGCACCGACGTCTCGCACCTCGACGCCGAAGTCGTGCACGTGTCGACTGCGCTCTCGGATCGCGAGCGGCTGCGTGCGGACCTGGTCGACGCCGATACCTATCTCGTCGAGCTCAAGGCGGCCGCGATCGACGTCGTCGCCGAGCACGCGCTCGCGCACGGCATCCGCGTCGTGCTCGCTGCGAACGAGCTCGTCGACGTCGATCTCGAGGCGATGCTGCCGTGAGCGAGCGGCGCCGCGGCGAGCCGCTGCCGCTCGGCGGCCCCGACCTCCCGTACTCGAAGGGCCTGATGGCGCGCGCGCTGACGGCCGTCGGCGTGGCGCCCGACGACGCGTACGGCCTCGCCCGGCGCATCGAGCTCGACCTCGCGGAGACGGGTGAGCGCGCCGTCACCTTCGAGCGGCTCGACGTCCTCGCGGCCGAGGTTCTCGGCGACGAGGACGGCGCCCGCGCCGTGACCGGGATGCGCAAGCTCGGCGAACTGCAGCAGCTCGACGTCCCGATCATCGTGCTGATCGGCGGCTCGACGGGCACGGGCAAGTCGACGGTCGCGCAGGAGGTCGCCCACCGGCTGGGCATCAACCGCGTCGCGTCCACCGACTTCATCCGGCAGACGATGCGCGCCTTCTTCTCGCCCGAGTTCATGCCGTCGATCCACTACTCGAGCTTCGAGGCGGGGCAGTCGCTCGACGAGGAGGTGACGGGCGACCCGACGATCGTCGGTTTCGTCGACCAGTCGCGGCACGTGTGCGTCGGGGTCGAGGCGGCGATGCGCCGAGCGCTCACCGAGGGGTGGTCGATGGTGCTCGAAGGCGTGCACCTCGTGCCAGGGCTCCTGCCCAAGCGGCTCGAGGGAGCGCTCGTCGTGCACGTGGTGATCGAGATCGCCGACGAGGAGGTGCACCGCATGCATTTCCACGTCCGCGACATCGCGACCGGAGGCGTGCGCGCGATGGAGAAGTATCTCGACCACCTCGACGACATCCGCCGCATCCAGACCTACGTCTGCGGGCGGGCGCGACGCGAGGGTGTCGCCGTGGTCGAGAATGCGAACGTGGACCGCACGATCGACAAGGTGATGCGCATCGTCATGGAGGCCGTGTGACGGTCTTCGACGACGCGCGGCCCCAGTGCCAGTGCGAGACCTTCGCGCGCGTCACCGAGCGAGCGGCGCTCGCCGGCGCGCGGTGGCTCGGCCGAGCCGACAAGGAGGCGGCCGAGGAGGCTGCGTTCTCGGGCGCGCGGCTCGCGCTCGAGCGGATGCCGATCAGCGGGCACGTCGTGATCGGCGCGCACGAGGACGCGGAGCAGCTCGCGGCCGGGACGATGATCGGCGCGGGCGGCGAGGAGTTCGATCTCGCGCTCGACCCGCTCGAAGGCCGCGCCGTCGTCGCGCGCGGCGGCACGAACGCGGTCTCGATGATCGCCGCGGCGCCGCGCGGCTCGCTGCCGTCGCTGCCCGACATGTACATGCGGAAGATGGCGGTCGGCCCGCGCGCGCGGGGGAAGATCTCGCTGACGGAGCCCGTCGGCGCGACGATCCGCTCGATCGCCGACGCGTTCGGCCGCATGGTCAACGACGTGACCGCGATCGTGCTCGACCGGCCCCGCCACCACGACCTGATCGAGGAGATCCGCGCTGCCGGCGCCCGCATCAAGCTCATCCAGGACGGTGACGTGACCGCCTCGATCAGCGCCGCCGTGCGCGGGACGAACGACCATCTGGCGATCGGGATCGGCGGCACGCGACAGGCGGTGCTCGCCGCTGCGGCGCTCCGCTGCCTCGGCGGCGAGCTGCAGGCGCAGCTGTGGCCGACCAGGCGCGCGGAGATCGAGGAGGCCCGCGCCCACGGCATCACCGACGCCGACCGCGTGTTCACGATCGACGACCTCGCGCCGCAGGAGGTGATCGTCGTCGCGACGGGCGTCTCGAACGGCGACCTGTTGCGCGGCGTGCGCTTCCTCGGCGACTCGGCCCGCACGCATTCGCTCGTCATGTGCACGCGGTGCAATTGGGTGCGGTTCGTGGACGGCATCCACTTCTTCGCGCGCGACCGCCGCGAGGAAGTCCGGCTGAGCTAGCCTGCGCGCATGCCCAGCAAGGAAGAGGTCGTCGAGGCGCTGCGCGAGGTCGAGGACCCGGAGCTCGGGATGGACATCGTCGAGCTCGGGCTCTTCTACGACGCCGACATCGAGGGGCCGAACGTCAAGGTGCATTACACGCTGACGTCGATGGGGTGCCCCGCCGGCCCGATGATCCAGGAGGACATCGAGCGCGCCGTCGCGCAGGTCCCGGGCGTCGAGCGCGTCGAGAGCGAGCTGACGTTCGACCCGCCGTGGACGCCGGACAAGATGTCCGACGACGCGAAGTTCATCCTCGGCTTCGGCTGAGCGACGAGAGCGAGCGGACGGGCGGGCGACCGGACGCTGCGTTGAAAGCGTGGTGCGCCGCCCGCCGATCCGCGCCAACCCCGGTGCGGCGGCCGGACTGCGCCCCGCACGCGGCTTTCCGATGGGGAGACCTTGCGCCTCCGGCGCAGGCGCTGCCACTGGCCGATCGGGGGGATCGGCCGTCCTACCGACCTCATACCGAACGGCCCCTCGGGTTCCGACCCACGCCCCCGAGAGTGCGGAGCGTCAACCCGGAGCTTTCCCAAGGAGCACAGATTCACATGAAGCAGCGGATTCTTCTCACTCTCTCGGTCGCGGCGGTTGCGCTGGTCGCGGCGACGGCGGCCTTCGCGGGCACCTTCCAGACGACGGCCACGGTCTCCGGCACCGCCGGCATCTCGCTCAACCTGCCGGCCAGCGCCGCCATCTCCGACACGATCGACGGCACCGACCAGACCGTCTCC
>DATDNT010000048.1:0-9542 GCA_036518135.1 Gaiellaceae bacterium | reverse complement strand
AGCGCGGCTCCCGCCTCGACCGAGAAGCGGAAGTGGAGACCCGCCCAGACGCGGGCGTTCTCGACCTCCGCGCGGAGGTCGTCGGCCGTCGCGAAGTGCCGCGTCACGTTGAAGCTCGTGGTGCCCTGCACGTCGACGTCGATGTTCGGCGTCCCGAGGAACCGCGTCAGCACCTCGGCGATCGCCGACGTGAACGTCGCGTGCGCCGACGGGTACTCCGGATGGTTCGGCGTCGTGAGCAGCGGCCGCCATCCCGTCTGTTCCTGCGTGAGCGGGTTGCCGTCGTCGAACCCCGGGACGGGGCCGAAGCCGTCGCTCTTCACGGACGTCGGGTCGATCGCCGTCACCGGCCGCCAGAAGAGGTAGTGGTACTTCGCATTCATGAACGCGATCCCCGCGTCGGCGAGCGTCTCGTTCACCATCGCGAACCAGTGCGCCGACTGTGCGACGTCGAGGCCCTCCTGGGTGGCGATGTTCCGGACGAGGATGCCCCACTGCCGGTTGACATTCGCAGCCCAGAACTGTGCGATCGCCGTCTGCTCCGCCGTCCGCGTCGTGCTGTTGGCCGCGCCGAGCGACTTGACCTCGTTGAACGCGTCCACCCACTGCTGGCTCTGCAGCGAGGGCGGGGGAGGCGGCAGGAACTGATCCGCGCTCCGCATGATGAACGGCCGCATCGTCGCCATCCACGGCGTCTGCGGCGCCGCGAACGCGGACGGCGTCAGCCGCCAGACTCCAGGCCCCGGAGCGAGCGTCGGGAACGTCGACGTCGACGCCGCCGGCGTCTGCAGCCCGTCGTCGGCGCGCTCGCGGATGACCCTGGCAGCGGCAAGGTCGCCGTACATGATCCCGTTCCGCTTCGCGGCGCCGTCCGGCACCATCGCGAGCGACGCGTCCCGCAGCGCCGTCAGGTTCGCGTCCTGCCCCGGGAAGTAGTGGTCGAGGACGTCGAACGCCGCCTCGGCGACCGCGGCGTCGGGCGACTGTCCGTTCCGCTGGCCGGGGTTCGTCGCGCGGTCCATCGCAGCCGAGGCGTATGCGATGTACAGGAACGCCTCGCCCTGGAACGCGCCGGCTCCGACGGCGGCGTCCTCGGCGATCTTCTCCCACTGCTGAGCCGTGTTGCCCGGCGGCAGCGTTGCCGCATGCGACGCCGGCGCCGCGACGAACGCCGCCGGAGCCGCGACTGCGAGGCACGCAGCGGCGATCAGTGCGCGAAGCTTCATTGCTTCTCCTCCCGTCGAGTGTGCGGCTCGACGGTCAGCCTTTGTGCGGGTTGATGCAATACGGCGTTTGCCGTACGCTCGCCGCGTGAGATCCGTCTCGGAGCGCGACGCTGCGGCGCTCCTCGAGGTGGCCGTCGAGCTCGCCTCGCTGGACGACGCTCGCGCCTTCCCCGCGCAGTTCCTCGCGCGGCTCGGCCGGCTCATCGGCACCGACCGCTCGACCTTCTGCGAGCTGGACCGCCGGAACCGGCGGGTCGTGCTCGAGGCCAACTGGGAGGACGGCGTCGAGACGCTGATCGTCGACGAGGTGGGGGACGAGTACGCCTGGGAGCTCCTCAAGGAGCATCCGGTGTGCTCGCGCCGTGTCGCAAGCGGCGACTGGACGACGCCGCACGCGATCTCCGACTACATGCCCCTACGCGAGCTGCGGCGCACCGCGCTCTGGAACGAGATGTACCGGGACGAGAACGTCAACTACTGGCTCGACATGGGCCTGCCGATGCACCACGGCCATTCGCGCGTGTTCATCTTCCTGGGCGACACGCACGACTTCGGCAGCCGCGAGAAGCTGATCCTCGAGCTGCTCGAGCCGCACCTCGAGCGGCGCGCACGTGACGCGGACCTCGCCGCCGCCGCAGTCGAAGCGCTCGCAGACGTGAACGAGGGCGGCGAAGCGCACGACGTCGTGCTTGCGACTGCGCGCGGCACCATCGAGTTCGCGTCGCCGCACGCCCGCGCGCTGCTGCGGACGTACTTCGGCGTCGCGGACGGCACCTTGCCGGTGCAGCTGCGCCGTGGAACCACCGTCGTGACCCTGCCCGGCGGGCGGCTGACCGTGCGAACGGCCCGCGTTGGGGATCTCCTCGTGCTCCTGCTCGGCGAGGAGGACGCGCGTGTCGACGAGCTCACAGCTCGCCAGCGCGAGATCCTCGCGCTCGTCGCGCGGGGGCTGACCGACGCGCAGATCGCCGAACGTCTCGAGATCGCTGCGGCGACCGTGAACAAGCACCTCGAGGCCGTGTACAAGCGGCTCGACGTGCACACGCGGACGGCTGCGGCCGCGTACTTGCACCGGCCGGGCCGCGGTGAGACAGTCGGCGCGGGCAGGTACGGTCTATCAACGGGAGTCGGAGAATGAAACGACTCAGGCTCGACCGTCTGTTCCTCTCGCTGCTCGCTGCCCTCGTGATCGGGGCCGTGCCGGCGCTCGCGGCTGCGTCGTCGAGCGACGTGCCGTGGCAGACGGGGATTCGCGCGGTCGGAAACGGCGCCACGATCGAACCGGCAGTGAACGACGTCACCGGTACGCAGACCTTCCTGATCACGCCGAACCACTCGCCGTTCTGGGATGCGAGCCAGCATCCTCCGGGAACGCCGGTACCGGCGAACCTGCTGAAGACGAGTGCGCCGCTCTATCTCGTCACGTACCCCATGGCGTCGACGGTCGATGCGACCGCGCCGCTCAACTGCTACACGGAAGGGGCCTTCGACCCGACCGGGAAGCTCCCGTACAACTGCGACCACGCGCAGATCCCGGGAGTCAAGGGCCACGACCATCTCGTGGGCGTGCCCGGAACGCAGAGCGCGGGCGGGGACTTCAACGTCGCCTGGCACGTGCTCGCGACGTTCTTCACGCCGCAGGGGATGCACGACGGTGCGATGAACACCCGCATCCTGACCCTCAAGCAGCTGACGGCTGCGCAGGCGGCCGGCGACGTGACCGGCTTCGTCGACACGGGGATCTATTTCGACTGCTCGGTCGTGTCGAGCCCGGTCTACCTGAACGGGACGCCGCTGCACTTCCCGCCGTTCCCGTCGTAGCGAGCGGCAACTGAACCGGTGGCCCCGCGAGGACCGGGGTCACGGGTTCGATTCGCTACCGGAGCAGGACGACGTCCGAGACGCTGCCGTCGGCGTGCCGGAACTCGAGCTTCACGAGCCCCTTGCCTTCGGCGAACCAGCAGGTGCGGGTACCGCTCCCGAACGGATGCCCCGGCTGGCTCAGCGTCGACTGCACGGCGAGCGCGTCGAACGTTCCCGCCGGCACGGTCACGCGCTGGGTGCCGAGTACGCGGGTCGAGCCGGTGACGCCGTACGTCTTGAACTCGCTGCTCGCGCGGGACGTCGCCCACGACTGTCCCGAGGCGGGATACGCCGTGAGGATCGGGTTCAACCCGTAGTCCATCAGGTCGAGCGGTGACGAGAACCGCGCGCGTCCGCCGAGCGGCGGCAGCGGCTTGAGCGACGCCGACGCCGTGTTGCCCCACAGGTTCGTCACGCCGCCGACGCGCTTGGAGAAGCCGTAGCTGCCCTTTGCCTTGATCGGACCCTTCGTGCTGACGATCGTGAACCGCGCCGTGTTGTTGACGACGGCGTCGATCTTCAGCTTCGTCACCTCGGGCGTCTTCAGGTGCTTCGCGTTCGTCCACCGGTAGCTCAGCGTGCGACCCTTGTGGAACGGGAAGTAGTCGATGTTCGTCGGCGTCGGCAGCGGCTTGAGGTTCGTCGACTCGAGCTGCGAGATCGTCACGGGGGCGCCTGCACCACCCGCATGGTCGAACTCGACCTTCACGGGGCCTACGCCGTACACCCACCACGTCGTGCGCGTGCCGCTGCCGTACGGGTCGCCGATCGCGCCGGCCTGCGTGACCTGCGAACGGACTTTCGCGGCGACGACAGGAGACGTGAACGCGGGCACCTTCACCTTCTCGTTGCCGAGGTACACGGTCGTGCTCGTGACGTCGTTGCGCGAGCCGCCCGTGCCCGCCCACGCGACGCCCTTGAGCAGCGGCTCCGCGAGCACCGGGTTTCGCGCGCCCCAGATGACGTTGTAATAGGCGCTCGCGAGGCTGTTGCCGCACGACTGCGCGGACGCGCACAGGATCGGAAACACGGGCGGCGGTGGGCCGCTCGTCCAGTTCGTGTTGACGATGCCGAGATCCGTCTCCTGGAAGTCGACGCTGCCGGTCGACGTCTGCGCGCCGTCCGCCTGCTTGAGCCCGGCGGTCGTCCACGCGAGCGAGAACGTCTTGCCCGCACGCGACTTCACCGTGACCTTCTCGAGCGTCGGTGTCTTCGAATAGACGCTGTCCGTCCAGCTCCACGTCCACGTCGCGTGCGCCGGGTGGGGGAGCCACTGGTCGTCGGCGCGCGCGGCGGGCGCGAATGCCGCACCGGCCACCGCGATCGTCGCGAGCAGGAGGAGAACCGGGCGGCGCACGAGCGAACACAGTAGCGCCGTGCAACCATGGCGGCATGCGCGCGCTCTTCGCAGCTCTGACCGTCACGGTCGCCGCCGGCGTCCACCACACCGCCGCCGGCAACGCGGCCGCGCACACCGCGCTGCTCACCCACTCCGATCTGGGTGCCGCGTGGATCACGGGCGCGACGCCGAAGAAGGTCGGCTCCCTCGTCTGCAGCGGCACGTCGAGTGTGAAAGGCGTCACCGAGACCGGCGCCGCCGTCGGGCCGACGTACCGCCGGAGCGCTGCCGGCCCGTTCGTCTCCGAGTCGACGTTCGTCTACGACTCCGCGGTCGGGGCGGCGCGCTATTACGGGCAGGTCGCCCGGCCGAACGCGCTCGCGTGCCTCGCCCAAGGCCTGATCCTCGGCGGCAACCCCGCCAAGGGCGTCTCGTTCACGGTCACCAAGCGGCTCGCACTGGTGGCGCCGCACGTGAGCGCGGCCGCGGTCGAGTACCGGGTCATCGGCCGCGCCGTCACCCAGGCGCAGCGCGTCACCGTCTACCTCGACGTCGTGCTGCTCCAGAAGGGCGCGACGATCTCCGAGCTGGCGTTCTCCTCCTTCTCGGCGCCCGTTTCCGCCGGTGAAGAGCTCCGGATCGCGCGGGCGGCGACCGCGCGCCTCTAGGACTCCGCGAAGCCCCCGGTGGGCCGTGCGTCCCATGCGACATGGACCGACCCGCTCTACTCTGGTGCGCGTGCCTCGCCTCGTAGTCGTTGCCGCGGTCGTCGCCGCGGCGCTCTGGACGGTCGCGCCCGCGTCGGCGGACGACTGGCTGCCGCACAACGCGGATGCCACCTGGACGTACAGCTGGAGCGACAGCGTCTACAGCCCGACGCCTGTCACCGAGAACGTGACGGTGAAGAGCCAGAGCGGCGCGACGTTCGTGCTCGCGTGGACGCAGGGCGATCCCGCGAAGCCGACCGCGCAGGGCACGGTCTCGTTCCAGGACACGGACTCGGGTCTCAACAACACCGACTGGTCGAGCACGCCACCACCCCCGAACATGCCGATCCTGTGCGCGCAGGCATCCGGCTGCGGCAACAGCCTCGCGAGCACGTACTACGACATCATCTGGGGCAGCCGCGCGCCCGTGGTCGCCGAGCCGCTCACGACGGCGCGCACGTGGACGGGCGTGGGCGGCGCGGCGAACGACGTCTCCGGCACTTCGACGTACATCGGCCAGCAGAGCATCACCGTTCCGGCGTTCACCGATCCCGTCGTCGCCGCCGTCGTGAAGACGCGCGTCACGCAGGCCGGCGCGCTCGGCGATCCGTACGGCAGCGGCACGCGCACGGTCTGGTGGGTGTACGGAGTCGGCCCGGTGAAGGTCGAGTTCGACCACGCGGGCGGCACGGGCGCACCCGTGACGACCTCGGTGCTGCAGTCGACGAGCCTCAAGCCCGAAGCGGTCCCGAGCGATCTCGACTGGTTCCCGCTCACGCAGGGACTCACGCAACGGTACAAGTGGACGAACACGAAGCACTTGAAGCAGCCGGAGATCGAGCAGGTCGCGATCCAGGCCGCGCAGAACTCCACCGCGCGCTTCACCGTCACGAGCGTGTCCGGACCGATTCGGACTTCGGCGAGCTACGGGTACACCTCGCGGGTCAGCGGCGTCACGAACCTGTGGTCGGCTGCACGCGCGACGACGCTCGCGAAGTTCCCGCCGCTCGGGCCGAAGAGCGCGAAGCCGAGCGAGCGGCGTCACTTCTTCACGCCGTTCGACCTCATGAACTTCGGGTTCAACCCGATCCTGCCGGCGTACGCGAAGCAGGGGGACACGTGGAGCGCGGCGCCGAGCGGGACCGATTTCGACGCGTACGGCGTCGTCGGGACGTCGACGGTGCTCGGCGTGCAAAAGGTGACGGTGCCCGGCGGCACCTTCAACGCGCTCGCCGTCCGCACGAAGCTCAAGCAGCCGGGCTTCCCGTTCGGGAGCGGCACGCGCACGTGCTGGTTCGCGCCGGGCAAGGGGCTCGTCAAGCTCGTGTTCAGCCACGGCGACGGCAGCACGTCGACGGTCGTCCTGATCAAGAAGTAGCGGCGTGCGCCTGCGCCTCGTGCCGGTGGCGATCGTGGCGGCGCTCCTCGCCGGCTGCGGCGGCCATTCGAAGCGCGCGCAGATCGCGGACTACATCACCCGCGTCAACGACGTCGAGAAGGGGATGGCGGGGCCGTTACGCGAGGTGTCGGTCGCGAACCGGACGTTCGCGAAGCAGCAGTCGGATCCGCAGGTGCGGGCCGACCTCGCGACGTCGCAGAAGACGATGCGGCAGCTCCGCCACCGGCTCTCGCTGATCACGCCGCCGGCCGAGGCGGAGAAGCTCCACTCGCTGCTCCTCCAGCTCGTCGACCAGGAAGTCGCGCTCACCGACGAGGTGCGGAAGTTCGCGGTGTTCGCGTCGACCTACCAGGGAGTCCTGCAGCCGGTCCAGACGGCGAGCAACGCGCTGAAGGCGCAGCTCTCGCAGTCGACCAAGGGCAGAGCGGCGGCGAAGCGGCTCAACGCGGAGAAGGCACGGGACCTGGAGGCGTACGCGGCGACACTCGGCTCCGTCCGGGCTGCGCTCGCGCGCCTCGACCCGCCGGACGTGTGGAAGCCGACCTTCCGGCAGCAGCTTTCGTCGCTCTCGCAGCTCCAGCAGGCGTCACTGGCGCTCGCGGGCGCGATCGGGAAGAACGACACGGCGGCGATCCCGACGCTCCTCGAGCGGTTCGACGCCGCCGCCGTCGCGAACCAGAGCGTCGCTGCGCAGAAGCGCCAGATCGCCGCAGTGAAGGCCTACGACGGGAAGATCAGGCGGATCATCCGCCTCGCGCAACGCGTGCAGCTCGAGCGCGTGGCGCTGCAGAAACGGTTCAAGTGAAGTTCCGAGACGAACGCTCAGTTTTCTAAACCTAAGCGTTGACTCCCGGATCAGGTTGTGCGATAACGAGCCGCGGGTGTGTTGCATGGGGCGCCGGTGAGCCTGGGGAGGCACCGGCGGGTCGTACAAGGGCTGGGGGAACGATTTCGGCTTACGCCGTACCGAGGGGAGCATTCGACGAGTTTGGATTGATCGGCCTGCGCACGCGCACGGTCCGGTTCATCCTCGTCGCGGTCGGCGTCCTCTCTCTCGCAACGATGTACGTCACGCCGACGGTCGAGGCGATCCTCACGCCCGGCCCGACGCAGACGCTCCCCGCGGTCACGCTCCCCCTGGCGTGGTTCCCGCCGCTCGCCCCGCCCAAGCTCCACGCAGCACCCGCGATCCCTCACGTGAAGCCGGTCGCGCAGACACACGCGCCGGCTGCAGCACGCACCCACAAGCAGCGCCGGCATCGGATCAAGGTGCCGGTCGTTCGCTCGCACTACTCGTTCGTCCCGCCGGCGGCGGCGACGTCCTCGTCTTTGGGCGCTTCGTCGAAGCCGGCGACCTACGCCGCGTCGCCGGCCGTCGCCGCACTCGCGGCCGCGGTTGCCGGCGCTCCGGTCGTCACCGACGAGACCGGCACTCCCGAAGCGGTCGCCCAGCCGGCCGCGCCGACGACGACCGACACCTCCGTCGGCGCCGATCCGACTTCCCTCGCGCCGGGCTCGACGACGGCGCCCGCACCGGTCGCAGACGCAACCGACGCATCGACGCCGGCGAGCCCGCCGGACGAGCGCACGGCAGCGACCACGAGCACCGACACGACGCAGGTCTACAACTCGACGATGCAGCCGGCCGCGACGGCCGAGCAGACACAGGTGTCGAACGACACCGCCGGCGCACCGCCCGCTGCGGCGCCGACCGACACGACGACGACGGATCAGAGCACGACGCCCGATCCGGGCGCCGCCCCGGTTCCCGCCACCACCGACACGCAGTCGACCGACGCCGCCTCGAGCGGCGTCGCCGCGTCGGCGCCCGCCGACACGACGACCACGAACACCGACACGACCGCGATTCCCGCAACCGCACCCGCGGCGCCCGCCGCACCCGCTGCGCCGATCGCAGCCTCCGCACCCGCCGCTCCGTCCGCGTGGACGGTGCACGGGACCTCCGTCAGCGTCGCCGCCTCCGGCTCGAACGTCGTCGTCACCGTCGACGGCACGTCGACGACGCGCGCGGCCGCCGACCTCACGACCCTCTTTGTCGGCGGGACGTCGCTGACGATCGATCTCTCGGGAGGCCCCCTCGGAGGCCTCCCGATTTCGTTCGACGGCGGCGCGATCTCCGTGACCGGCGGCGCCGGTGCGTCGTGGACGTACGACGGCGGCGCCGGGACGATCACCGGCAACGGGCTCGCCGTTTCCTTCACGCACGTGACGTCGCTCAACGCCGGCTCCGGCACCGACACGCTCCACGGGCCCGCCGCCGACAGCACGTGGAACGTCACGGGCAGCGGCTCCGGCACCGTCGGCGGCGCATCCTTCAGCGGCTTCGAGAGCCTCGTGGGCGCCGCGAACAACCAGGACAAGTTCGTGATCGGGCCGAACGGCAGCCTCGCCGGCGGCGTCGACGGCGGCCCCGGCGGCTTCGACACGCTCGTCCTCGCGGGCGGCTCGTACAAGAACGTGACCTACCGGACCGTCGACAAGAGCTCCGGCTCGGTCATGCGCGACGGAAACGCGATCGCGTACACGGGCCTCGAGCCCGTCATCAACAACGGCAGCGGCGCCAACCAGTCCTACTCCGGGACGACCGGCGACGACGCGATCACGATCGCCGACGACGGCACCCCCGACAGCTTCGTCATCACCGCGAACACGAGCGAGTCGGTCCAGATCACGAACGTCTCGACGATCGACTCGATCTCGATCGACACGCTCGACGGGAACGACTCGGTCACCTACCAGTCGATCGACTCGGCCTTCCACGGCGTCGTCAACGTCATCGGCAGCGGGACGGGCAGCAAGTCGCTGATCGCCGCGAACACCGGCGGCGGCGCCTGGAACCTCACCGGGATCGACAGCGGCAGCTACACCCCGACCGGCGGGCCGACGATCAACTACCAGGGCGTCGGCAACCTGAACGGCGGCTCCGACAACGCCGCGTTCACGTTCGGTGTGGGCGGCGGCGTCTCCGGGTCGCTCGCGGCGAGCGG
>DATDNT010000047.1:0-33543 GCA_036518135.1 Gaiellaceae bacterium | reverse complement strand
TTCCACCGTTTCAACTCGACGCCGCTCGAGTGCGACGGCGCGCTCGTCGAGTACAACCGCGGCGTCGGGCAGTGGACGATCCACACGAACAACCAGTTCCCGGGGTTCGCGGCGATCATGATGGGCCCGGCGATGCGGGTCGGGCTCGACAAGCTCCGCTTCGTCACGCAGGACATCGGCGGCGGCTTCGGCAACAAGATCACGTCGCACCCGCAGCTCGTCGCGTGCTGTCTGCTCGCGCGCAAGCTCAACCGGCCCGTGCAGTGGACGGAGTGGCGAACCGATTTCCACCTCTCGATGTCGCACGGGAACGAGCGGTGGTTTCACGCGACGGAGGTCGCCGTCAAGAGCGACGGGACCCTGCTCGGCTTCCGCACGAAGGCGCTCGACGACGCCGGCGCGTACCTGCGCTACGAGCCGCTCGGCGGCGTCATCTGGGCGCAGGTGACGCCGGGGATGTACAAGTGGCAGCACATCCGCGTCGACTTCACGCAGGTGGCGACGAACAAGGCGCCCGTGTCGCCGAACCGCGGGTACTCGCGGATGCAGCACCTCTGGTTCACCGAGCGCGTGATCGACATCGTCGCGCACGAGCTGGATCTCGATCCCGTCGAGGTGCGGAAGCGCAACTACATCAAGGCGGACGACATGCCGTACACGACGCCGAACGGCTGCGTGTACGACTCGGGCGACTACGCGAGGATGCTCGACATCGCGCTCGACCTGATCGGACCTCTCGACGAGCGCCGGGTCGAGGCGCAGGCGCGCGGGAAGCTGCTCGGCGTCGGGATCGGATCGACGCTCGACTCGGGCACGAACAACTTCGGCCAGTCGCGCATGATCAACCCGGAGCTCCAGTTCTCCGGCAACAACGAGGTCGCCACGGTCAAGCTCGACATCTTCGGCGAGATCGTCGTCACGCTGGGCACCACGCCGCAGGGCCAGGGGCACGAGACGACGGCCGCGCAGGTCGTCGCCGACATCCTCAGGTGCTCCGTCGACGACGTCCACGTGCGCGCCGGCCACGACTCGTACTGGAACTCGCACGCGGGGTTCTCCGGCACGTACGCGTCCCAGTTCGCCGTCACCGGCCTCTCGGCGGTGAAGGGCGCGACGGAGATGCTGCGCGAGGAGATCTTCAAGCTCGCGGGCGCCGTCTTCGGCGGCGTGCCGCCGGAGGCGCTCGAGCTCGCCGACGGCGGGATCCGCATCAAGGAGAACCCGGAGGCGTTCCTGCCGTTCATGGCGTGCGGGGCGATCATCAACGCGAACAACGCGGGGCTCCCGGAGGACCTCGGCGTCACGCTCAACTGCCGGTACGTCTACCGGCCGCCGTTCCAGGTTCCCGACGTCGAGAAGAAGTACGGCAACCTGACGCTCACGTACGCGGCGCAGGTGCACGTCGCGGTGATCGAGATCGACCCCGAGACGGGCTACTACGACATCGTCGACTACGCGGCGGTGGACGACTGCGGCAAGCGCATCAACCCGCAGATCGTCGAAGGGCAGGTGATGGGCGCGACGGCGCAGGCGCTCGGCGCTGCCACGCACGAGAACTTCGTCTACGACGAGGACGGCAACCTGCTGACGCCCAACTTCTACGACTACCACGTGCCGCACGCGCTCGACATGCCGCCGCTGCAGACCGGCTACGTCGAGAGCGCGTCGCCGTTCACCCCGCTCGGCACGAAGGGGATGGGCGAGGGCGGCGGGGCCGGCATCCACGCGGTGTGCGCGGCGGTGCAGGATGCGCTGCGCGGGCACGGCGACGCGCTCGTCTGGGACAGCTGCAACCCGTACCACCGCGTGTGGGAGATGCTGAACGACCCGTCGAAGGGCGCGCGGGTGGAGGTGGTCGACACCGGCGTAGGCTCGGCCGGCCCCGGGAGCGGGAAATGAACGTGAACGGCGAGCGCCATTTCGCTGCGCCGCGGCAGGCGGTGTGGAACGTGCTCAACGACCCGGCGTCGATGGCGAAGACGATGCCGGGAGTCGAGAGCTTCGACGTACACGACGACAGGCGTTGGACCGCGAACGTGAAGATCCCGCTCGGCCTCGGCGGCCTCAAGATGAAGATCGACATGGACAAGGTCGAGGAGCGCGCGCCGGAGCACGCCGCGCTGCAGATCAAGGGCAACGGAGTCGGCGCGATGCTCTCGATGCAGACGTCCTTCGACCTCGCGGAGGCCGACGGCGGCACGACGATGAGGTGGGCCGCGGACGTGAAGATCGCCGGGCCGGTCGGTTCGATGGGCCAGCGCGTGCTGCAGCCGATCGTGAACCAGCAGGTGTCGCACGTGCTCTCCGCGCTCGACCGCGAGGTGCAGAACGCGCTCGCGACGCACGCCGAGGGGCCCAAGGACTACGGCCCGCCGGCGGACACGACACCGGACGCGACGCCCCCGTCGGGGACGAGCGGCGCCGAGGACGGCACGAGCCCCCTCGAGCCGGACGCGTACGAGTAGATGGTGGCCATCCCGACCAAGCTCGGCACGCGTCTGCCGGCTGCGGATCTGCGGATCCGGGCGTCCTCGGTTGCCTCGATAGTCACCGCTGTCGCGCACCGGCGTCGTCGGGATGACCGCTGATGGCTCAGCCGTTCCGCATCGGGGTGATGCAGCTCACCATGGAGCCGCTCGACGTCATGCTGGCGTCGGCGCAGGCGATGGACGACGCGGGCATGGACACGATCTGGCTCGCGGAGGCGTACCCGTGGTGGCGCAAGCACGGCATGGAGGCGCGCTCGTCGACCGGCGTCGCCGCGCTCATGGGGCGGGCGACGAAGCGCTTGACGATCGGCTGGGGGATCATCGCGGCGTCGACCCGCCATCCCGTGCAGGCGGCGATGGACGCGCGCGTCGTGCAGGAGGCGGCGGGCCCGGGGCGCTTCATCCTCGGCTTCGGGACGTCGAAGATCTTCCTGAACAACACGAAGACGCAGACGCGCAAGACGCTCGGGCCGATGCGCGACGCGGTGACGATCGCGCGCGGCGTCCTCGGGGGGGAGCGCTTCGACTACGACGGCGACACGTGGAGCGCGGACGTCCCCGCGCTCGCGCCCGACGCGCACTCGACGCGCGAGGTGCCGCCGGTGTACGTGGCGGCCACCGCTCCGAAGATGCAGGCGCTCGCCGGCGAGATCGCCGACGGCTGCCTGACGCCGTCGATCACGACGCCGGAGTTCGTCCGCTACACGTGCAGGAACGTCGGCAAGGACATCGACATCGGCTGCACGATCGTGGCGTCGATCCACGCGACCGATCGCGACCGGGGCCGCGACGGCGCGCGCGAGATCGCCGGGATGTACCTCGCGAACAAGGTGCAGAACATCCAGGGCGCCGCCGACACCCTGCTCGACCTGGCGGGCCTCGAGCAGGACGAGATCAAGCCGATCGCGGAGGCGATGGAGCAGGGCGGTCGCCTCGCGGCGAAGGACAAGGTGACGGACGCGATCCTCGACAAGTGCAAGCCGATCGCGGGCACGCCCGCCGACTGCATCGCCGCGATCGAGGAGTACAAGGACGCGGGCTGCACACACGTGATGCTCGAGCTGTGGGGCGAGGACCGGCAGGAGCAGATCCGGCTCTTCGGCGAGCAGGTCCTGCCGCACGTTCGATGACGATTCACGTCGACCGGGACCGGCTGGTCGCGACGGCGTCGAGCCTGATCGACGTCCACAGCTTCACCGGCGACGAGGAGCGCATGGCGCACCGGATGGTCGAGCTCTACGAAGAGATCGGACTGGCCGTGCAGTGGCAGCAGGTCGAGGATGGGCGCGCGAACGCGCTCGGGACGTGGCGCGGCACCGGCGGCGGCAAGACGTTGATGTTCAACGGCCACATGGACACCTCGTACTCCGGCCGCGAGCCGTGGCTGCGCGACGTTCCCGGCTTCCAGCCGCAGGCGTTCGTCCGCGAGGGCCGCCTCTACGGACTCGGCATCTCGAACATGAAGGGCGCGCTCGCCTGCTACGTCGAGGCGGTGCGCGCGCTGCAGGACGCGGGCGTGCGCCTGCGCGGCGACGTCCTGATCGCCGCGGTCTGCGGCGAGATCGAGAAGACGCAGTACGGCGACGCGCAGGGAGCGCAATACCGCGGCTACGCCGCCGGCTCGCGCTATCTCGTCTCCCACGGCGGCGTCGCCGACATGTGCCTGCTCGGCGAGCCGACCGAGGGCAAGGTCGTGCTCGGCCACTACGGCGCGCTCTGGCTGCGCATCCGCGTGCACGGCAACTTCATTCACACGGCGTTCAGCGAGGGGATGCGCGACCAGAACGCGATTCTGCGCCTGCACGAGGTGACGAGCGCGGTCCTCGACTGGATCCCGGCGTGGGAGAACGACGAGTCGAACGCCTACGGCGGCGCGAAGGCGATCGTCAACGTCGGCGCAGTCGACGGCGGGTTCGGCTGGCGCGTGTCGCGGACGCCGCACCACGCCGACCTGTTCCTCGACGTGCGCGTGCCGCCGACGAAGCCGATGGGCCTCGCGCGACGGCAGGTGCTCGACATGGTGCGCGCGCTGGAGCAGCGCTTTCCCGCCTACGGCGTCGAAGGCGAGGTGTACGTGACGGCGCCCGGCGCCGAGATCGAGGAGGACCACGAGCTCGTCGCGGCGATCGACATGTCGCACGAGGAGGTCTTCGGCGCGCCTGCCGGGCGCGACGTGACGCGTTGGTTCAGCGACGCGTCGACGCTGACCCGTTACGGCATCCCGACCGTCAACTACGGCACCTCGACCGGGCTGATGGACGTCGAGCTCGGCGAGAATCTCGAGATCGACGGCCTCGTGAAGACCGCACAGACGTACGCGCTCGTCGCGCAGAGGATCTGCGGATGAAGCTGGTGACGTACGACGACGGGAAGGTCGGGTACGTGGACGGCGAGGAGATCGTCCGTCTCGACGTCAACGACATGCGCCGGTACTTCGAGCGCGGCGGCGCCGACGAGATGGACGAGCGCACGCCGCTCGCCGAGGCGAAGCTGCGCGCGCCGATCGTGCCGAAGAAGTTCTTCCACACCGCCGGCAACTTCCGCGAGCACGAGGAGGAGTCGAAGAACGTCAACTGGTCGCACCAGATCGCGCCGTGGATCAACTTCTTCCAGAACGTCGACGCGATCGTCGGCCCCGACGAGCCGGTGATCTACCCGGAGCACCTCACCGAGGAGCTCGACTACGAGCTCGAGCTCGCGGTCGTGCTGAAGAAGGCGGGGACGTGGTTCTCGCCCGAGGAGGCCGCCGACTACATCGGCGGCTACGTCATCTTCAACGACATCACGGCGCGCGACATCCAGCGCGGCGAGATGCGGTCCGGCGTCTTCAGCTTCTGCAAGGCGATCGACACGTTCTGCCCGCTCGGCCCGTGGATCGTCACGCCCGACGAGCTCGGCGACCCGCAGAACCTCGCGATGGAGCTGCGCGTCAACGGCGAGGTCCGGCAGGAGTCGCACAGCTCGCGGATGAGCGTGACGATCCCGGAGATCCTCTCGAACTTCTCCGCGCTCGGGTACAGCGCGGGCGACGTGCTCTCGACGGGCACCGTCGCAGGCGTCGCCGGGTTCAAGTCGGAGGAGGAGCGGCGGCTCCTGTACCTCAAGCCCGGGGACGTCGTCGAGGCCGAGATCGAGAAGATCGGCGTGCTGCGCACGCCGGTGATCTCGTGGCAGGAGGGACACGGCGGGCCGGCGCCGCCGCGCATCCGCCCCTGGGGCGAGAACGCGTGACGTGGGCGCGCGACGAGGCGAAGCTCGACCGCGTCCGAGCGCTGATGGCCGAGCACGATCTCGACGCGCTCGTCGTCCGCGCGCCCGACAACGTCCTGTACCTGACGAACTTCTGGGGGATGAAGGGCTACGACGCATGCGTCTTCCCGCGCGACGGGGAGCCGGTGCTCATCACGATCGAGGCGTCGGAAGAGGACGCCGGACGCACGGCATGGACGCCGGACGTCCGCTTCGTCAAGGGCTACGCCGCGGACGACCCGCGGCCCGTGCCCGCGCGCACGCTCGAAGCCGCGCTCGCAGCGTCAGGCGAGTACGGCAGCGTCGGCCTCGAGCTGTCGATGGGCACCCAGGCGTCCGACCGCATGGTCGGCGAGCCGACGACGTTCACCAAGGCATGGTTCGACTCGTGGCCGCACGCGAGCGACGCGATGGCGGTGCTCGTGCCGGCGCGCGCGATCAAGACGCCGCAGGAGATCGAGCGCCTGCGGCTCGCGAACGACATCGCCGCAGCCGCGATGCAGCACACCGCCGAACGGCTGCGCCCGGGGATGAAGGAGAGCGAGGCAGCCGCGCTGTGGCTCGGCTTCGTGCACGGCGAGGGGACGGGCTGGCACGGCGAGGTCGACCTCGCCTACGGCTTCGCACTCGTCTGGTCGGGCGCCGGCATCCGCACGTTCACCGCGACCGCCGGCCGGCCCGTGCAGCGCGACCAGCCGACGCTGTTCGAGATCTGGGTGTGTGCCGACGGCTACTGGTGCGACCACACGAAGCTTCTCTGCCCCGGTGAGCTGCGCGACGACTACCGGTCGTTCGAGAGCGAGCTGATGTCCGTGTACGGCGCCGCGATCGACCATTGCGGGCCGGGCGCGTCCTTCGCGGAGCTCGACCGCCTGATCCGCGACGGGATCGCCCAGATGGGCTGCGGCGGCCAGCCGTCGCATCCCGTGTGTCACGGCGTCGGCGCGCGCGCCCACGAGCCGCCCTACGCGCACCAGGCGGGCGGCGGCACGATCGAGGAGGGGATGGTGCTCGCGATCGAGCCCGGCGCATACTGGGACGGCGGCGGCGGCCTGCGGGTCGAGGACAACTTCCTCATCACCGCGGCCGGCGCCGAGAAGCTGTCGCCGTTCCCCGACGGGGTGGTGCGCTGTGCATGACCTGATCTGGACGGGCTCGCTCAACCACCCGTACGCGATCCGCGGCGGCGTCGGCCTGTACGACACGACGCTTCGCGACGGCGAGCAGACCGTCGGGGTCGTCCTCTCGCCGGACGAGAAGCTCGAGATCGCGCGGCTCCTCGACGACCTCGGCATCGACCGCATCGAGGCGGGCTTCCCGCGGGTCTCCGACGACGACTGGCAGGCGGTCGCGAAGATCGCCGGCGCCGGGCTCCGCGCCGAGGTCTGGGGCTTCTCGCGCGCCGTCCCGGCCGACCTCGAGGCGCTCGTGGAGCTCGGCGTGCAGCACTCCGTGATCGAGTCGCCGATCAGCGACCTGAAGCTGGACGCGATCGGCGTCTCGCGCGAGACGATGCTCGAGCGGATCGCGAAGGCGATGCGGTTCGCCGCGGAGAACGGGATCCACGCGGCGTTCTTCGGCGTCGACTCGACGCGCGCCGAGCCGGAGTTCTACCGCCGCGTCTACGAGACGGCGGTCGAGAACGGCGCGAAGGAGGTGGTCGTCGTCGACACGCTCGGCATCGCCTCGCCCGAGGCGGTCACCGACCTCGTGGGCGCGACCGTGCAGTACGTCGACGGGCTGCCCGTGCACTTCCACGGCCACAACGACTTCGGCCTCGCGACCGCGAGCGCGGTCGCGGCCGTGCGCGCGGGAGCCACGTGGGTGCACGGGACGATCAACGGGATGGGCGAGCGCGCGGGCAACGCCAACCTGGGCGAGGTCGCGTTGACGCTGCGCGCCCTCTACGGCGTCGAGACGAACCTCCGCCTCGACAGGATCCGCAGGGTGTCGCAGACCGTCGGCGACATCGCGGGCTACCGCCTCGAGCCGTGGAAGCCGCTCACGGGCGAGACGCTCTTCATCCGCGAGTCGGGCGCAGTCGCGTCGCAGTTCCACGACCCGCCGTCGATCGAGCCGTACTCGTCGCAGCTCGTCGCCACGGAGCGTGGGATCGTGCTCGGCAAGAAGAGCGGCCTCGACTCGATTCGCATCAAGGCGGACGAGCTCGGCCTCGACGTGCCCGAGGAGCGGCGCGCCGAGGTGCTCGCCGCGGTCAAGAAGCTCGGTACCGAGAAGCGCGGGCTCGTCACCGACGACGAGTTCAGGAGCATCGTTGCCGGAACATGACGCGATCGTCGTCGGCTCGGGCGTGAACGGGCTCGCGTGCGCCGCGCTGCTCGCGAAGGCCGGGTGGGACGTGTGCGTGCTCGAACGGAACGACTGGTTCGGCGGCGCGATCAAGACGGCGGAGATCACCGAGCCCGGCTTCAGGCACGACGTCTTCAGCGCGTGGCACCCGCTGTGGGTCGGCGGGCCCGTCCACCCGCAGCTCGCAGACGACCTCGCGCGGCACGGGCTCGAGTACGTCAACACCGACCTCCCGACCGCGACGGCCTTCCCGGACGGCAGCGCCGGCTTCCTGTTGCGCTCGGCCGAGGCGAACGCGGTCGAGCTCGGGCCGGAATGGCCGGCCGTCCTCGAGAGGTTCTTCCCGAACGCCGACCTTGCGTTCGGCATCCTCGGCGCCGAGCTGTGGGGGAAGCAGGGCGCGGCGCTCGGGTGGAAGGCGCTGCGGCGCCTCGGTCGCGACGGCGCGCACGACTTCGCCGGTGAGCTCCTCGTCAGCGCGCGCGACTGGCTCCAGTCGACGTTCGCGTCGGAGAAGGCGCACGGCGTGATCGCGCCCTGGGTGCTGCACACGGGGCTCGGCCCGGACGCGGCCGCGTCGGGCTACATGGCGCAGGTGATCGCCGTCGCGGTACAGGAGGGAGGGATGCCGATCCCGGTCGGCGGCGGCGCGAAGCTCGCGGACGCGCTCGTCGGCTGCATCCGCGAGTGGGGCGGCACGTGCGAGACGGGTGTGCATGTCGAGCGCGTCTTCACCGGCGGCGTCCGCGCCGGCGGCGAGACGATCGGCGCGCGACGTGCCGTGATCTGCAACGTCACGCCGACGCAGCTGTACGGCGCGCTTCTCGGCGGCACGCCGCCGCCGTTCCGCTACGGGCGCAGCGAGATGCAGATCCACTTCGCGCTCTCGGAGCCGCCGCGGTGGGACGGCGACGAGCGGCTCGACAGGACCGCGATCGTGCATCTCACTCCCGGGCTCGACGGCGTGTCGAAGGCGGTCAACGAGGCGGAGCGCGGGTTGCTGCCGGAGGAGGCGACGGTCGTCGTCGGCCAGCCGCTGACGATCGATCCCTCGCGTGCGCCCGAGGGGAAGGGCATCCTCTGGATCCAGCTGCAGGAGCTGCCGTGGGACGTCAAGGGCGAAGGTGGGTGGACCGACGACCTCCGGGAGCGCTACGCCGACCGCATCCAGGCGCGGATCGCACGGCACGTGCCGAACCTCGAGTCGTCGATCCTGAAGCGCGTCGCGCTCGGGCCGCACGACCTCCAGAGCGCGAATGTCAACCTCGTCCACGGCGACCCGTACGGCGGCTCGCTCGCGCTCGACCAGAACTTCCTGTGGCGCGCGCCGCACAGGACGAACGTGCCCGGCGTCTGGCACGTCGGCGCGTCGACGCACCCGGGCCCCGGCCTCGGCGGCGGCTCCGGCGCGCTCGTCGCACAGCAGCTCCTCGAGCCGCCGCTCACGAAGCGGCTCGCGGCGAGGCTGCGGCGGTGAGACGCGCGGCGGTCGTGATCGCGGTCACGGCTGCGGCACTCGCGGCGACGGCCGCCGCGCTGTCGCGCCCGACCGTCACGCCGCCGCTCGACTGCGCGTCCGACCGCTGGGACGTGAAGACGCTCGCGAAGACCGATCCGTTCCTCGCCAAGGTCGTGGCGAAGCCGAGGCGCACGACCGTCGCCGCGCTGCAGCAGCGCGACCGGCCCGCGTGGGACCCGTCGACGGGTCATTCCTGGTCGCCGCGCACGCCGCGTCAGTGGCAGTTCCTCTCGCCGGCCGAGGCCGCGCGCGGCCTTCCGCCCGTCGAGACGACGGAGTGGAAGCTCACGAAGGTGCGGCTCGTCGAGGCGAAGGTGGAGGCGGACCTCGACATCCATTTGATCGTCGCGGACACGCGTCGTCCGTTCACGGAGATGACGGTCGAGTTCCCGAGCACGAACTGCGCCGGGGCGTTCGACTCGCCGTACGCGGCCTCGATGGCGCGGGCCCGCGACCATCTGAGCGCCGCGTGCGGCCCCTTCGCGGGCAGCGGCTACACACCGCTCCGCGGCCTCGCGACGATCCGCGGCGTCGGCTTCTTCGACCGCCCGCACGGCCAGAAAGGGGACGTCCAGCTCGACGTCGACGCCGACCCGACGAAGCGCGCCGCGAAGCGGCTGACGATCGAGCTCCACCCGGCCCTCGGGTTCACCGGGCCGACGCGCGCCGCGTGCCGCTCGCGCTGATGCAAAGGCAGGTTGCAAAGCTCCTTTGCAATACGCTACGGTGCGGCCACGGTACTTCTCCCCTGATGTGCCGATTGCGGCCCGGCCCGGCAGCGAACCCCTTTTAGCTGCCGGCGCCGCGGTCGCCCGGGCGCTTCTCCTGGATCAGCGCCCGGAACGTCAGGTGCACCTCGCGCGCGTCGGGCGACCGGCCCGGCTGGCGCAGCTCGTGGGCGCGCTCGAGCACGTCGCGGACGAGCTGCTCGATCTCCTCGGCCGTTCCCCAGATGCGGAAGCCGCCGATGAAGCCCGCGTCCTGCCAGTCGAGCGGGACGTCGTAGCGGATGTCCTGCCAGCGTGACAGCGCCTGCTCGTCGCGCGCGACGAGGACGCTCTCGAGCTTCGCGTGCGCCGCCTGCAACTCGGAGCGCTCGGGCTCGTCGGTCTCGTACGGGATCGAGTTCGGGATGAGCGTGCGCTCGGCGACCCGCCGCCACCAGCGCTCGCGGCCGTTCCGCCGCTCGTCCTCGGCGATCATCCCGGCGCGCTCGAGCGCCCGCAGGTGGTAGCTCGTCGCGCCGCTCGACTCGCCGAGCCGCCGCGCGAGGCCCGACGCCGTCGACGGCCCCTCGGCGTGGAGAACTTGCAGGATCTGGAGCCGGAGTGGATGCCCGAGTGCCCGCAGCTCCTTGGCGGACATCGGGCTCACGGAGTAATTCGCGTCTTCGATAACTCCACCATACGCCAGCGGACCGGATCGCTAACGTCCCGCGCCCTATGACCCGCGTCGTCCGCCTCCGTCCGTGGCAGAAGGCCGCACTCGACCGGTTCGTCGAGGCGGGCACGCCCGACTTCCTCGCCGTGGCGACGCCCGGCGCGGGGAAGACGACGTTCGCGCTGACGGTCGCGCGCCACCAGCTCGCCGCGCATCCGGGGCGGCTGATCGTGGTCGCGCCGACCGCGCACCTGAAGGTGCAGTGGGCGCGCGCCGCGGCCGCGTTCAGCCTGCACCTCGACCCGTCGTGGGCGGCCGCGGACGGTCGCCTCCCTGCCGACATGCACGGGATCGTCACGTCGTATCAGCAGGTCGCGTCGAGCGCACCGCTCCTGCGCCGGCTCTCGAGCGACGCGTTCGTGATCTTCGACGAGCTCCACCACGCCGCCGACGATCGCGCGTGGGGCGACGCGATCCGCGACGCGTTCGCGTCGTCCCACCGCCGGCTCGCGCTGTCGGGGACGCCGTTCCGCTCCGACACGCGCGCGATCCCGTTCGTGAACTACGAGGGCGACGAGGCGGCGCCCGACTACGAGTACAGCTACGGCGACGCGCTCGGCGACGGCCGCGTCGTGCGCCCGGTCTACTTCCCGTCGACGAACGGACAGATGGAGTGGCAGGCGCCGGACGGATCCCTCCACAGTGCGTCGTTCGACGACCGGCTCGACGCGCAGCGTGCGGCGCAGCGGCTGCGAACCGCGCTCAGCCTGGAGGGCGAGTGGCTGCCGACGGTGCTGCGCTCGGCGCACACCCGGCTGACGGACGTGCGACGGGAGCAGCCGAACGCGGGCGGGCTCGTGATCGCGATCGACCAGGAGCACGCACGCGGCATCGCGGCGATCCTCAAGGCGCGCTTCGGCGTCACGGCTCGGGTCGTCACCTCGGACGACCCGCAGGCGTCGGCCGGCATCGCCTCGTTCGCCGCGTCGAGCGAACCGTGGCTCGTCGCGGTGCGGATGGTGTCCGAGGGGGTCGACATTCCGCGCCTGCGCGTCGGCGTGTACGCGACCACGACCACGACCGAGCTCTTCTTCCGGCAGGCGGTCGGCCGGTTCGTGCGGTGGACGCGCGGCGTCCCGCGCCAGCGCGCGTGGCTCTACATCCCCGACGACCCGCGGCTGCGCACGCATGCCGCCGGCGTCGCCGAGCAGCGGCGGCACTCGCTCCTGAAGGGCGACGCGCCGGAGCGCGACGAACGCGAGGAGGCCGCGCCCGACGACGTCCAGATGTCGCTGTTCGCCGCTCTGTCGGCCGTCGCGACCGACGTGCACGAGCCGGACGACCTGCCGTACGAGGCGGAGCCCGACCACGAGGGAGCGGAGGAGATCGAGCTCGCCCTCGCGCCCCCGCCGCCGCTCGCGGGCGGAGCCGTCCCGAACGGCGCGGCCACGCTGACGCGCCGTGAGGAGAAGGGGATCCTGCGCGACCAGAACGCCACGGTCGCGCGCGAGCTCGTACGCCGCACGAAGCTGACGCACGCGCAGGTGAACGCGGAGCTCAACCGCCGCTCGGGCGTCCGCCGCGTCACCGAGGCGACGATCGAGCAGCTCGAGCGCCGTCTCGCAGCCGGCGACAGATGGCTCGCGAAGACGTAGTCGCTAGTCGAAGATGCCGCGGCCGCCGAGCTCGCGCTCGAAGATCACGCTCGCGAGCTCGAGATGGTCGTGCAGCGCGCGGCCCGCCCGCTCCGGATCGTGGGCGACGCACGCGGCGAGCAGCTCCTCGTCGAACTCGCGATGGCGCTCCTGCGGACCTGACTTCGAGGTGAGGAGCGCAGGGCGGAAGCGCTCCGACCGGTCCCACGCCGGGCGGATCAGCGCCACGAGCCACGGCACGCCCGACGCCTCGTAGAGCGTGAAGTGGAAGTCGGTGTGCGCGCGCATCGACCCACGCACGTCGCCGGCCGCCGCGGTCTCGTCGAAGCGCAGGAGCGCGTCGCGGGCGGCGTCGGCCGTGTGCTCCGTGAACCGCACGGCGGCCCGCCGCACGGCGAGCGACTCGAGGTGGAGCCGCACCTCGAACAGGTCGCGGAGCTCCTCGATGTCGAAGTCGAGCACCCGCGCGCCCTGGTGCGGGACGTGCTTCGCGAGCCCCAGCGCCTCGAGCTGCCGGACCGCCTCGCGGATGGGCGAGATGCTCATTCCGAGCGACCGCGCGAGGTCGTCGAGCCGGAGCGGCGTCCCCGCCGGCAGCTCCCCCAGGATGATCGACTCCCGGAGCTGCTCGAGCGCGTACTCGGCCATGGTCCGGTGGCGCATGCCGCCGCCTTGAGTTGCCATCGGCACGAACTTCCCACAACCCTTGATCAGATGTCAAACGTCGTGAAAAGATCGGCCGCGTGGAGCCGCGGGTCAGCGTCTCGCAGATCACGACCTTCCGGTCGAGCTTTGCCGACGACCTTCGCGCCTACGCGGCGGCGGGGCTCGACGGCATCGGCATCTGGGAGCTGAAGCTCGGCGACGACTCGCTCGAGCGGTTCCGCGCCAGCGGGCTCGCCGCGGCGTCGGCCGTTCCGGCCGTCCCCTCGATCCTGCCGCTGCCGCTCCTCGGCGGCCCGGAGCATCCGCAGGAGCGGCTCGCTGCGTACATCGCGTCGATGGAGCGCCTCGCGCCCTACGAGCCGCCGGCGCTCGTGCTGCTCACAGGCACCGGCGAGCGCGACGTCGCCGTCGACGGCCTGCGCACGCTCGCCGGCGAGGCGGACCGGCTCGGCCTCCGGCTCGCGCTCGAGCCGTACCAGCGCGACGGCGGCGAGCTCTGGTCGGTCGTCCACTCGATCCCGGAGGCGCTCGAGCTGATCCACGACGCCGGCGACCCTGCGAACGTCGGCATCCAGTTCGACGTCTGGCATCTCTGGAACACCGAGAGCCTGTACGACGACATTCGCGAGCACGTCGACCGCTTCTTCGGCGTGCACGTCTGCGACCGCCGCGAGCCGACGCGCGGCTGGGCGGACCGGGCGCTCCCCGGCGACGGCAGCGCCGACGTCCCCGCGATTCTGCGCGCGCTGCGCGACGCGGGCTGGGACGGGCTCTACGACCTCGAGATCTTCTCCGACGACGGCACGTTCGGCAGCGAGTATCCCGACTCGTTCTGGGCGGCGCCGGCGGAGGAGACGCTCGCACGCGCGCAGGCCGCGTTCGAGCGCTGCTGGTCCCTAATCCCCCAGGAAGTCGAGGAGGCGAGATGAGGAGGAGTTCCCGCGTGGGGCTCGTTCTGTTCGTCGCTGCGGTCGCGCTCGTCGCGCTCGCAGCGACCGCAGCTGCACGGACGGCGACGCACAAGGCGTCGCCGATCACGATCGGCTGGGCGTTCGACAGCAAGGGCGCGATGGCGCCGTTCGACGGTCCGGCGCTCGCGGCCGCGCAGCTGCGCGTCGCGCAGTGGAACAAGAAGGGCGGCGTCGACGGACGCCAGCTGCAGATCAAGACCTGCGACACGCAGGGCAACAAGCCGGCGGTGGCGAAGGCGTGCGCGCTGAAGCTCCTCGGCGCGGGCGCGAACGTCATCTTCACGACGTGCGACGTCGATCTCGCGGCGCCGGTCGTCCAGGAGGCGATCAACCGCGGCGTGCTCGCGATCGCTCCGTGCATCGGCACCGACCAGATGGGCCCGAAGCGCTTCGGCGCGAAGGGGAAGCTCGCGTTCAGCTTCGGCAACGTGGCGCAGGACGAGGGGTCGGCGATGGCGCAGTACGCGTGGGCGCACGGCTGGCACTCGGCCGCGCTCGCGACCGACGGCGTGATCGTCTACTTCAAGGACGTCATCGCGGCGTTCAAGTGGCGCTTCCAGAAGCTCGGCGGCAAGATCGTCGACCAGGAGACGTACCACTCGCTCGGCGGCAACGACGTCAACAACGTCGTCAGCCGTCTGAACAACGTGAAGGCGGACGTCGTCGTCACGTCGACGGCGGGCGCGTTCGGCGCGCTGTCGACGCTGATCTCAGGCATGCGCAGCGCCGGCAACGACACGCCGGTGCTGAACTCGTGGGCCGGTGACGGCACCTACTGGCTGCCGAAGAGCCCGAAGGTGACGAACTACTGGTTCGTCACGTACGCGTCGTCGTTCGGCGACGATCCGAACCCGGCGATCAACAAGCTCGCCAAGCAGGTGCACGCCGCGACCGGCGGCTTCATCGCCGGGCCGGCGGCGATCGACGGTCTCGTCACCGCGATCAAGCGCGCTCACGGCTCCACGAACGGCGCAACGCTCGCGTCGGTCATGGAGAAGTTCCGCGGCGTGCCGACGCTGTCGGGCAAGGTCAGCTTCTCCGCGAAGCTGCACACCGTCTACGGCCGGCAGTACCGCGTGATCAAGATCCAGAACAACGTCCCGCACGTCGTGGGCACCGTCGTCGCGAAGGTCGTCGCGAAGATCTAGGTGACCGCGACTCCCGCCGAGTCGGAGAGGAGGCCCGGAGAGACCCTCCGGGCCTCCTCCGTTTCCCGCGCGTTCGAGGGCGTCCAGGCGCTTCGAAGCGTCACGCTCGAGCTCGCGCGGGGCGAGGTCGTCGGGCTGATCGGGCCGAACGGCGCCGGGAAGTCGACGCTCGTCAACGTGCTGAGCGGGTTCGACCGACCGGACGACGGCCGCGTCGAGCTCGGCGGACAGGACGTGACGCGATGGTCGCCGCATCGGCGCGGCCGGCAGGGGCTCGCGCGGACGTTCCAGCACGCGCACGCGTTCCGCGACCTCTCGGTTCGCGAGAACGTGGAGGTGTCCGCGCTCGGCGTCGGCGCCGGCCCCCGCGAGGCGCGGCGGCGCGCAGACGCGCTGCTCGAGCGGCTCGGCCTCGACCGGTACGAGGAAGCACCGGCGGCCGCGCTCGCGCACGGCGACGAGCGGCGCCTCGGTGTCGCCCGCGCACTCGCGACGGAGCCGCGGTTCGTGCTCCTCGACGAGCCCGCGGCCGGGTTGCCGGAGGCGGAGGTGCCCGATTTCGCCGCGCTCGTCCGCTCGATCGCGGCCGACCACGGCGCGGGCGTGCTGCTGATCGACCACAACATGGCGCTGATCATGGAGACGTGCGACCGCATCCAGGTGCTCGACCAGGGGCAGGTGCTCGCCGAGGGCGCGCCGGCCGAGATCCGGGCGAACCTCGATGTCGCCGCCGCCTACCTCGGCGAGACTCCGGTGCCGGAGGAATGACGGCGCTCGTCGTCACCGACCTGCACGTGCGCTACGGCGGCGTCCATGCCGTGCGCGCGCTGTCACTCGAGGTCGCGCCCGGCGAGATCGTCGGGCTGATCGGCCCGAACGGCGCCGGGAAGAGCTCCACGCTCCACGCGATCATGGGCCTCGCGCCCGCGAGCGGCAGTGTGCGGGTCGGCGACCGAGAGCTGCTCGGCCGCCGTCCCGAGGACGTCGCCCGCGCAGGGATCGCGCTCGTCCCGGAGGGTCGCCGCATCTACCCCGAGCTGACGGTCGCCGAGAACCTGCGCCTCGGCCTCGCCGGCCGCCGCGGCGGCACCCCGGACTGGGATGCGCTGTACGAGCTCTTCCCGGTCGTCCACCAGTTCCGCGCGCGTCAGGCGGGCGCGCTCTCGGGCGGCCAGCAGCAGCAGCTCGCGATCGCGCGCGCGCTCGTCGCCGATCCCGACGTGCTGCTCCTCGACGAGCCGTCGCTCGGCCTCGCGCCGAGCGTCGTCGACGTCGTCTTCGGCGCGCTCGAGGCGATCCGGGAACGCGGGATCGCCGTGCTCCTCGTGGAGCAGCGCGCACAGCGCACCGTCGCGGCCGCGGATCGCAGCCACGTCCTTGCGAACGGGGAGCTTCGGCTGACGCTCGGCCCCGACGACGCAGAGGACACGCAGAAGCTCGTGGAGGCGTACCTCGCGTGACGGTCACCTGGCAGAACCTCGCCGACGGGCTCGCGCTCGGTTCGATCTACGCCCTGATGGCGGTCGGCATCGGGCTCGTCTTCGGCGTGCTGCGCCTCGTCAACTTCGCCTACGGACAGCTCGTGATGGCGGGCGCGTTCGCGCTCGCGCTCGCGTCGCAGTGGGGCTGGCCGCTCTGGCTCGGCATCGTCCTCTGCTTCGCGGTCGTGCTCGCGCTCAGCGCGGCGATGGACTACCTCGTCTTCCGCCCGCTCCGCGGCCACTCGCCCGCGGTGATGCTCGTGGCAACGTTCGCCGTCGCGTTCCTGTTGCAGTCGATCGCGCTCCTCTGGTTCGGGTCGCTCGGGAAGATCGCGACGTCCCTCTCGTTCCTCAACCGGCCGTGGGTGCTCGGCGGCGTCGAGATCCGCAAGATCGCGATCGTCGCCGTCGTCGTCGCCGCGCTGTGCCTGCTCGCGCTCAGCCTGCTGCTCGAGCGCACCGAGATCGGCCTGCACATGCGCGCCGCGTCGATGGACTTCTCGACGTCGCGGATGCTCGGCGTGCGCGCGAACCGCGTCATCTCGTTCGCGGTGCTCCTGTCCGGCGTCCTCGCCGCCGTCGTCGCGGTGATGCTCACGGTGCAGACGCCGCTCGTCACCCCCGACTTCGCGCTCCGCGACACGATCGTCGTGCTCGCGGGCGTCGTCGTCGGCGGCCTCAACCGGCCGATCCCCGCGACGCTCGGCGGATTCGCGATCGGCTTCGCGACCGGCGTGCTCGGCGGCGCGCTGCCGACGAACCAGAGCCAGTACCTGCCGACGTTCGTGTTCGCCGTCGTCATCCTCGTGCTGCTCGTCCGTCCGCGCGGCCTCTTCGACTTCACGCGGAGCGTCGAACGTGTCTAGCGTCGCGCGCTACCGCCCCGAGGAGCTGATCGGCCCGGTCGTGCTCGTCGTCGTCGCCGCGCTGCTCGGGACGCTCGTCTCGATCTCGACGCAGACCTACTTCACCGACACGCTCGTCAAGGTCTCGATCGTCGTCGCGCTGTACGTCTTCATCGGCAACTCGGGCGTGCTCTCGTTCGGGCACATCTCGTTCGTCGCGCTGGGCGCGTGGACGGCGGGCGTCCTCTCCGTGCCGCGCGCCGAGAAGCCCGCGATCATGCCGAACCTCGCGCACTCGCTCATGAAGATGCACGTCGGGAACGTCCAGTCGCTCGCGCTCGCCGCGCTCGTCGGCGGGATCGCGGCGTTCGCGGTCGGGATCCCGCTGATGCGGCTGTCGGGCCTCGCCGCCGGCATCGCGACGTTCGCCGTCCTCGAGATCACGTACAACCTCCTGCAGTACGAGGAGCGCATCGGGCCGGGCCTGAACGCGTTCTCGTCCGTGCCCGAGACGACGGGGCTCCGCCAGGCGGCGCTCGGCGCGATCGTCTGCATCGTCGTCGCGTTCGCGTACGCGCGCAGCCGCTTCGGCCGCCTGCTGCGCGCGACGCGCGAGGACGACGCCGCGGCACGCGCCGTCGGCGCGTCCGTCTACCGCCAGCGCCTCGTCGCGTTCACCGTCTCCGGCTTCCTCGCGGGCCTGGCGGGCGGGCTGTACGTGCACCTCCTGCCGCTGAACGTGAACTCGGTGCACCTCGACCTGACGTTCGTGACGCTCGCGATGCTCGTGGTCGGCGGCGCGACGAGCCTGTTCGGCGCCGTCGTCGGCGCGCTCGCCGTCAGCGCGCTCGACTCGTGGCTCGCCGTCGCGGAGAACGGGACGTCTGTGCTCGGCGCGCACCTCGACCTGCCCGCGGGCACGCGCGAGATCGTCGTCGGGATCCTGATGGCGGCGGTGCTGATCCTCAGGCCGTCCGGGATCACGGGCGGCCGCGAGCTGCGACTGCGGGCGAAGCGCGCATGAAGGTGTGCGTCGCCGGAGCGGGCGTGATCGGCTCGCTCTTCGCGGGTCATCTCGCGCGCGTCACCGACGTCTCGGCGCTGACGCGGCGGGAGGAGCATGCTGCGGCGCTGCGGGCGAACGGGCTCACGGTGAGCGGCCGCGCGAACTTCACCGCGCAGCTCGACGCGTCGACGCTTCCCGAGGCGCTCGTCGAGCCCGACCTCGTGATCGTCGCGTGCAAAGGGACGGATCTCGAGGCCGTTGCAGCGCGACTTGCGGGCCACTGGCCGGACGCGATCGTCATGACCGTGCAGAACGGAATCGGCGCCGACGAGGTCGTCGGGCGCCACGGCGACTGGCGGCTGCTCTCGTCCGTCACGTTCATGAGCGGGACGCGCCACGACGATACCCACGTGCAGTACGTCCTCGACACGGCGACGTGGATCGGCCCCGCGCGTGGGACGGACCGCGCCGACGCGCACGCCGTCGCCGAGCTGATCGAGTCGGCCGGCCTGAAGGCCGAGGCATTCGACGACCTACGCCCTGCGCAGTGGTCGAAGCTCATCTTCAACGCGACGGTGAACACCGTCGCCGCGCTGACGGGGCTGCCGCACGACGCGCACTTCGCCGCCCTCGAGCATCCGTCGGACCTCGGCCACCTCGTCCGCGGGCTGATGGACGAAGGCAAGCGCGTCGCCGAAGCGGTGGGCGTGCGGCTCGGGGAGGACCCGTGGGAGATGAACGTCCTGGCGACGCAGCGCGGGAGCGCGCACTACCCGTCGATGCTCGAAGACGTCGAGGCGCACCGGCCGACGGAGATCGACATGATCACCGGCGCGCTCGTCCGCGAGGCGCGCCGTCACGACGTCGCCGTGCCGCTGCACGAGACGATGGAACGGCTGATCAAGGCGAAGGAGGATTCGTGGTCGTAGCGGTGATCGGATGCGGCGCCGTCGGGTCGCTGTTCGCGGCGAACCTGGCGACACTCGGCGACGTCGAGGTGTGGGCGTACGACCTGTCGCAGGAGCACGTCGACGCGATCAACCGTGACGGCCTTCGGCTGACGGGGGCGGGGGACGTCACCGGGCGGCTGCGCGCGACGACCGACGCAGCCGAGCTGCCGCGGTGCGACTTCGGAATCGTGGCGACGAAGGCGATGCACACCGACGCCGCGATCGGCGCGACCGCGCACGCGTTCGCGAACGGCTGCGTCGCGACCGTGCAGAACGGGATCGGCAACGAGGAGGTGCTGGCGCAGCACGTCGAGCGCGTGATCCGCGGGACGACGTTCCCGGCGGGAAAGATCACCGCGCCCGGCGTCGTGCAGTGGGACGTGAAAGGCGACACCACGCTCGGGCCGTTCGAGGACCGGCCGGCGCCGATCGAGGAGATCGAGCGCCTCGCCGACGCCTGCACGCGCGGCGGGATGCCGACGAAAGCCGTCGACGACGCGCGCGGGCCGCAGTGGCGGAAGGTGATCTTCAACGCCGCGACCAAACCGCTCGGCGCGCTCACCGGCCTGACGCACGGCCGCGTCTGCGAGCGTCCCGACCTGCGCGCGCTCGCGTCGCAGCTCGTCGCCGAGGGAAAGACAGTCGCCGACGCGCAGGGCATCGTCCTCGACTCCGACCCGGAGGAGCTGATCGACTACGCGGCGCGCAAGGACGTCGCGTACGACCACAAGGCGTCGATGCTGCAGGACGTCGAGGCGCGGCGGCAGACCGAGGTCGACTATCTGAACGGCGGGATCGCGCAGTTCGGGCGGCGCTACGGGGTGCCGACGCCGACGCACGAGGCGATCCAGGCTCTCGTGAAAGGGGTGGAGGCGTCGTGGTGAGGCAGGAGATCGACCGCCGGTACGGCAACGTCCGCGCCGCGATGGAACGCGACGGCCTCGACGCCGTCATCGTCAGCGGCAACGAGTACACGGGCTTCGAGGGCGCGGTCACGTACATGTCGGGCTTCGTGATCGTCCACCGCTATGCGTACGTCCTGCTGCCGCGCGAGGGCGACCCGGCGATCGTGTTCCCGCGCGAGGCGACGTACGTCGGCGAGCACGGAACGACGTGGATCGAGAACCAGGTGTTCGTCGACAGGCCCGGCGACTGGCTCGCCGACCAGGTGCGCGGCAGGAGGGTCGGGGTCTACGGGCTCGACTATGTGATGACGGTGCGCGACTACCAGGCGCTCGCCGCGGCGGCCGACGTCGTCGCGTGGGACGAGCAGTTCGACCATGCGCGCGCCGTGAAGAGCGAGCTCGAGCTGGAGTCCGTGCGCGACAGCGTGCGCATCAACACCGAGGGGTTCTGGATCTTCCTCGAGCATTACGCGCCCGGGAAGGCGGAGCGCGAGATCCTCGCGCCGTGCGAGCAGTACTTCGTCGAGCAGGGCTGCGGCCGGCTGACGATGGACATGGTGCTGACCGGCCCGAACGGCGGTGCGCTCCCGGAGTTCAAGATCGCCGGCGACTACCGGATCAAGGACACCGACATGGTGCTGCCGTCGCTCGAGATCGCAGGGCCCGGCGGCCACTGGGTCGAGGTCTCGCGCGCGATCTGCCCCGGCGCGCCGAACGACGAGACGAAGGCGATGCTGGAAGCCTACGACGAGTACTACGAGGCCGCGCGCGGGGCGCTGCATGCGGGCGCGACGGCCCACGACGTCCACCGCGCCGTGTCGAAGGGCTTCCACGACCGCGGCTTCAAGCTCGGCCACGTGACCGGCCACTCGATCGGCATGACGATGATCGAGTGGCCGAAGATCGGCGAGGGCGACGAGACCGAGCTCCGGTCGGGCATGGTCTTCTCGATGCACCCGCACGCGATCTCGCAGGACGGGCGGTCGTGTCTCTACATGCAGGACACGTGGCTCGTGACGGACGGCGGCGGGGAGCCGCTCGCCGGCCTCGACATGAAGATCTTCAAAGGAGACGAGAAACGATGAGTGAGCTCGCCAAGCCCGTTCTGCCGGGCACCGCAGGCTCCGACTACGAGCGGTACCTCCGCACCGAGGAGCTGCTCGCGCTCCAGAAGACGGCGGACGAGTGGGTGCACCGCGACGAGCTGCTCTTCCAGTCGGTGCACCAGACGTCCGAGATCTGGCTGAAGCTCGCGTGGAACGAGGTCGAGGAGGCGTCGCGGCTCGTGAACAGCGGCGACGTCGCGGCCGCGCTCCGTCTGCTGCGACGCGCGAACGACTGCTTCAAGCTGGTCACGCTCGCGCTCGACATGCTCGAGCACATGTCGCCGTGGGAGTACACCGAGGTGCGCAAGGTGCTCGGGCACGGGAGCGGTTTCGACTCGCCCGGCTTCAAGGAGCTGCGCCGCGTCGGCAAGGACCTCGGCGAGGCGTTCCACGCGGCGCGTGAGCACGCGGGGCTCTCGCTCGTCGAGGTCTACACGGAGGGCCGCGAGCACGAGGACCTCTACAACCTCGCGGAGCAGCTGATCGAGCTCGACGAGCGGATCACGGTCTGGCGCGTGCGCCACTTCAAGGTCGTGCAGCGCGTGATCGGCGGCGACGTCGTCGGGACGCAGGGGACGCCCGTCGAGATCATGGGCCGCCTGATCCACCACTCGCTGTTCCCGGAGCTGTGGGACGTGCGCAACGAGCTGACGCGGATGAACCTCCCCGAATGAGAGTCTCGCTCGGCTGCGGGAACTTCGGCGGCGTCGGCTCGGCGCCGGAGTTCTTCGGGAAGGGGATCGCGCACGACGAGGCGTTCGCGATCATGGACCGCGCGTGGGCGGCCGGGATCGACTGGTTCGACACCGGCGACGCGTACGGCGGCGGCGCGAGCGAGACGTGGATCGGCGAGTGGATCGCGGCGACCGGCAACCGGCCGGCGATCACGACCAAGGTCTTCCACTCGACGACCGGCACGCCCGGCGACACGGGGCTCGCCCCCGACCGCGTGAAGCGCCAGCTCGACGCGAGCCTGCAGCGGCTCGGCGTCGACCGCGTCGATTTCTACCTCGCGCACGAGCCCGACCACCAGGTCCCGCTCGAGCGCACGGTCGCGTGCTTCGAGTCGCTGCGCGACGAGGGGCTGGTCGGCGCCTGGGGCCTCTCGAACTTCTCGCTCGCCGAGGTCCGCGCGTGGCGCCCGGCGCTCGTGCAGAACTCGTTCTCGCTGCTCGACCGCGCCGACGAGGAGGACGTCCTCCCGTACTGCAAGACGCACGGCATCCTCTACGTGCCCTTCGGGCCGCTCGCCGGCGGCTGGCTGACCGGCAAGTACCGCCGCGGCGAGCCCTATCCCGACGGGTCGCGCATGACCCAGCGGCCGGGCCCGTACCAGCGCTACGCCGACGACTCCGTCTTCGACGTGCTCGAGGAGCTCGAAGCGGATGCCGAACGCCGCGGCGTCTCGATGGCCGCGCTCGCATTCGCGTGGGTGCTCGAGCGGTGCGACGGCGCAGTGTGCGGCCCGAACCGCGCCGCCCACCTCGACCCGATCCTCGAGGCGATGCAGCTCGTGCAGACATGAGCAGCCTGCGTGGGCTCGACGGAGCCGGCAAAGGAGCGGAGGCGCCGGCATGTACGGCGCCGGAGCGGCCATGAGCACGGTCCGCGTCATCGACGAGCACGACGTCCGCCGGCTCCTGCCGATGTCCGAGTGCATCGACGTGATGGCCGACGCGCTCGCGTCGCTCTCGCGCGGCGAGGTGCACAACCCGCTGCGGTTCGTCGTCCGGCCGCCGGAGGAGCCGTCGCTGCTCGGCCTGATGCCGTCGCACCGCGGCGGCGAGAGCAGGCTGTGGGCGCTGAAGGCGGTCGCGATCTTCCCGTCGAACGCGGCGCGCGGGCTCGATCTCCACCAGGGGTTCGTCGCGCTGTTCGACGGCGAGACCGGTGAGACACGCGCGATCCTCAACGCCGGCGGCATCACGGCGGTGCGCACCGCCGCCGTCTCGGGCGTCGCGACGCGCCTGCTCGCACGTGACGACGTGCGGACGCTCGCCGTCCTCGGCACGGGGATCCAGGCGCGCGCACATCTCGAGGCGATGCAGTGCGTGCGCGAGTTCGAGCGCGTGGTCGTGTGGGGGAGGACACCGGGTCGCTTCTCCGACCTCGACGAGGTGGAGGAGGTCGCGTCCCCCGAAGACGCGGTTCGTGCGGCGGACGTGCTCGTGACCGCGACGTCCGCCGCCGAGCCGGTCGTGCGGCGCGCGTGGCTCCGCGACGGCGTGCACGTGAACGCCGTCGGCTCGAGCATCCCGACCACGCGCGAGCTCGACACCGAGACGATGGCGGCCGCGTCGCTCTTCGTCGACCGGCGGGAGTCGACGATCAACGAGGCGGGCGACTTCCTGTTCCCGCAGCGCGAAGGCGCGATCGGCCCGGAGCACATCAGGGCGGAGATCGGCGAGCTCGTGCTCGGCACGGCCACCGGTCGGCGCTCGCCCGACGAGATCACCGTGTTCAAGTCGCTCGGCCTCGCGGTCGAGGACCTCGCCGCCGCCGAGCACGTCGTCCGCCGCGCCGAGGCCGAGAACGCGGGGACGCTGGTGTCGCTGTGATCGCGATCGAGGAGATCCGCCGCGCGCGAGGGGTCCTCGAGGGCGTCGCGTTGCGGACGCCGCTCGTCCGCCTCGACGCCGATACGAACGCCGAGATCTGGCTGAAGCTCGAGCTACTCCAGCCCGTCCGATCCTTCAAGATCCGCGGCGCAGGGAATGCGGTGCTGCAGGCGTCGGATGCCGAGATCGCGGACGGCGTCTTCACGGCGAGCGCCGGCAACATGGCGCAGGGGGTGTGCGTCGCGGCGCGGCTTCGCGGCGTGCCTGCGACGATCGTCGTTCCGGAGCACGCGCCGCAGGCGAAGCTCGACGCGATCGCGCGCTACGGCGGCAGCGTGATCAAGGTCCCGTACGACGACTGGTGGAACGTGCTCGTCACGGGAGAATACGAAGGGCTCGACGGCCTGTTCGTGCACCCGGTCGCCGACCCGCGCGTGATGGCGGGGAACGGCACCATCGGCCTCGAGCTCCTCGAGCAGCTCGACGGCTTCGACGCGGTGATCTCGCCGTACGGCGGCGGCGGCCTCGTCACCGGGATCGCGAGCGCGGTCAAGGCGGAGCGTCCCGACGTGCGGTTCTACGCGTCCGAGCCCGCAACGGGCGCGCCTGTCGCGGCGACGTTCGCCGCCGGCGGCACCCCGACGGAGGTGCAGTACGTGCCGTCCTTCGTCGACGGCTCCGGCTCGCGCGCGCTGATCCCGCCGGTGTGGGAGCACGCATCGCAGCTCCTCGACGGGGCGTTCGCCCCGTCGCTCGACGACGTCGCCGACGCGATGCGACTGCTTGCGGAGCGGACGCGGGTGATCGCCGAGGGCGCGGGTGCGCTCGCGCTCGCCGCGGCGCTCCACAACGACGTGGGCCGCAAGGTCGTCTGCATCGTCTCCGGCGGGAACATCGACCCGTCGGTGTTCGCGCGGATCCTGCAGGGCGAGACCCCTTGAATGTCGACGCGGTCCGCGCGCGGTTCTCTTCGCTGCAGAAGGGCTTCGCATTCTTCGACGCGCCGGGCGGAACACAGGTGCCGGACGAGGTCGGCCACGCAATCGCGAACGCCCTGCGCGAGGCGTCGGGGAACCTCGGTGCGCCGTACGCGACAGGCCGCGCGGTCGAGACGATCCTCGCCGGAGCGAAGGAGGACGCGGCGCGCTTCCTCGGCTGCGACGCCGACGAGATCTCCTTCGGCGCGAACATGACGACGCTCGACTTCGCGCTGTCGCGGACCGCCGCACGCGACTTCCGCGAAGGCGACGAGGTGCTGACGACGCAGCTCGATCACGACGGCGGCGTCGCGCCGTGGGTGGAGCTCGGCGAGGACCGGGGGATCGTCGTCCGCGTCGCGGGCGCGACCGACGAGCTCACGGTCGACTACGACGACGTCGAGCGGCAGGTCTCGGAGCGCACACGCGTCGTCGCGTTCGCGCTTGCGTCGAACGCGACCGGCTCGATCGCAGACGCGAAGAGGATCTGCACGCTCGCGCGCGACGCCGGCGCGATCTCGTGGATCGACGCGGTCCACTACGCGGCGCACGAGCCCATCGACGTCCGCGAGCTCGGCTGCGACGTGCTGCTCTGCTCGCCGTACAAGTTCTGCGGGCCGCATCTCGGCATCGCCTACGTCCGGGCGGAGCTCGCCGAGTCGTGGCGGCCGTACAAGGCGCGGCCGTCGAAGCTCCGCTTCGAGACCGGCACGCCGCCCTACGAGCTGCTCGCCGGCTTCAGCGCGACGATCGCGTACCTCGACACGATCGGCGGGATGGCGGCGATCCGCGAGTACGAGCACGAGCTCGGCGCGCACCTTCTCCAGAGCCTGCCGCCGAACGTGACGCTGTACGGGCCGTCGACGATGGTCGGCCGCGTCCCGACGTTCCTCTTCAACGTCGACGGTGTCCCGGCCGAGGATGCCGCACATCGCCTCGCGGAGCGCGGCTTCGGCGTCTGGTACGCGGACAACTGGTACTGCGTCTCGCTCGGCCCGCGCCTGCCGGAGCAGTCGCTCCGAGCCGGGATCGCGCACTACAACACGCGCGACGAGGTCGACCGGCTGCTCGAGGCGCTTCAAAGTCTCTGAACAAAGCTGCGGCACCCTCTGTGCCGTGAGAAGGTTGGGGGTCATCGCGCTCGCGCTCGCACTGCTCGTCCCCGCGAGCGTCCACGCGTCCGGCACCGCCGCGCGCACGGGCGTGTTCACGGGCTACGCCTTCGATGCGTGCTCCGCGCCGTCGCTCGGCGCCCTGCAGGCATGGGGCGCGTCGCCGTACCGCGCGCTCGGCGTGTACATCGGCGGCGCGAACCGGGCGTGCAAGCAGCCGAACCTGACACCGGCGTGGGTGCAGAGCGCGACCGGCCTCGGCTGGAGCCTGCTGCCGCTGTACGTCGGGCTGCAGGCGCCGTGCGTGTCGCAGTCGGGGCTCGCGAAGGTCTCGACCTCAGGCGCCACGGCGACGACGCAGGGCCAGGCCGCAGGGAACGACGCGGTGTCGAACGCGGGCGCGCTCGGCCTGCCGACGGGGAGCCCGATCTGGCTCGACATGGAGGGCTACCACCTCGGTGATTCGACGTGCTCGAACGCGGTGCGCGCGTTCGTCGGCGGCTGGAATGCCGCACTCCGCACGCAGGGCTTCGTCCCCGGCGTCTACGGCAGCGCGGCATCGACGATCCGGGACGTCTCGAACGGCGCCGCGAAGCCCGACCTGATCTGGATCGCGAACTGGAACGGCGTCGAGAGCGTGTTCGGCGACCAGTACGTGAGCGACGCGCTGTGGCCGAACCATCAGCGCGTCCACCAGTACAAGGGCGGCCACAAGGAGACCTACGGCGGCGTCACCATCAACGTCGACTCGAACGTCGTCGACAGCCTCGTCGTGGGCGGCGTCGCGCCGCCGCCTCCGCCGCCGACGCCGGTCCCGGCGGGTCAGGTCAACTCGGGTGACGGCCTTGCGACCGCGAGCTGGCCGGCCGCGGCGTTCCCCGCGCCCGCTGCCGTGACGCTGACGCCGCAGACGCCGCCGGCCGGCACCTCGTACGTCGTGACGCTCACCGCGACGGAGACGGACAACCAGGCGCCGATCGACGGGTTCGGCGCGCCCATCACGGTTCACCTCTTGAAGCAGCCCGCCGGGTTCGTCCCCGCGTTCTCCCCTGACGGGACGACGTGGAAGCCGCTGCCGAAGCTCGGCGCGGGCGGCCTGTCCGACTCGACGCTCAGCGCCTACTCCGTCGACCCCGACGGCACGGTCGAGATCGAGACGCTCGTCCCCGGCTGGTTCGCGCTCGTCGCCGACACGACGCCGCCTGCCGCGCCCGTCGTCACCGGCCGTCTCGTCGCAACCGATCTGTACCTGCGCTGGCTGCCCGCCGCCGACAACGGCCCGATCGCGTCCTATTCGGTGCTCCGCAACGGCGTGCCGATCTCGACGCTGGCGCCGGCGGCGCGCGTCGCAGCGGTGCGCCGCGCCGGTGCCGGTGCGCAGACCGTGTACCGCGTGCGTGCGACCGACGCCGCAGGAAACCTGGGCGCGTCGAGCCGGGCCGTCGTCGTCCTCCTCAAGTCGCGGCCGTCCGGGATCCCTCGCGCCCTGCCGAAGTGGGCGTTCCAGCTCTACTCGTTCCAGCACCATCAAGGCGCGCGGCCCGCAAAGGCGCCGCGGCGGCCGCCGGGGTGGTACTGGCGCTGGGCGTCGTGGCGCGCGCAGCCTTACCGCTTGCGATGACGCCGCCGGTACGATCGGGCGCGATGAGGGGGGTCATCGCCGCGCTCGCCGCGCTCGCCGCTGCGCTCGCCGCGACGGCAGCGTCGCCGGCGCATTCGGTACAGGTCCAGCACGTGACGCTGATCGGCGACTCGGTCGCCGACGCGATCCCGGGCGACACGCCCGCCGTCGCGATCCTGCGCCAGGGCGTCGACCTCGATCTCGAGGTGGCGCCGTGCCGCCGTGTCGAGGGGATCGGCTGCCCCGTCGACGGCGTGCGTCCGCCGAGCGTCGTCGAGCTCGCCCAGTCGCTGGGCACGAAGCTCGGCCCGAACGTCGTCGTCTCCGTCGGGTACAACGACTTCGAGGACCAGTACGCCGGGAACGTCTCGGATGCGCTCGCGGCGCTCAAGGCGGCCGGCGTCAAGCACGTGTGGTGGTTGACGCTGCGGGCCGCGCGGCATCCGTACCTGACGATGAACGATGATCTCGCTGCCGCCGCGGCGAAGCACCCCGAGATGACGATCATCGACTGGAACGTGTACTCGCGCAGCCATCCGGACTGGTTCCAGGACGACGGGATCCACCTGCTCTCGCCCGGGGCCGAGGCGATGGCCACGCTGATCCACAAGACGCTGCTCACGGCGGGCGTCGCCGCGCCTCCGCCGCGCGTCGTCAGCGGTGCGTTGCCGCTCGCGCATCGCGGGCACGCCTACCGCGCTCGGCTCGTCGCCGCCGGCGGCGTCGCCCCGCTCCAGTGGTCGCTGCTCGAGCGCGCTCCCGCGGGCATCCACCTCGCCGCGAACGGCGTCGTCACCGGGACGCCGCGAGCCAGGACGGGGAGGTACACGTTCGACGTGCGCGTGCGCGACGCCGCGAGCTCGAGCGCGACGCGCAGGCTCACGCTTCGCATCGCGCGGTAAGTGCTCTTCCCGACCGTCACCTTCGCGGTCTTCTTCGTCATCGTCCTCCCGCTGAGCTGGGCGCTCATGCGCATCCACCGCGCGTGGTTCGTCTTCATCCTCGTGGCGAGCTACGTGTTCTACGGCTGGTGGGACTGGCGCTTCGTGTTCCTGCTCGCAGCGTCGACCGTCGTGAACCACGTGCTCGCCGTCGCGATCCACCGGGCCGAGCGGATCGGCGCGCGCAAGGCGCTGCTCGCGCTCGCCGTCGCGTTCGACCTCGGCCTGCTCGCGTACTTCAAGTACGCGAACTTCTTCCTCAGCTCGGTCGACAACGTCTTCGGGACGTCGTGGCTCGCGAACGTGACGCTGCCGGTCGGCGTCTCCTTCTACACGTTCATGGCGATCTCGTACGTCGTCGACACGTATCGCCGTGAATTGGTGCCGGCGTCGTTCACCCGGTTCGCCGTGTTCCAGGCCTTCTTCCCGCATCTCGTCGCGGGGCCGATCGTCCGCGCGAGCGAGCTGCTGCCGCAACTCGAGGAGCCGCGCGACCCGAGGCGCGTCGACGTCTCCCGCGCGTACTTCCTGATCGTCACGGGCCTCTTCCTGAAGGTGGTGATCGCGAACCACCTTGCGACGCATCTGGTCGACGACGTCTTCGCCGCGCCGAACCGCCACTCGTCGCTGGAGGTCCTCGTCGGCGTCTACGGCTATGCGGTCGAGATCTTCGCGGACTTCTGCGGCTACACGAACATCGCGATCGGCGTCGCGCTGCTCCTCGGCTTCGAGTTCCCGCAAAACTTCGCGTCGCCGTACACCGCGGTCTCGCTGCAGGACTTCTGGCGGCGGTGGCACATGACGCTCTCGCGCTGGCTGCGCGACTACCTCTACATACCGCTCGGCGGTAACAGGAAGGGGCGCGTCCTCACGTACCGCAACCTGATGCTGACGATGCTGCTCGGGGGGCTGTGGCACGGGGCCGCATGGACGTTCGTCGTGTGGGGCGGGATCCACGGCGTCGGCCTCGCGGTCGAGCGTGCGCTCGGCTGGCGGCCTTCGTCGCGAGCGGCGATGTGGTTCGGCCGTGTGCTCACCTTCCACGTCGTCTGCCTCGGGTGGATCTTCTTCCGCGCCGACTCGTTCGCGACCGCACGCACGGTGATCGCGCGGCTCTTCACGGCGTGGGGCGAGAGCTCGCCGCTCGTGACGACGTCGGTCGTGCTCGCGATCCTCGTCGGGATCGTCGGCCAGTACGTCCGCCCGACGGCGGTGACGTCCCTGCTCGGCGGGTTCGCGCGGCTCCCCGCCGTCGCGCAGGCGGCGTGCGTCGCTGTCGCGCTGACCGTCATCAACACCCTTGGCCCGACCGGCGTCGCGCCTTTCATCTACTTCCGGTTCTGATGCTCGCCGCCTACAAAGGAGTCGCCGTCCTGATCCTCGCGCTCGTCCTGGCCGCGCTGCTCGAGGCGGAAGGGCTGCGCAAGCAGGCGCAGATCCAGCCGGCGGGCGTGCAGCGCGACGTCGCGGTCGCCGTGACGAAGCGCCTCGTCTCGTTCTCGCGTGCGCTCCATCTGACGACGCCGCGGCACGAGCTGCAAGTGGCGATCGGGCGGCAGCACGAGGACGAGATCGACACACGCGTGGCCTTCGAGCTGCCGCCGCCTGCCGGCCCGGTCTCGCGGCCGCAGCCGAAGCCCCGGCGCCATCACACCGCTTCGGCGCGCAAGCCGACGTTCACGCCGGCGCACCCGCTGCGCATGTGGGTCGCGGGCGACTCGCTGGCGCAGATCCCGGGCGACGCGCTGGAGCGCGTCGGCGGCCCCGTCGACGTCGTCGGGGTCGAGAGCCGCCTCTCGACGGGCCTCGCGTCGCCCGACCTCTACAACTGGTTCACGCGCATCCGCCAGGTACCCGGGCAGCTGCACCCGGACGTCGTGGTCTTCTCGTTCGGCGCCGACGACGCGCACAGCTACATGAGCGGCGCGCACGTCGGCCCCTTCGGATCGCCGTCGTGGCTCGCCGAGTACCGCCGCCGCGTCGACGGCGTGACACGCGAGCTGAACGCGAAGGGGATCTACGTCGTCTGGCTCGGCCTGCCGATCCCCGACGGCCCCGGCTTCAAGAAGAGCTTCCCCGTCGTGAACCGCGTGCTCGAGTCCGTCGCGAAAGCGCACGCGAAGCAGACGACGTACGTCGACACGTGGCACATGCTCGACGACTTCCACGGCCGCTACACGCCGTACCTGCGCTGGCACGGAAAGCTGACGCTGATGCGCCTCCCCGACGGCGTCCACTACACCGAGGCCGCCGGTGACCTGATCGTGTCGCACCTGCTCGAGCAGCTGCGAGCCGTCTACCGCCTGGAGCGCTAGTCGACGGCGAGCAGGTCGACGACGAAGATCAGCGGCTCGTTCGGCTTGATCACCCCGCCGGCTCCGCGCGATCCGTACGCCATCGCCGACGGGATCGTCAGCCGCCGCCGCCCGCCGACGCGCATCCCGGCGACGCCCTGGTCCCACCCGGGGATCACCTGGCCCTTGCCGAGCTTGAACTGGAACGGCTGCCCGCGGTCCCACGACGCGTCGAACTGCTCGCCCGTGAGGAACGAGACACCGACGTAGTGCACGGTCACCTTCTTGCCGGCCGACGCCTCGTCCCCGTCGCCGACGACGAGGTCGTCGATCCCGAGCTCGAACGGGATGTCGCCTTCCGGCGGGTCGACTTCGGGGCGGTCCAGCGCCATCGCTCCGGATCATGCCCGAAGCGGCCATGGATGGGCCTGGCCCCGTCATGTCGCGTGGAGGCGTGTCTCGTTCGGGCGTACGGTCGGGACGTGGAGGGGGCTGACCCGCGGTTCAGCCGCTCACAGCCGCCCGGTGATGCCGCCCCAGCTCTCGGGCTCGGCGTCGCGGAGCGTCTGCGAGACCGTCCAGCGGTGGCCGCCGGGATCCTCGATCGTCGCCTGGCGCTCCCCGTACTCCCAGTCGTTCGCCGGCGAGACGACGCGGTCGCCGGCCCGCGCGCAGACGGCGTCGACGTCCTCGACGCGCAGGAGGACGCCGGCCGGGCCGGCTGCGCCGCGGTCGGCGGCGATGACCGCGAACGCGCCGTAGCAGAGCTGCACCCGGTGGAACGGCGGGATGTGCACGCGGACCGTGAAGCCGAACACGCGCATCAGCCACTCCACGGCGCTCCGCACGTCCTCGTAGACGAGCACCGGCACGACGTGCGCCTCGGGAACGGAGCGGTTCGACTTCACGCGAACGCGTTCTCGCCGGTGAGGGCCCGTCCGATCAGCAGCTTCTGGATCTGCGACGTGCCCTCGTACAACGTCGTCACGCGCGCGTCCCGGAGGTACTTGCCGACGGGGTACTCGTCCACGTAGCCGTAACCGCCATGCGCCTGCACCGCGGCGTTCGCTGCGCGCACGGCGACCTCGGATGCGAAGTACTTCGCATACGACGCCTCGACGGTGTGCCGCTCCCCGCGGTCTGCGGTCGCCGCCGCGCGCCAGACGAGCAGGCGCGCCGCCTCGGTCTCGACTGCGATGTCCGCGAGCAGCTCCTGCACGAGCTGGAAGCTCGCGACGCTCCGCCCGAACTGCTGTCGCCCCTTCGTGTAGGCGACGGATGCGTCCAGGCAGCCCTGCGCGATCCCGACGCAGCCGGCGCCGAGCGAGATGCGGCCGTGGTCGAGCGCCGACATCGCGACCTTGAACCCGCCGCCGAGCTCGCCGACGATCGCGTCGTCGCCCACGTGGACGCCGTCGAGGAAGAGCTCCGCGGTGTCCTGCGCGCGCAGCCCGAGCTTGCCCTTGATCGGATGCGCCTCGAACCCATCCGCCGACGTCGGCACCGCGAAGCACGTGATCCCGCGCGGGCCCGCGTCGCCGGTGCGTGCGAACACGAGTGCCCACGCCGCCCACGAGCCGAGCGTGATGAAGATCTTCTGGCCGGTGATCCGCCACCCGCCGCCGTCGCGCTCGGCCCGTGTCTCGAGCGAGCCGGGATCGGAGCCCGCGCCCGGCTCCGTCAGCGCGTAGCAGCCGAGCTCGTCGCCGGCCGCGAGCGCCGGGAGCATGCGGGCCTTCTGCTCGTCCGTGCCCCAGCGCGCGACCGTCTTCCCATAGAGGCCGTTCGAGACGGAGACGATCCCGCGCACGTTCGAATCGGCGCGGCCGATCTCCTCGACGACGAGCGCGTAGCTCGTCATCGGCAGGCCCATGCCGCCGTGCTCCTCCGGCAGCGCCGCCGCGAGGAAGCCGAGCTCCGCGAGCTTCTCGACGATCGATCGGTCGATCGTCTCCGTGCGGTCCCACTCCGCCGCGTGCGGCGCGATCTCCGCGTCGCAGAACGCGCGCGCGGTCTGCCGGATGAGCTGCTGCTCGTCGGAGAGCGTGAAGTCCATGCCGCCGATCTTGACATCGCGCGCACGGGCGGAGGACGATCGAACGATCGAAGGCAGGCAGGAAGGAGGGCCTGTTGGATCAGTTCATGGTCGAGCGGCACCTCGCGGGATTCCCGCCGGCGGACCTGCCGGCAGCGGCTGCGGCCGCGAAGGCGAAGGCGGAGGAGCTCACGGCGGAAGGGCAGCAGACGACGTACATCCGCTCGACGTACGTCCCGGAGGGCGAGAAGTGCTACTGCCTCTTCGAGAGCGTGTCCGCAGACGCGGTCGAGGAGGTCCAGCGGCGTGCCGGGCTTCCGTACGA